>CAZIDB010000045.1:0-24108 GCA_964537965.1 uncultured Melioribacter sp. | reverse complement strand
AACTTCACCCTTTTTTGAGGGAATAAATTCTTCTTTTGATTTCGAGAAAGTATTATAAATTTTCATTTTTATTTTTTTGCTAAAAGATAAAGATTCAGTTTTTTACATACAAATTTTTCGGGATTTTTTTGCTTATAATTATATCAACTTGCACCAGAACTAGTCTCTTAGTGCAGCCAGTAAATTATTAATATCATCAGGCAGGTTTGCCTCGAACTTAATAAATTCATTTAAATGAGGATGAGTAAACCCGAGAGTCCTGGCATGCAAAGCTTGTCTTGGCATAATCTCCAATAGGTTATCAACCCTTTGTTTTATTTTAGGCAGGTTAGAACCATATACAATTTTATTACCACCATAAGTAACATCACCAAAAACAGGATGATTGATTGAGGATAAATGTACTCTTATCTGGTGTGTCCGTCCTGTCTTTAATCTTATTTCCAACAATGAAGCGAATTCAAATTCTTCAATAACTTTATAAAGTGTTATAGATGGTTTCCCTTCATCATCGCTAACTGTAAATTTTTTACGATCACTTTTACTGCGTGTAATATTAGTTTCAATTATCCCATCTTTATTTTTAAATAAGCCCCAGCAAACAGCCCAATAAATTTTCTCAACCTTATGCTTTGCAAATTGTTCTGCAATTTTTGCGTGTGTAAAATCATCTTTAGCAACAACAAGTAATCCGCTTGTATCCTTATCTAACCGATGAATAATTCCTGGTCTGGCTCCTGTGTTTATTGCACTTAATTTTTGTGTATGATGAAGCAAGGCATTTACCAATGTCCCGGTATAATTTCCGAATGACGGATGAGCAACCATTCCTGCCGGTTTGTTTACAATCAGGAGATATTCATCTTCGTAAACCACTTCAATAGGAATATCTTCAGGTTCAGCAGTTTCCGGATGAGGGGTAACAGGAATCTGCACTTCAATTATATCTGATGGCGAAATTTTATAATTTGCTTTTACCGGTCTGCTGTTTACTAAAACCAATTGAGCTTCAATTAATTTCTGAACTTTATTACGTGTGGCATGTTCCAAATGACGGGTAAGGAAAACATCAATGCGTTCCTTATCCTTTTTTTCAGGAATTTCGAATTTATATTTCCTGGCTGTAACCAGGTTCGTCTGGGTTTCCTTTTGTTCTATCTCCGGTTGTTTCAGAACTAACATCTGGATTATCTTCTTTTTTATTTTCTTCTTCAGGAATTGTTGCTGTATTATTGCTTTCACTTAAAACAGATTCATTGGAATCATTAGTATTCTGTGCTTCTGCAGTCTTTTCTTTTGTACTAAAAAAGATGAGCAGAACCACTCCAATTGAAACGGCCATATCTGCAACGTTGAATATCGGCCAGCGGTCATATATAGCACCAAATAAATTCATATCAAAAAAATCTATATCAATAAAATCTACTACTTTGCCCTGGAATAGCGGCGCATAATTGTAAATAACACCGTAAAAAACTCTGTCAATTAAATTTCCCACTGCTCCTGCAAGAATAAGAGCTAATGAAAACCTAAACATAAATCCTTCATTCCTAACTTTGTACATATAAAGCAGGATGCCTATACTTGCGACGATGGAGAAGACTGAAAGAAATAATTTTGATGAAATACCAAGGTTAATTCCAAATGCCATTCCCGGATTTTCAACAAATGTAATTCTTAAAAAGGAACCGAGTATCTCATGCTTTTCGCCATAATTCAAACCCGGGTTATGGATATGAAGAACCGGAATAGAAAATCCTTTTATAAAGAATTTCGTAATCTGATCTATAAGAATGATAACGAATGTAAATCTTAAAATCTTCACTTAGTCATCCAGATATTATTTTGTTTAAGCTTTTCTTCATTAAAAAAATTTGTGGAAATTATTAAGAGAATCATTCCACAAGAGATTGCAAGATCTGCAAGGTTAAATGTCGGTAACGAATCATAATTCCTACCGAATAACGAAAACGTAAAAGTTTTTATCCTTATATAATCCACAACTCTGCCTAAAAAAACCGGCGCATAGTTAAACACCAAACCATAAAAAATTCTGTCAATCATATTCCCAACAGCACCACCAAGTATTAAGGCAAAAGAAAACCAGATACCGAATTTTAGTTTTTTCTTTTTCAACAAGAAGAAAATTAATCCGCCAATAATAATGATATTAAATAATACTATTGTAATCCTGAGAATATTGTTAAACTCAATTCCAAATGCAATACCGGGATTTTCTACAAAAGTAATATAAAGGAATGAATCTAAAAGTTTCTTCTCATCACCCAGAGGAATACCATTTAAATATAAATTGAAGACCGGGACGGATATTCCTTTAACCAACAATTTGGCCGACTGATCCAATATAACTACAAGCAGCGATGTAAGTAAAATCCTCAAATATCTGTTACTTGCCTTTTTCTTGTTTTTGTTTTACCTGCAGGCATAATTGCGTATGAGGAACTGCCATTAATCTTTCTTTCGGAACCAACGGACAAGTCGGGCAAAGGTTCTGTGGTTCATCAATGCACTCTATACAAATACCGTATGTTCCGGTTTCAATACGATGTAAAGCATCATCAAGGTAACCAAGAAATTTATTTTCTCTTTGCGCCCATAAGAAAATCTTTTCTCTTTCCATTGCATCTGTTCCCTGCTCTGCCATATGAAGAGAGTAAGGTGAATTTTCATTTACATACTGACCTGTACTTGGGTCCATCATTTGTTCTTTAAGATTCTGAAGTTGTTCAAGAATTTCGTTTCTTTTATCAAGGATAACTTTTCTAAAGGCTTCAAGTTCTTCTTTACCGTATCCTTTAATTTTCTTTACAACTTTTTTGGGAGATACAACTTCAACTTCGCCGGTATGTTTATGGCTTACTTCGTGTTTTTTCTTTTCTTCTTTAATAACCGGTTTTTTAGCTATATGTTCGGTTTTCTTAGCTGTCTCAGTTTTTTTTGTTGTTTCAGTCTTCTTTAAAGTCTTCTTTTCTTTCTTGTTTGTCATAGAGCCTTTCACTTTAATTTTTTCAGTTTTCTTTTTTTCCACTTTCTTTTTCAACTTAGGCTGAACTTTTTTAGCAGAAGGTTTAGCAGCCTTTTTAACTGCTTTTTTTGCTGTAACCTGTTTTACTTTTTTAGCCGTCTTTTTTATTGCTTTTGCCATTTTCATCCTCCATGGCGAACTTCATTAATTAAGCTTTTTTAATTATGATAGTACATTTATAATCACCAATTTCAAAGTCTTGTTTAAAACCATCCTGGAAACTTACGGAATTGAAATCATCAGCAAGAACTTCATTAGTGATATAATCTTTAAATAAGCTAACGGAATTTAATAAATTCTCCGAACCTTCAAAATAAATTTTTATGCGATCTGTAACTTCAAGACCTGCATCTTTCCTCATATTCTGAATCCGGTTTACAAATTCCCTTGTTAAACCTTCGGCTATAAGTTGTTCATTAAGGGAAGTATCGATAGCTACTGTAACACCTTCCTCTGATTCAACAAGCCAGCCTTTAATCTCTGTGCTAACAATTTCAACATCATCTGCTGAAATTTCAACTTCTTCTTCATTTACATTTATAAGAACAATTCCACCTCTTTCAAGCGTTCCTATTTCTTTTTTACCAAATGAACGGATGGCATTTGCAACAGGATTAGCTTTTTTACCAAACTTTGGTCCGATTGATTTGAAGTTAGGTTTAGCAGATTTATTCACTATTTCAGAATCATCTTCAAGCACAACAAGTTCTTTAATATTCACTTCTTCAAGAATAACATCCTGCATCTTCGAAACGGCATCGCGCTTAATTTTATCAACCGCAACCATAATTTTACTTAACGGTTGACGAACTTTCAAATTATTCTTTGCACGCATAGAACGGGTAATTCCAACTACCCGCTGGGCAACATCCATCTTGGTTTCAAGCTCAGGTTCAGAATAAGTTGGTACTGGAAATTCAGTGAGATGAACAGACTCAAATTTATCCAGTCCGGTAACTCCGGTTAAATTCTGATATATTTCTTCCGCAACAAACGGGGCAAACGGTGAAGTTAATTTTGCCACTGTTATCAGAGTTTCATACAGAGTCTGGTAAGCAGAAATTTTATTCTTGTTCATTTCAGATTTCCAGAATCTTCTTCTGCTTCTTCTTACATACCAATTAGACAAATGATCAATTGTAAACGAAGAAACTAATCTTGCCGCTTTAGTAACATCGTAGTTATCCATTAGTTCTTCATATTCTTTTATTACAGAATTTACCTTAGAGATAATCCAGCGGTCAATTTCAGGTCTTTCTTCATAAGGAATAAATTCTTCTTTGTGTTCAAAACCATCAATGTTTGCATACAAAGCAAAGAATGAATATGTATTTACAAGTGTACCAAAAAATTTTCTTTGTACTTCAACAATGCCTTCTTCATCAAACAGCGTTGGTTTCCACGGAGGACTGGTGGTAACCAAATACCATCTTGTTGCATCGGCACCGTATTTTTCAAAAAGATCAAAAGGATTAACAGTGTTACCTTTTGACTTGGACATTTTCTGCCCGAATTTGTCAAGTATTAATTCGTTAACAAGAATATTTTTATAAGCGACATTTTCAAATAACATTGTTGCAATAGCATGCAAAGTATAGAACCAGCCTCGTGTCTGGTCAATACCTTCGCAGATAAAATCTGCGGGGAAGTTTTCTTCAAACCATTTTTTATTTTCAAACGGATAATGGAATTGTGCAAACGGCATTGCACCGGAATCAAACCACACATCAATTAACTCAGGTGTTCTTTTATATATTTTACCATTTCGTTCGAAAACGATATCATCAACAAATGGTTTATGCAAATCAATATTTTCTATTTCTCTAACAGATTTTCTTTTCCCATTCTCTTCAATAAAACCTTCTTTTAATTCTTCAACACTTCCAACTGCAAACATATCACCATCTTCGCTAATCCAGATTGGTAAGGGAGTAGCCCAGAATCTATCCCGAGATAAAGCCCAGTCTTTATTTTCCTCAAGCCAGTTACCAAATCTGCCTGCTCCAACTTCCGGAGGATACCAGTTGATGGTTTTATTAAGCGCTACTAATTTATCTGCAATTGTAGTAGTACGGATGAACCAGGATTCTCTTGCATAATAAATAATAGGAACATCCTGGTTACGCCAGCTAAACGGGTAGGAGTGGGTGATTGTTTCTCTCTTAAATAATTTTCCATCCTGTTTTAATTTTTTAATGATGTCTTTGTCGGCATCTTTAACAAACTTTCCTGCAAAATCAGTAACTTCATCCGTAAAGCAGCCGTTACGTTTAACAGGTTGAAGCATTGGTAAATTATATTTCTTTGAGACTTCGTAGTCGTCTGCACCAAAAGCCGGGGCAATATGAACGATACCGGAACCATCTTCCGTACTAACAAAATCACCTTCAATTACATAATGCGCTTTCTTATTTGGAGTAACATAAGAGAACAATGGTTCGTAATCCTGCCCTGCTAAATCTTTACCTTTATACTCTGCAACAATTTCATATTCAAAATCAACAACAGAAAGACGTGACTTTGCAAGAATAAGGTAGTCATCTTTCAGTTTTATTTTAACGTAATCGATATCGGAACCAACAGCAACAGCAACGTTTGAGATAAGCGTCCAGGGTGTTGTTGTCCATACCAGAAAGAATGTATTTCCGTCTTTAGAAAGTTCGGATGGTTTCAGTTTCATCACAACATAAACGGAAGGATCCTGCACTTCCCTGTAACCAAGCGCAAGTTCATGAGAAGATAAGACTGTTTCTGATTTTGGATCCTGCGGAACAACTTTATAATCTTTATAAATCAGTCCTTTATCAAAAAGAGTTTTAAGCGCCCACCAAACAGATTCAATATACTCGTTCGTACAGGTTATATAAGCATCATCAAGTCTCAGCCAGTAACCCATGCGGGTTGTCATCTTTTCCCACATATCAAGGTAAGTAAAAACAGATGCGCGGCATGCAGCATTATATTTATCAACTCCGTATGCAGGAACTTCGTTTTTATTTTTTATACCAAGCTGTTTTTCAACTTCAATCTCTACCGGAAGGCCATGTGTATCCCAACCTGCTTTACGGTGAACCTGGTAGCCTTTTAAAGTTTTATAACGGCAAATCAAATCCTTTAATGTCCTTGCCATTACATGATGCAATCCTGGTTTACCATTTGCAGTCGGTGGTCCTTCATAAAAAGTAAAAGGTTTATTTTCGCTTCGTGTAGTTACACTTTTTTCGAATATGTTATTCTTTTCCCAGAACTCTAGTACCTGTTTTTCAATTTCCGGATACGCTATTTTTTCTAAATTTTGTTTGAACATTTGTAACAATAATTTTAAAGGTTTCTGTAATTAGTTAATCTCTTTCTTCGTATTTCTTTATTAATTCTCTTTCGAGATGAATAAATTCTTTAAGTTCTTTTTCAATTTTTTCTTTTTTATCTGAATGACTTTTAGCAAGGTTTTCCGCCTCCCTAATAAGTTTTTCCGCTGTCAGCTTTGCTTCTTTTAAAACAAGTTCTGATTCCTTTTTAGCGTCTGTCACCATTCTTTCATATGCTTCCAGCCGGAAACTTTGATTGGAAATTTCTTTCTGCAGAGAAAGAAGTTCTTTAACAGCCATACCAAAGAATGACATACAACCTAAGGTTACATTTCTAAGGCTGTAAAGGATAAGGTTTTCCGCTATAGTCTGGCTTGAACTGAAGTACTCTCTGAACATTATAAGCATAACAACGCTTATAACAGCGGTAGCAACAATCATTGCAAATACAATCCTGCCGCCGCGTTTCCAGCCAAACGTTGAATTAATTAACCACCCGCACGCAAAGCAAAACAAAGACAAAACAAACCATACTGCAAAATTCAAATCACCAAAAGAGAATAACCTGGTTTCCAGGAAATTTGATGCGAACACCAGGATAGAGAGCAGCAATGGTGTTAGATAATAATATTTCTTTATTATATCGCTCATAATTTTTTTATTACTTCTTTTAGAATCAAAGTCATTTTAGGTTCTGCTTTCATAGCAGCTTCAATAATTTCCTGAACTGTTACCGGTTTAAGGTTTTCAGGATCGCATTCATCTGTAATAATGCTTATTCCAAGAACTTTCATTCCCATATGGTTGGCAACAATATTTTCCGGAATAGTTGACATACCAACTACATCAGCGCCGATTGCCCGCAGGAATATGTACTCTGCACGGGTTTCAAGATTAGGCCCGGGTACTGCAACATAAACACCTTTCTGAACTTTAATTTTATTCTCTAGTGCAACTTCTTCTGCTATTGAAAGCAATTCCCTTGAATAGGCTTCACTCATATCAGGGAATCTCGGTCCAAGCTCGTCAATATTTTTTCCAATCAGCGGATTATCGCCAAGTAAATTAATATGATCCGTCATTAACATAACATCACCGCGTTTATAATCCGGATTCATACCACCGCACGCATTGGAAACAAGCAGAGTTTCAACACCAAGGAATTTAAATACTCTAACCGGATAAGTGATTTGCTGCATTGTATATCCTTCGTAGAAATGAAATCTACCCTGCATTGCAACAATATTTTTTCCGGCTATCTTACCAAAAATCAATTTGCCGTGATGCGATTCAACCGTTGAAAGAGGAAAATGAGGAAGCAATGAGTAATCTATTTCAGCTTCAATTTCAATTTCTTTTACAAGTCCGCCTAAACCTGTCCCTAATATTATTCCAATCCTGTATTCATCCTTAACGTATGAACGTATTACTTCGAGAGTTTCATTAATTTTTTCCAAAAGTTCTTTCATAACAATTTCTCTAAAATATCATCAATATTGATATCAAGTTTTGCTACTTCGCCTGGTTTATCAACAGGTTTCTTCTCGTCAGCCACTTCATTTATTTTCATTTCAAGAATACTTGCCTGAGAATTAATTAACGCTTTTAATTTAGCAATAAGCAAAGCTTTTTCTTCCCTTAATCCAAGCACCGAGTTTCTGATATCATCTGCAGATTCACGTGCTTTGTCAATTATCTGGTTTGCTTTCAACTCTGCTTCTTTTATCATAAGCACAGATTGTTTCTTTGCTGATTCAACTGCTCTTGAGGATGATTCATGTGCTTTTAATAAAGTATCCTGTAAATTTTTCTCAATCTTTTTGTACTCTGCAATGCGGTTTTTAGCCTGTTCAAGTTCCTTTTTTACAGTATCGTTTTCAGTAACTAATTTTTCAAATTCGTCTGCTAATTTTTCCAGGAAAAGATGAACTTCGTCTTTATCAAATCCGCGGACAGATTTATTAAATTCCTGGTTTTTAATATTCAAAGGTGAAAATTTCATTGTTCTTTCCAGCTTTTTGAATAATCTCTTTGGCCAAATATTGCTGTGCCAAGACGTAACATAGTTGCACCTTCCTTAATTGCTATTTCGTAATCGTTCGTCATTCCCATCGATAATTCACTTAATTTAAATCCTGTAGCGTTTAATTCTTCTTTCAATTTACGCAAATCCGAAAAACATTTTGCAATTATTTTTTCATCATCTGTTAATGGTGCCATCGTCATCAATCCTGTTAGATTCAGATTCTTAGATGCAGAACAAAACTCCGCAAGATTCAAAACAGCAGAATTACCAGTCAATCCGAATTTTTCAACTTCACCTGAAGTTTTTACTTCAATTAAAATTGTCTGAACAACACCAGCCTTAGCGGCTTGTAAACTTATTTCTTCAGCAAGTTTAATTGAATCGACAGAATGAATAACGCCGGCTTTACCGACAATATATTTAACTTTATTTCTCTGAAGATGCCCGATAAAATGCCAATTTATATCATCAGAAAAAAGAGGAAACTTTTCGGAAAACTCCTGGGCCTTATTTTCTCCCAGATCTTTAATGCCGGCTGAAATAGCCTGGTTGATTAAAGAAAGCCCGGTATTTTTACTTACAGCAATTATTTTTATATCAGCCGGATTTCTGCCGCATAAAGTACAAACATCTGCAATCTTATCTCTTACAATATTTATATTATGCGTAACCATACCGAAATTAAGGATGTAAAGCTATTGCTTTTTGAAACGAAAATCAATGTTTAAGAAGTCAGGTTAATTTTTAAAGATGACGATGAAGGATGAACCTACTCCTTTTTCGCTAATAACTTGTATATCCGCATTGTTTAGACCGGCATAATTTTTTGCCAGGGCAAGTCCAAGACCGGTACCATCGTATTTCCGAGAATAACCTGTCTGTTCCTGGGAGAAAGCAGAAAATAGTTTTGGCAGGTAATCTTGGGAAATGCCAATACCCGTATCTTTCACCTCAACGCAAACCTGTTGAAAATCATCCCTGTAAAGGATAATCTCCACGCTTCCCTTTTCTGTGTACTTAAATGCATTATCTATTAGTGCATTAAAAATTTGTACTATTGTATAGTTATCCCCTTGAATAAAGCAGTTTTCAGTCTTACGTATAAAATTCATTCGTATGTCTTTTTGAATTGCCGTTGAATAGAAATCCTTCATTATTTTGCTGAGAATATCATTTTCAAGATCAATTGTTTTTGTTGTAATGGCATAGTTACCGGCTTTAACTTCCGCCATATTTAAAATTAAATCGATGGTTCTTATCAACCTGCGTGCACCACTGTCAATAGTATTAAAATACTCCTGGATTTCCGGATCGCCATTTTCAGAAAGCTGATCATTTAAAAGTGAAGCGAATGATAAAATAGCATTTATAGGCGTTCTAATCTCATGGGACATTTGCGCAAGGAATTCTGATTTAATTCGATCTGATCTTTCCGCTTCTTCCTTTGCAGCAATTAATTCTTGTTCAGCTAATTTTTGGTGTGTAACATCCCTCATTATACTGCCGGCCATAAAACCTTTTTCAGTTTTAATCGGAAAAATTAATTGCTGGGCGTAGATAACTCCCTTTTGCTTATTCTGAATCAGGACATCATTAAGTGTGTTTATCCAGTCACCCAACCCGGTTTTTAAGAAATTGGTCAATTCTTTTTTATAATCTTCAATTATCGTTTCTTTCTTTAAAAAATCCGGTAATAATTCATATTGAATTTCCCATTGCTTTTTATTCACGACATATTCTTTTGTAAGCCCGGTTATATTTTCAAGTCCTTTATTCCATTCTATTATCGTACCTTGTTCGTTAACCAGAGCAATACCATCAGTAGATTGTTCAAAGAAACCTCTGAATTTCTTTTCGCTTAAGGTTAACTGCCTTTGAATTAGCATTCTCCTTTTAATGTTTAGAATTAGAAAAACGATAGTAAGTGAAAGTATTAAAAACGCAATAGTAACAATCCAGACATATTCTCCGTATTCGTCATAAAACGTTTTGGGTTTATTCATTACTACGGTGCCTACCGGTAATAATTGATAATCAATATTATGACGTGATAACATATAATAGTCATATATTGATCTGAAGTTATTATTATGTTTAACCGGTATTTGTGATATTGGTACGCCATTTAAAATCTGCGCGGCCATTCTTGAAGCATCTGCAACCTGTGAAAAATTATTCGGTACAAAACAACCGGTTGCACCACATGTAATTGTAGAAAGTTTTGTAGTGTAAATGGGTATATCCAATCTCCGTTCTAAGATTAGCGTGGAGTTTTCCTCGGAAAGATACTGATTATCATCTCCGACTAAATTTCCTAAAAGAATTACGACTTTATCATCTTTATCTTTCGCAAGTTTTCCTGTTTCATCTGTTGAAAGTTTGTAATATAAATTTATTTTAAGTGCAGATGAATATGATTTTATAGCATTCTGAATTGAAGAGATGGTACTCGAATTGATTCTTTCATCTAAAATAATTTCAACCGTTTTAACCGATCTGTGTACAGCAATAATTTTATCAAGTATTCTCTTAAAGTTTATATTATGAATAACCCCGGTTGAAAAATATTTCTCTTCAGGTAATAAATCATAAAAGCTTGTTATACCCAGGTAAATAATCGGTACTTTTGAAAAGTATTTCTCTCTTTCCCGGCCTATTATTCTTAACGCTGATTCATCTACCGTTATAATTAAATCAGAATTTTTAGCTAAAGCACGAATTTTTTTTTCGTTTTCAAATCTGGAATTTGATTCAGGTAAAGTAGAATCACTGATTGAGATTTCTTTAATTGTAAGGTTAGGAATAGACTTACCTAAGTTAAACTTTAATCCATTAATAAGGATTTCATTATTTTCTTCCTGACTTAATTTATAATCTACTATCAGAATTGTCTTAGGATTGGCAGTCTTCTGCGGAAGGACTGAGTTTGATATGCAAAACCAGCAAACGAAAATTAAATTGAAAAAGAGAAATAATTCCTTCATAACCTTTACTATTAGTTCTCAGAAGTAACAAAATTTTAATATTTACACAAAGATCAAAATTTTCGGAAGTAATTTCAGAATTAATAATTTGTTTAGCAACTAAAACACTACTTTTTTTTGAAATATGTACTATTCCTCTACTAACTTGCTTATAATAAATCCTGAATGAAACTCATTATCTAAAAAATCATTATATTTTGACAAAAAAATGTTGAAAAAATGAGCAAAGAAAAAATACTTGTTACCTCTGCACTGCCGTATGCAAACGGTAAAATTCACCTTGGTCACCTTAGCGGTGCTTACTTACCGGCAGATATTTACGTCCGGTATAAAAGACTTAAGGGCGATGATATTATTTACATTTGTGGGTCTGATGAGCACGGAGTGCCGATTACAATTACCGCAGATAAGGAGAAAGTTACTCCGAAAGAGATTATTGACCGCTACCATTTCCAAAACAAAGAAGCATTTGAAAAATTCGGGATGAGCTTTGATATTTACTCCCGTACAAGTATTCCAATCCACCACGAAACATCAAAGGAATTCTTTATTAATTATTTTAACCAGGGAATTTTAAAGGAAAAGAAATCATTCCAGTTTTTTGATGATAAGGTAAAGATGTTTCTGCCGGATAGATATGTTGAAGGAACCTGCCCTAATTGCGGAAATGAACAGGCACGAAGTGATGAATGTGAAAATTGCGGGGCACTTTATGATCCATCGGAATTAAAAAATCCCAGGAGTAAAATTACAGGAGAAATACCTGTACTTAAAGAAACATCACATTATTATTTTCCGCTCGGAGAATATCAACAAAGACTTGAAGAATATATAAAAGAGAATGATGAAAAATATCACTGGAAGGAAAATGTTCTTCAGTATTGTAAAGGCTGGTTTAAAGACGGTTTACAGGACAGAGCAGTTACCCGTGACCTTGACTGGGGTGTAGGTGTCCCTTTAGATTCTGCTAAAGGTAAAGTACTATATGTTTGGTTCGAAGCGGTACTCGGATATATTTCAGCAACAAAGGAATTGTCAAATCAAAAAAATGAACCGGACCTCTGGAAAAAATACTGGCAGGATCCTGAAACTAAGTACGTTGCATTCATCGGAAAGGATAACGTGGTTTTTCATACTATCGTCTTCCCTGCTATGTTAATGGCATGGAATGATGCTAATAAAATAAAATATTGTCTCCCGCAAAATGTTCCTGCGAATGAATTTCTTAACTTCGAAGGGAAAAAATTCTCCAAGAGCAGAAACTGGGGAATTGACGTTATCGATTTCCTCAATCTTTTTCCTGCAGATCCACTAAGATATACACTTGCGGCAAATCTTCCGGAGAACAGGGATACAGATTTTTACTGGAAAGAATTCCAGGCAAGAAATAATAATGAACTTGCAGACATACTTGGTAATTTTGTCAACCGTACATTTACTTTCGTGCATAAACATTTTGAAGGCAAAGTGCCGCAAACTGCAAACCTTTCTTCTGCAGATAATGAAATGATAAAACTGCTGTCTGAATTTCCCGCAAGGATTTCAGATTTGTTTGAACAATACAAAATTAAAGACGGAGTTTCTGAAATTCTGAATCTTGCAAGAGCAGGCAATAAATATTTTAACGATACCGAACCATGGAAATCAATAAAAGCAGATAAGGATAAATGCGGAAATACAATTAACATCTGCCTGAATACAATTAATACTTTAGCTGAATTGTTAAGCCCTGTTATACCGTTTTCATCTGAAAAGATTTTTACTATGCTAAATAGCAAACCAACCAATTGGGATAATTGTGGAAAGATTAATCTATTACCCGGACAGCAATTAAACCCGGCTGAAATTTTATTTTCAAAGATTGAAGACAATGTTATTGAAGAACAAATGAATAAACTTGGTAAAAGTGAGGCTCCGGTTAATACAGAAATTATGGAAGAAATAACAATTGATGATTTTAAAAAGATTCAACTAAGAACCGGCGTGGTTTTAAAAGCAGAAGCAGTTAAAAAAAGTGATAGACTTTTAAAACTTGAAGTTGACCTTGGATTTGAAAAACGCCAGGTTGTTGCTGGTATTGCACAAAGTTATAAACCGGAAGATTTGATCGGCAAAAACATCCTTGTTGTTGCTAACCTTAAACCGGCAAAATTGATGGGATTAGAATCAAAAGGAATGATATTAGCTGTTGATAATGCCGATGGAAAAGTAAATCTGGTAAATCCGGGCGAAGGAGTTTTACCAGGAACACGAGCCAAATAATATGTTTCTTATAAAAAAAATTTCGCTGTGGATCCTGTTAGTTTCAGGGCTAACTTCAGGCATACCGGTAAAAGATAGCACAAAAATCTCAAAGACTTTAATACAAAAGTTTGAGTTTGAACCCAGGCAGTTAGTCTGGGTTTTCTTCACAGATAAAGGATTATCGAATGAAATGTCATTCTATAATCCTGAAGCAATCCTTAGTAAAAAATCTATTGAAAGAAGAGACAGAAGATTCAAACAAATATTTGTTGATGAAACTGATTTTCCATTATATCCCGATTATCTGGACAAATTGCAAAAGACCGGTTTTGTAATAAAACAGAGATCAAAATGGTTTAACGGAGTAAGCGGCTTTGCAGATTCTTTACTGATAAATAAAATCTCCGTACTGCCTTTTGTAAAAAATATCGATATTGTTTCCAGGTATAAATCATCATCAAAAATTTCTGCAACAGAATATAAACCGGTACGAGTTATTCAATCGGAACCAAGAGCTCTCGACTACGGCTCTTCATATACTCAGCTTAAACAAATAAATGTAACTGAATTACACAACCTCGGTTATTCAGGTCAGGGAGTTACAATATGCGTACTTGATGCCGGATTTAATAACCTTGAGCATGAAGTATTTGCTAAGATGAACATTATTGCCGCATATGATTTCGTAAATAATGATGCTAATGTTGATGATGAAAATGATCATGGCTCCGGAAGCCACGGAACAGCAACTCTTTCTGTAATTGGCGGATTTAAAGAAGGTAACCTGATCGGGCCTGCTTATTCATCAAAATATATTCTTGCAAAGACTGAAAATACGGATTCGGAAACTCCTGTAGAAGAAGATAACTGGATTGCTGCAATTGAGTGGGCAGAAAGTCTTGGCGTTGATGTTACTTCTACCTCTCTTGGTTACAAAGACTATGATTCACCATACCTGGATTATACCTGGGCAAGTATGGATGGTAATACATGCAGAATTACAATTGCCGCAGATCTCGCCGTTAAAAAAGGAATTGTAGTAGTAAACGCTGCAGGTAATGAATATGATAATGCAAAGTATAATACGCTTGGTGCACCCGCAGACGGAGACAGCGTTATTACAATAGGTGCAGTTAGTTCTTCCGGAATAAGAGTTGACTTCAGTAGCGTTGGTCCAACTGCAGATGGAAGAATAAAACCGGATTTAATGGCGATGGGCAGAGGTGTGACTGTTGCAGGTACGGATAATGTGAGCGATTATAATTCCGGTGAAGGTACTTCATTCGCCTGCCCGTTAGCTGCAGGTGTGGTCGCACAAATTCTATCATTTAACCCGCATCTGACGCCAATGCAAATCCTTGAAGCTCTGAGAAATACTGCGAGCAATAAAGACAATCCGGATAAATACTATGGCTGGGGTATAATTAATGCTTTTGCAGCCGCAAATTATTTTTCATCCGTACCTGTTGAATTAACAAGTTTTACAGCTAAGGTTAACGGAGATAAAATAATTCTTAACTGGGATACTCAAACAGAAAATAATCTGCTTGGTTTTGATATTGAGAGAAAATATGTTAATTCATTCTCCGCGAATACTCAAAATGATTTTGTTAAGATAGGTTTTGTTAAAGCTGATGGATCATCTGAAGGTTCAGGCAGTTATATGTTTGCAGATAAACCCGAATTAGCAGGTCGGTATCAATACAGGTTAAAGCAAATTGATCTTGATGGTAAATTCATTTACAGCCAGCTTATAAATACAATACTTGCACAACCAAAGGATTTAGTATTATACCAGAATTACCCAAATCCGTTTAATCCATCAACAAAAATTAAATTTGAGGTTCCGGAAGTAGCGCTTGTTGAGATAGAGCTTTATGATATAATAGGAAGAAAGACTGCCGTTTTATTTTCAGATAATCTGGATGCCGGCATTTATGAAAAGGAAATTGATTTCAATTCATTACAGGTGGAGTTATCCAGCGGAATTTATTTTATTAAACTAACATCCAGTGGTTTACAAAGAGTTTTAAAAATTTCATATTTGAAATAGAACTAAATGATTTTATAAATCCCTGTTATTAAGGTTCTTTTTCATAATAGCTTTTATAAATATTTTTACGCTGGTAATTATTAAGGGAAAAAACCTGCAACAATTTCTGCAGCTTATTGTTTAACTCCGGTAATTCCTAAGGTAATTTACCTTGCATTTGTACTAGTCTTTAACTAAAATTTGAATCAAAAAAATCGAAAACTTGGAGTAAAACAATGAGATTTGCGTTTTATACTACTTTATTGGTCATAACTGGAATTTTTCTTTCGTCCTGTTCACCAAAACATTCGGATATTATAATAGCAAAATACAGTGATGATGCTATTACATTAGGTGAATTTGAAACCGCCTATGCTAAAAATGCCGGAAGCATCGACATTGCAAAAAAAGATTCGCTTCCCAAACTAAAAAACTTCCTCGATCTTTACGTTAATTTCAAAATGAAATTACGTGATGCAAAAGTTAAGGGTTTTGAAAAGGATGAAGCTCTGAATGCAGAACTTAAAGATTATAAGGAAAAAGTCGGCTCATCATATCTTATTGAGAAAAAAATTGTTGAACCCGGAATTAAGAAACTTTATGATCAGAGGAAATATGAATTAAGAGTTGCTCACTTATGGATAAAAGTTGATTCATTGGGTGATGAAAAAGCCAAAGCTCTTACACAATCTTTAATTGACAGTATACAGAACGGTAAAAAGTTTGAAGATTTGGTACTTAAATACTCAGCAGATCAGTATTCCAAAAAAACCGGGGGAGACATCTATTACATTACTGCAGGAAATGTAGTTCCGGAGTTTGAAGATGCAGCTTATGCAACTGAAGCAGGTAAAATTTATCCTTACCCTGTAAAAACAAAGTTTGGTTACCATATTATAAAAGTAAATGAGAAGAAGGAAAGAATCCCTCAGATACGCGGAAGCCACCTTTTAATTGATTTCAGAATTGATTCTACAAAGGTTGATTCCGTTGAAGCAAGAAAACAAATTGAAGATATTAAAAACCAGATTGCCAAAGGCGCTGATTTTACCGAGATGGTAAAAAAATATTCTGAAGATCCTTCATCCAAAGAAAACGGAGGCGACCTTGGCTTCTTTGAAAGAAGAATGATGGTTAAAGAATTTGACGAAGCTGCTTTTAACCTTAAGAAAGGTGAAGTTTCAAATATTATCAAGACTCAGTTTGGATATCATCTTATAAAAGTTACGGATGTTAAACCTTTGCCATCCTTTGAAGAAGATAAAGAAAATCTGAAAAAAATCTTTAAGAGAAGCAGGTACGATATTGCTTATAATGAATTGATCGGCAGATTAAAGACAAAGTATAATTTCAAATTTAATAATGACATTGTTGCAAAAATTGTAACGCAAAACGATTCAACTAAATTTGGAACAGATTACTGGAACAAAGAGTGGAGAAAATCCTTAAAAGATTCCACAATTTATTCAATTAATAATGTGAATGTTCCAGTTGATACATTGTTCAGCAGGGCAGAAAAATCATCCGAGTTTAATAACAAGCTTGTTACCGAAAAGTTATTGAACACCGCAGTAAATAAAGATGGTGAAAATACAGCACTAAATCTTGAAGCCGGTGAACTTGAAAAAACAGACGCACAGTTTGCTTCTTTAATGGATGACTACAGAAATGGAATTTATATCTTTAAACTTCAGGATGATGAAATCTGGAGTAAAGTAAAAGTTGACAGCGCCGACCTTGTTAAATTCTATGAAGCAAATAAAGAAAAATATTCCTGGCCGGACAGAGTAAAATTCCAGGAAATCTTCAGCAGAAAAGATTCTCTTATAAGTTCTTATTATGAAAGGTTGCAGAAAGGTGAGAGCTTTGATTCACTTGCAGCAAAATATACCGAAAGAGCCGGCTACAAAGAGAAAGCAGGTATTTATGAATTGACTGATCTTAGCAATCCTTTAGCCCAGGAAGCGCAGAAATTAAAACCCGGCAGCTTTAGCCAACCTGTTAAAAGCGGAAATGGATTTTCAATTGTTAGATTAATTGCGAATGATCCGGCAAGATTAAAAACTTTTGAAGAGGCCAAAGCGGAAGTATCAGGCCAATACCAGGAAAGCGAAAGCAAAAGACTTGAATCTGAATATGTTGGTAAGTTGAAAAATTTATATAAACCTGAGATATTTTACGAAAAACTTGATCAAGCCTTCAAATCAAATTAGTTTTATTCTATTTATCCTTGCTGTGGCTATGTTTGGTAGCTGCAGCAAGGAAAATCCTGAACAAAACTATTTAGCCAAAGTAGACGATTCCTACTTGACTGATTCTGAATTGGCGAAAGACATTGATACTAATAATCTACAGCAAAGCAGAAAATTGGAATTTATAAGAAACTGGGTTGATACTGAAGTACTTTATAAGGAAGCGCTTGATAAAAACATCGATAATGAAGAAGATTACCTTAGAATAACACAAAAAGCAAAAAAAGAATTAGCCAAGTCCTTCCTTATCCAAAAGTTTTTTGATGAACATCCTGTTGAGTTTAAACCGCAGGATTTAATTGATTATTACGAATCAAGGAAAGCTACATTTAAACTTTTCTTTGATACATTTTTATTCAACGCCCTTTCATTTGATGATGAGGACAAAGCAATACTATTCAGATCCACATTGATTGAGAGCGATTGGAACCGTGCAACAAACGTTTTCAGAGGTGACGAATCTATTAAAAGCGAAAATGCAAATTTGCTTTTGTATGATTACCAGATTCAGCCTTATAGTTTATGCCTCGTAATCCAGGAACTTCAACCGGGTGAAGCAAGCATTGTTCTTAACCTGGAACCAAACAGGTACACGGTGGTTCAACTTGTAAAAAAATATGCTAAGGATGAAATACCTGAATTCGAAATAATCAAAGATAAAGTTGAAGAAAGATATCTTACTTTTCAAAAGCAGGAAATGTTAAAAGAATACTTAAATGCGTTATACGCTAAATACAAAGTTAAAATTAAATAAAGGAATTAAATGAAAAGGCTCATAATCTTTGCAATTATTATTTCTGTAACTCTGCATGCACAGGAAGTATTGGATAAAATTGTTGCAGTAGTTGATAATGAAATTATAATGCAAAGCGAACTCGACTTCCAGACAAACATTATGATTGCTCAACAAAGAGTTGATCCTTCGAACAAGAACATTAAAGCACAGATTCTTAATTCGCTTATTGAAGAAAAATTATTGTACGCACAGGCTAAACTTGACTCAATTAACGTTACAGATGAAGAGATTAACAGACAGGTAGAAAATCGTATTGATTTGTTTGTACAGAACTATGGCTCAAGGGAAAGAGTAGAGCAGATGTACGGAATGAGCATTGAAAAAATAAAAAGAGAAATGCGCGATGATGTTAAAAAATATCTTATGGCAGAATATCTCAAACAAAAAAAATTCGGATTTATTGAAGCTACCCGTTCTGAAGTTGAAAAATTTTATATGACGTATAAAGATTCACTCGGACTTATTCCTGAGAAATATAAAATTGCCCACATCTTTATTAATCCCAAAGCAAGTGAAAAAGTTAAATTAAGATCAAAAGAACTTGCCCTTCAATTAATTGATTCAATTAAGTCCGGAAAAGATTTTGCAGAACTCGCAAAGAAATATTCTGAAGACCCGGGAAGTGCTGTTCTTGGCGGTGATTTAGGATTTACAAAAAGAGGTAAGCTTGTACCCGAATTTGAATCTGCTGCATTTGCATTGGAAGAAGGACAAATTTCACAACCAATAGAAACCGTATTCGGTTTCCACATCATACAGCTTCTGGAAAAAAGAGGCGAATCAATCCACGCACGTCATATTCTTATTAAAATTAAAAATGATGAAGATGCCGACCTTCGCGCGATTGAATTACTTAACGACATAAAGGATAGCCTGCGAACCGGTAAAAACACTTTTGAATATTATGCAAAGAAGTACAGCGATGATAAAGAAACCGCAAAACTTGGTGGTCTGTTAGGCACGTTTGAACTTGGTCAACTTGATAAATCACTCTTAGATGCTGTAGGAAAACTTAAATCAGGCGAAATTAGCTATCCTAAAAGAATTGAAATTGGCCAGACAA
This sequence comes from uncultured Melioribacter sp., assembly GCA_964537965.1. Classification (GTDB taxonomy): domain Bacteria; phylum Bacteroidota; class Ignavibacteria; order Ignavibacteriales; family SURF-24; genus SURF-24. The sequence goes on along the minus strand of CAZIDB010000045.1, from coordinate 4,357 downwards.
TTTATGGTTACCATATTGTTTATCTTATAAATAAATCTCCTGAGCATAAAGCAAATATCGATAATGATTACAACGAGATTAAACAGGCAGCCGAGTTACATAAACAACAGAAACTTTATTCAAACTGGATAAAAGAACTTAAGCAAAACATTTTCTGGGAAATCAGATTGTAAGGTATAAATTGAAAGAAGATAAAATGAACAACGACGTTGAACTGGTTGCCAAACTAAATAACTCAGTTAAAAATATTAAAACTGAAATTGCAAAAGTTATTGTTGGTCAGGACGAAATTATAAATGACCTTCTCGTTTCTCTTTTGTGTAAAGGTCACTGCTTATTAATTGGTGTTCCCGGACTTGCAAAAACTTTATTGATTAAAACTCTTGCGGAAGTATTAGACCTTAAGTTCAGCAGAATTCAGTTTACACCTGATTTGATGCCAAGCGATATAACCGGAACGGAAATTATCGAAGAAGAAAGCATTACTAAAAAACGCTCATTCAGATTTATAAAAGGACCCGTTTTCGGCAATATAATTCTTGCAGATGAAATTAATAGAACACCGCCGAAGACGCAGGCAGCCTTACTGGAAGCTATGCAGGAACATAAAGTAACTGCTGCAGGTGCAACCCATAATCTTGATGAACCGTTCTTTGTTCTTGCAACACAGAACCCGATTGAACAGGAAGGCACCTATCCCCTGCCGGAAGCGCAATTAGACAGGTTTATGTTTAACCTGTGGTTGGATTATCCATCCTACAAAGAAGAAGTTGAAATAGTTAAATCAACTACAAGCCAGTACCAGGCAGGATTAACAAAAATTGTAAATGCAGCAGAGTTAATTGAATTCCAGGAATTAGTTCGCAAGGTTCCTGTTGCAGATAATGTAATTGATTATGCGGTAACGCTTGTTAACAGAACCAGGCCAAAACACAATGATACCGATAAGTATATTAAAGATTGGATAAACTGGGGCGCCGGACCAAGAGCATCACAATATCTTATTCTTGCAGCTAAGGCAAAAGCAATTATTGACGGCAGGTATACTCCAAATATTGATGACATTAAAAGCTCTGTCATACCCGTACTTCGTCATAGAATAATTGTAAACTTTAGCGCTGAAGCTGAAGGGATTACTTCCGTAGAAATAATTAAAAAACTGCTTGGAACAAATTAGCCTGAGATATATACTTAACTACTGCGCAGTTCTTTTGGTAATAGTATAATTTTTAAAACCCTGATATGTTTCCCGTGCTGCTGTTTTAATAACTGTTGTTAACGGAACTGCAAGCAGCATTCCGAAAATTCCCATCACCTGGCTACCCGCAATTATAAGTACAATTATAAGCAAGGGATGCATATCCACACTTTTGGCAAAAATGTTCGGCTGTAAAAAACCATTATCAAGTGTATAAACAATTGAAAACATAATTATTATTGAAGGCAGCATGGAAAAATCTCCGAACTGCGCAACTGAAATAATTATAGCAGGAATTCCCCCGATGATTGGTCCAAAGTACGGAATTAAATGACCTATACCTGCAATTACTCCAATAGGAATTGCATTTTGAATCCCTAAAATTGATAACCCAAGCCCGCTTAGAAATCCAACTAAGAATGCGTCAAGAATCCATCCCCTTACAAATCTGCCAAGATGAATACTGATCTTTCTTATTACCCAGTAAGACATTTCAAAATATTTATTAGGCATAATATTAAGGATGCCTTTTATAATTCCTTTATTATCCTTTAAAAGGAAGAAAGTCATAAACGGTACAATCACAGCAACAGCGATAATTGATACAAGACTTGATACAAGGTTAGAAACACTGTCAAGCAAATTAATAAAGAAGGAAGAAATCCACGATTCTATATGAGCGGCAACCGTACCCGATTTAACAAATGGAATATATTTTACAACTGACCGGTCAAAACTCCTTAACGTTTGCTTAATCTGATTTTGACTAATATACGTACTCATATTTACAAGCTGATCTGTTAGCTGCGGTACAATAAAAGATAGACCGAGAAAAATTAAATAGAAACAAGCCAGTATCGTAAATAATGATGAAACAAAGCGGCTTACCCCAAAATTTTCTATCGCCGTTACAAGAGGATTAAAAATAAATGCAAGCAGCAAGGAAATGACAAGCATAATTATTATATCTAAAAACAGGTAAGACAAAAACAAAAGTACCAGAACTGTTATTATTAGCAGAATAAGCGTATAAATTTTTTTAGACGATTTTTCCGTTAGCTGCATCAAACACTCTATTTAACTATCGTTAATATTCTTATTTATAGAATAACTTCCAAATATTTTTTTAGCTGCCATACAAAAAATGGTTTCTTCTCACGGGTGATAATGGCAATTTTATTATATTTGCAAATAAAATTATTCACTTTAAAAATGGAATTAATATGGCAGAACTTGATTTACTAAGCAGCATAAGAAAAAATGCTGCCGAAAAGGGAAAGACAATCGTGCTACCCGAATCTCATGATGATCGCGTGCTAAAAGCCGCAGAATATCTGACTAAAGAAAAAATTGCAAAGGTTGTTACACTTGGTAACCCTGATAAAATTCAGGAAAGCGCAAAAAGATTAAACGCTGATCTTGCAGGTGTCTCAATAATTGATTTTGAAAAATCCGAAAAGCTAAATGAATACGGTAATATTTTTTATGAAATGAGAAAGCAGCGAGGTAAAGAAATTCCGATTGAAAAAGCGGTAGACACTTTTAAGCGCGATATTTTCTTTGGCGCAATGATGGTTAAACAAGGTGAAGTTGATGGTTCTGTTTCAGGATCGACAGCTACAACAGCAGATGTAATGCGCGCATCAATCCAGGTTGTTGGTATGCCCAAAGGTATATCTATCGTATCAAGTTTCTTTTTAATGGTGTTCCCACAAAAAGTTTACAGCTTTGCTGATTGCGCTGTTAATCCTAATCCTGATGCAAAACAACTTGCTGACATAGCAATATCAACAGCAGAAAATCACTCTAAACTTACCGGTGAAATAGCAAATGTTGCTATGCTTTCCTTCTCAACAAAAGGAAGCGCCGAACATGAATTAATCGATAAGGTAAGAGAAGCTACAAAAATAGCGAACGAGAAACGACCGGATCTGAACATTGACGGCGAACTACAATTTGATGCTGCAATAATAGAATCAATCGGTGTTAAAAAAGCGCCGGGCAGTAAAGTAGCTGGTAAAGCAAATGTTTTAGTGTTCCCCGACTTACAGGCAGGAAACATTGGTTATAAAATTGCTGAACGTCTTGGCGGTGCACAGGCAATAGGACCAATCAGCCAGGGTTTAACCAAACCTTATTTTGATTTAAGCCGCGGCTGTAATTTTATGGATATAGTTAATACTGCTGCAATTGCTGTCTTAATGTCCTGATAAATTTCTTAACGTCTTAGCGTCTTCGCGGTAAACTCCGCAAGACGCCAGGACGTTAAATGATTTACCCTTCTGATTCATCACTTAATTTTTCTTACTGAACTTTTATTTCCCTTATAATGTTTTTCAGATAAAAAGGGACTTACACATGATAAAATCTTTGTTTCTTATTATTGCATTTACGGGATTAATAATTTCCGGTTCAACTACAGAAAAGGATAAAATGAAAAGTAATATTTCCGATATCAGCGTTATTGATATGAATGGTGATACTCTAAATCTTTCATCCTTCAAAGGAAAAGTTTTAATGATTGTTAATGTTGCAAGCAAATGCGGTTTTACCTCGCAGTATGAAGATCTTGAAGAAATATATAAGACTTACAATTCCAAAGGATTTGAAATTTTAGCATTCCCCTGCAACGATTTTGGAAACCAGGAACCCGGAACAAATGAAGAAATAAAAAATTTCTGTTCATCGAATTATGGAGTTACGTTTAAATTATTTGATAAAATTGCCGTGAAGGGTGACAATAAAATCCCATTGTATAAAAAATTAACCGATAATCCTGTAACGGGAACCGGTGATATAAAATGGAATTTTGAAAAATTTGTTATTGCCAAAGACGGAAGTATTGTGGCAAGATTTCCAAGCAAAGTTAAACCAACAGATTCATTAATAACCAATCTTGTAGAAAAAGAACTTAAGAAGTAAAAATAAAAGCGAAGTAAGAATTTCATAATTCCTGCTTCGCTTATTTTAATGCACTAAAAATTGCTACGGCCTGTTCTTTTTCATCTCTTCTTTTACGAAAAGTTTTGCCTCTATAATTTGCTGATGTTCAAGTTTTAAATTACCGGCTATTCTTTTTATCATAAAGTCTTCATATTTGTCAAGAGAACCATCAACATAAATTAGCCGCCAAAGATTAATGAGAATCTGATACTTTTC
>CAZIDB010000044.1:0-25424 GCA_964537965.1 uncultured Melioribacter sp. | reverse complement strand
ATATGATCTATATGGCAGTGCGTGTTAACAAGGTATTTCGGTTTAAGCTTATTTGAAGTTACAAAATCCTTAAGCAGATTCTTCTCATATTCCTCATAACAACCGGGATCAATTATAGCAGCCTCCAAAGTAGAATCATCCCAAAGTACGTAAGTATTTTCTGCAAAAGGATTAAAAATGAATTTATGTATTTTTATCATTGGTTCAGCTTTAATTGATTAAAAATTATTTGTCGTTGTAAGGTGATGAAAATCTTTCTTCTAAGCTTTCCCGAAATTTTTTCTTAAACGCCCCGATAATTTATCCTGGTAAAGGTTGAAATTATCTTTTGTCTCTTCAAGCGAATCACCACCAAACTTCTCAAGGAAATATTTTGCAAGGCTCCAGGCAAGCATAGATTCTGCAATTACCGCACACGCGGGCACAGCCATAAAATCGCTTCTCTCTCTTCGTGATGTAATCTGTTCCATTGTTGCAAGATCAACACTTTCAATCGGTGACATTAAGGTTGCAATCGGTTTCATTGCACCGCGAACAATTATAGGCAATCCAGTTGATACGCCACCTTCAATTCCACCTGCACGATTCGTCTTCCTTGTAATGTTCTCACCTTTTTTAATTATTTCGTCATGAGAAACTGAACCAAAAATATCCGCAACATTAAATCCTGTTCCAACCTCTACTGCTTTAACAGCATTTATTGACATAATTGAATGTGCAATTTCAGCATCAAGTTTTCTATCGTAATGAACAAAACTACCAAGCCCGACCGGCACACCTGTAGCAACAACAACAAAATTGCCACCAAGCGTATCACCTTTCTTTTTAGCTTCTTTAATTTTATCAATAATTTTTTCTTCCTGTTCCTTCTCAAATACTTTTACTTCACTCTTATCCGATTCCAAAGACAAATCCCAGGCGTTAAAATTTTCAGGTAATTCATTGTTAAAAAGTTTTTGCAAATAATTTTCATTCGGATAAATTCCGCCGACACTTTCAACAAAGCTACCGATTGAAATTCCAAATTCTTCTAAGAACCTTCTTGCTATTGAACAGGCGGCTACGCGTGCAGCAGTTTCCCTTGCGCTTGATCGCTCAATTGAATTTCTTATATCATCAAAATTATATTTTGTAACACCAACAAGATCTGCGTGACCCGGACGCGGCAGAGTAATTTTCTCTACTTCAGAAGTTTTTTCGCCCGAAGTCATTTTGTCTGTCCAGTTTTCCCAGTCGCTGTTTTTTATGAGCAAAGAGATTGGTGAGCCAAGTGTTTTTTGAAATCTTACCCCGGATAGAATCTCGGCAGTGTCTGTTTCAATTTTCATTCTCAATCCACGGCCATAACCCATTTGTCTTCTCTTAAGATGAAAATTCAGGTAATCTTCTTTTATCTCAATATTTGAAGGGAATCCTTCTACAATTGTTGTTAAGGCTTTTCCATGAGATTCGCCGGCAGTAAGAAATCTTATCATTAGTTTACCTTTGCTAAAAAAAATTATTGAAAATAGAATTCATCCGTAAAATGGAATTCGTTTAACCGCTATCTAAATATAAAAAAAGCGTCCGAGAGTTGGACGCTTTTATTGAGATTTTTTTGATGAGGTGAAAAATTTATTCTGGAATTTCCAATCCAACTAAACGGGATGTTCCTTCACTAACCATTTTAACAAGAATTGCTTTCCCCTTTTTGGATTTTATAATTTCATCAAATTCATCAACCGAATCTATTTTCTTTTTATCTACTTCTGTTATAACCCAACCCTTGGACATATTCTGATCATCTGCCTTACTCATAGTTTTAACATCTGTAATCAGCACACCATTATTAACTTTGTAAGCTTCTTTCTCGTCGTCAGTCAGATCTTTTACAGTCATACCAATAGAATCAAAAGTTAATGTTGATGAAGAACCTTTCTTTGATTTTTCCTTACCTGATGAATTCTTTACAGGTTGTGCAGTTTCGTCATCATTACTGGATTTAAGTGTAACAGATTTTTCAATCTCTTTACCTTCTCTCCAAATTGTAAGTTTCACTTCAGTGCCAGCGCTCTTTGTAGCAACATAACTCTGCAAATGATTTGGCTGGCTAACTTCCCTGCCGTCAATTTTAAGAATAATATCGCCTTCTTTAATTCCGGCTTTTTCGGCAGCGCCGTCTTTAAGTAAGCCCTGAACCATAACTCCGGTAGCTTTATCTAAGCCAACAGCTTTTGAAGTTGAAGCGTCCATTGCAGTAATAGTAACGCCAATATATCCGCGGTTTACTTTGCCGTTCAAAATAATTTCTCTTGAAACTGTTTTTGCAATATTAATCGGAATTGCAAAGCCATAACCGATATAACTTCCGGAACCATTTGCAGCAATAGCTGTATTAATTCCAATTACAGCACCTGATAAATCCACTAAAGCACCGCCGCTATTGCCCGGATTAATTGCAGCATCAGTCTGAATAAAATCTTCTATTGCTCTGTTTCCGCGGTCCCTGGTAAGAATATTTATACTGCGGCTCTTAGCGCTAATTATACCTGCAGTAACAGTTGAGTTCAACGAAAGAGGGTTCCCGATTGCCATAACCCATTGACCAACTTTTGTATTGTCTGAATTACCGAGGTATGCAACCGGTAAATTGTCTTCATCAATTTTAATTACAGCAAGATCCGTTAACGGATCTGTACCAATAACTTTTCCGTCAACTTTCCTGTTATCGTGAAGAATCACAGTTACCTGCTCTGCATTTTCTACAACATGGTTATTCGTAATAATATAGCCATCCTCAGAAATAATAACACCGCTGCCGGAGCCTAACTGTTCCTGTTCCTTAGGCAGTTGATCTTTGAATGGGAAAAAGAAGAAGAAATTATCACGATCATTTATTTCAACTTTAGATTTTACATTTATTTGAACGATAGACGGGGTAACTTTTTCAGCTACCTCAATAAACGGTTTGCTAAAAGACATATAATCAACATCAGTTACCGGCGGATTTTTTGCTCCAATCATAACATCTGCAAGGCTTGGTTTTATCCAGCCGAAACCAGAAACTAAAATTGCACCAAAAAGAACTCCTATTAAAATAAGAGTAGCGGAACCAATTAACCTTTTTTTGTTCATTAGAATAAACCTCCTGATTTTTCTAATATTATTTTTAATATAAATGAATAGACTTAATACCCTTGAACTCGGGAACATGAAACTTCAAATACTTTTCAATGAAGTTATATGCAATTTCTATTTCCCTTTCGTTCACCTGAATATTACTTTCTTTCTGTCTTAGACACAGAAAAAAATTAAAAAGTTCCTTGGTAAATGTGAACGAGATTAAATGGTCTTTGCTGCAGTCATTACAAATAGTACCTTTTTCAAAATTGAAAGAGACACTTTCAGCCCCAGAAAATTCTTTACCGCAGTAAAAACAATTATCAAGCTGCAGCTCAAAACCTATCTCCTTTAAAAAAAATAAAATGAATCTAAGCATCGGAATGGCGGGATGTGAAGTTGTATTATTAATCTGAGATAAAATTTTTACAAGTCCTCTGAATAATCTTGAATGCTGTTCAGCTTCAGGGATCAAAGTATTAATAAGTTCTAATCCTGTAACGGCATATTTCAGTTTAACAAGATCATCTTTAATCTTTGAATAGCCGTCAAGCAAATCTACCTGGTTTACATATTGAAGTTCGCGGGTTTCTTTCTTGTTCAGGATTACCTGGATGTAGTTTAGAACATCAACTGTTCTACCTGTTTTAGCCTGGGCTGATCTTGCTCCTTTTACTAAAACAGATATTTTTCCGAATTCATTTGTGAATAAAACAGCAATTTTGCTCGTGTTGCTATAATCCATCTTACTAATAACAACAGCGTCTGTTTTAATGATCTCTGACATCAGAAATTGTACGGCGGTTTATAAACGGATAAATCTGTAATTATTGAAGTAATTAGTTTTGCAGGAGTAACATCAAATGCGGGCGAATATACATCATAGTTCTCCTTGGTAATCTGCTCGGATTTGAAATGTGTAACTTCTTGTTTACTACGAAGTTCAATCTTAATTTCTTCTCCAGACTTGCAATTTTTATCAATTGTAGTTGTTGGGGCAGCAATATAAAAAGGTATGTTATGATAAAAACAATTGACTGCTACACTATAGGTACCAATCTTATTTGCACTATCTCCGTTGGATGCAATTCTATCTGCACCAACAACTGCAAGATCAATTTTCTTTTGCTGCATTAAAAAGGCTGCCGTAGAATCAGTAATTATTGAGAATGGGATACCGGCTTTATCCAATTCGAATGCAGTTAAACGTGAACCCTGGAACAGTGGGCGTGTTTCATCAACATAAACAAAATCAACCAATCCTTCATCAAAACCTTTCTTAATTACATTCACTGCAGTGCCATTTCCGGATGTTGCCAAAGCACCGGCATTACAATGCGTTAAAACTCTGGAACCCTTCTTAAAAATTATCAAACCATTTTCTGCCATCGCATCGCACTTGCGTATATCTTCATTATGAATTTCTTCTGCCCGTTTAATTAATTTCTCATAAATGTTTTTCTCATCTTTATATTTATCGTAAGTGCTTTTAATTTCGTTCAAAGCCCAGAATAGGTTTACAGCTGTTGGACGTGTGGCTTTTAAACGTTCATATGAAGAATTAAAAATCTTTTCATTAGTTTTATTTTTTAACGATAAGGCAAGAGCGTAAGCAGCCGCAACACCAATTCCAGGAGCTCCTCGTATTTCTAAACGTTCAATAGCTTCAGCAATCCGGTTAACATTATCCGTTGTAATATATTCTTCAGTTAAAGGAAGCTTTGCCTGGTTAATAAAAACCAGTTCATCATTAACAAAATTGAGCACGGTAAAATTATTTTTCATCGTCGCTGCATTCGGAAAGACTTAAAAATTCTCTAAACCGTTCCTGGATTTTTGTCTGTGAAAGATTCTCAATTCCTTTTGTACTAAGATGCTCAACACAGAAACTAGCTAAAGCGCTTCCATATATTACCGCTTTTTTCATATTCTCAAAACTTAAATCCTGTTTCTTGTGCATATAGCCAATAAAACCTCCGGCAAATGTATCTCCTGCACCGGTTGGATCATAAATATTTTCTAACGGGTAAGCAGAAGCAGAAAATATTTTATCTTCACTAAACAACAATGCACCGTGCTCACCTTTCTTTATTATCAGGAATTGAGGTCCCATTTTCATAATCATCTTAGCCGCTTTAATCAGATTCGGTTCTTTAGTTAAAAGACGTGCCTCAGAATCATTTATGATTAGTACGTGAACTTGTTTAATAACTTCCAGCAGTTCGGCATTTTTAATATCTATCCAGAGATTCATTGTATCGCATACAATAAATTTTGGAGAAACGATTTGTTTTAGAACTCTTAGTTGCAGAGTCGGATCAATATTACCAAGTAGAACATATTCGGATTTTTTATAATTGTCAGGAATAACAGGATCAAAGTCCTGGAATACATTTAACTCCGTGAATAAAGTATCTCTGATATTCATATCATCATGATATTTGCCTCCCCACCTGAAGGTTTTTCCATTTTCAATAATTTGAAGTCCTTCAATATCAACATTATGATCTTTAAGGAGTTTAACGTGTTCTTCCTTAAAATCATCCCCTACCACACCAACAAGGTAGATAGGTTTTGTAAAATAGCTTGCGGCTACAGAAACATAAACTGCAGAGCCGCCTAATGCATTATCTGCTTTTGCAAATGGAGTAATAACAGTATCAAATGCAAGGGATCCAATTACAAGTAAACTCATTTTCTTTCCAATTAAATTTTTGATGCGTGAAAAAATACTAAAAATTATAATTCCTTTTAGGCAATACAGAATAAAATTCTATTTAAATTTTATCTCCTCAAAATTAAGAACGTTTATTTCATTCGTAAGATATTCATGGATTATTTCCACAGAATTGCGTTGACCAATCCAGGCTAAAGATTTTACAGCTTCTGATTTATTAATCCATTTATATTCAACATGTTCATCTGAAATTATTATATCGTGGTTGCCTTCAACAAGTGCACAAAAAACCGGAACCATACAAACGTGGTTTCGGTAACGGGAATAAAATGAGTTCATATAGGGAACAACCCATAATTTTAAGGGAGTCAATCCGGTTTCTTCTTTTATTTCTCTGATAACAGCATCATACGCTTTTTCACCGCTTAAAATGGAACCGGTTACCATTTGCCAAACTCCGGGATAAATATCTTTTTCAGATCTTTTAAGCAATAAAAATTCAATATCACCTTTAACTTTTCTTACAATGTGCGCTTCTATCATATAGGAATATACTTTCAAACTAACTCCAATTTTTTGGAAGCAATATAATAATTATTAAGATTTATAACATTTCTAATATTAAATTTCTAAAAGAAATGATGAAAATGGGATGCACTAAAAATATGCGCGGGCTTCTGCCTTTGCAGTGTGAATAACCTTATCTGTTCCTTGCAGTCTTCCATCGTAACTGATTGTGGTTTGCAGGTTTAATCCTATTTTATAATCGAAATTTAATCTCCAGAAATAATTTTTTCCGAGAGAATTTCCTTTGGTCAGTTCAAAAGGAATATAATTATCATTTTCATTAGAAATTAATTCTGTACGCTCAAGTTCCAATCTTAATCGACCATTACCGGTAAAAGATAAATTAAATCTTGTTTGGAGTGAATTCATATCAATCTTGGTCGGCTTAGTTGGAAATTCATCAATAGTTCTTCCGATTAATATTTTAATTCCTACTTCAATATTTTTAACTGGTCTATAGGAGAAATCAGAGCTAACCAAGTCCGAGGTTATAGTTCTTGCCCTGTTGGAATTTTCAGGTGCGGAAACAAAATCATTCAGGTTTATATATTCAGTCTGATTACCAATCTCTTCAACCATTTTAAACCTGATTCGTAAACTTCTTTCCTTAAGAAATCCCTTTTCAATTCCGGACGAATACTGATTAAGAGACTTCCTTTGGTTGAACCGGAATCTAATTGAAAATTCGCTGCTATTTTCCCACAAAAAAAAGTCTTGCTGGAATTGCCTGAATCCACTGATAGTAGTTGAATCATTTAAAAAAGAAGAGAGATTCAGCAAATAAATCTTCATCGTGTTGGATTCTCTGCTATTCTCATCAATCCTGAAAAATGTTTCTGTTGATACAGGTGATACAATTTTTCCAATAAAACTTTGCGGATCAAAAATATTTTTGAGATCAGTTTTCCATCGAGTATTTGTTTTCAAATCAACAACAGGATATAATTTCTCTGTTGGTATTGTGGTTAGAATATAGTCACCGTCATAAACCGTAGGTTCAAATTCATTTTCCTGAGCATTGCCGTCATTGTTCAAATCTCCAAGATACTTATAATTTCCTGTACCCTGGGTAACTTTTATAAATACTTTCTCGTACTGAGCAGTCTTTAACGTTGATGCCTCGTAATAAATGTCACCTGTTATAACTTTATTAAAGAAATTAAACCTGGACTGAGATCGGACTAATATTGTTTGATTGTTTGCATTACCTTTATCTTTAAACAATTGAGTATATTTCTTATCACGTATTACAATTCTGAAAGATGAAGTAACTTCTTTAATCCCTTTATAATTAAACTCATAGGATTGTGTAAATGCATAAGATTCCGTCTCCAGTTTTGCATTCACAGGATAAGATTCAATTCTATAACCGATGTTAGTTTTAAAATCAAATCCACCAAAATTAATTAATGAAAAGAATGGAGTGTATTCAAGATATTTCAAACTTGAACTTAAGAGAGAATCTTTATATCTATATTTTTCATGTTTATCTTCATAAAGAAAAGACAATCCAATGGCTGCCTTTCCATAATTATAAGATCCGGAAGCGGTTTGCCTGTTCCAGTAACTTGATGTAGAACCAAAGTCACTCATAACTAAATCAAGCTTATGGTCAAAGCTGTAATTCTTTTTATCAGCAAGAGTTATTGAATTTACTATCCTTTTTGATTTAAGAATATTTCCCCTATTAACGTAACCGTACATTGTGTTCAAACTAAAAAAATCTGCGCTATTATATGAAAGACTTAATTCCCGTAATTGTTCGTTAAAATTTCCTTCTGTAGCAGAAAGGTTGTAGTTCCTGCTATATTCTATTTCATTTATCCTGTCTATTGAGGAAAATTTACTTTGAACAAATCTATCTTTATAATTAAGGCCAATGCTTCCAATATTAGTACTGCTAAGGGTGATATTCTGAGGAATCAGATTAACTTTTATATTGTACGCCAGACCTAGATTATCTTTATCATCAAGATAGGAAAATCTATTTTTATCATAAGAACTACCTGCGAATTCAAAATTTAATTTGATATCCTTATGAGGTACTGCATCAATCGAAATATTTACCATTTGAATCAGTTCAGGAAGCGGTAAAAATACAACTGGCAAATAAGAACCTTTACTAATTCCTATAAATCTATAATTACCAAGGCTTTCCTTTATATAATCTCCTTTCGTTTCTCCAATATAACTGAAGGAAACATTATATAAACCAGAGCCAGGTGTATACTTATAGTAAGTATAATTTTGTCCATCAATCAATGAATCAATCTTGGTATAATTCCCGATGATATTTCCCAAAGAATCCGGTTTAGCATCGTCTACACCGGATTTTACTGCATTAGATTTGGAATCCCCTGCTCTTCTTAAGATTTCTTTATCTGCTTCTGATAATGAAATATCAATCTGCGAATCCTGGTCATCCCCTTCTCTGAAATAATTTGTATTTATTTTTACATTATTGTTAAACAATTGGGTAGAATAGTTTATTCCCATAAAGTTTCTTGTAAAACGTTGATCAGTATATTCAAAATCAATTGTAACTCTTGTTGCTGAAGTAATGATTCTTTTGGACGTAAATGTTATATCGGCATTCGAATACTCGATTGTAAAGTCGTTAGCTTCACCTCGCTTCATTTCAATACCATCAATAAAAACCTTTTCACTGCCGGCAATTATTATAATATCTCTTTCATTATTTCTTCCATATAAATGGTAGGGACCCTGTACACCTTCAGATCCATTAAACTGGTTTGTATTAAATTTTCCTTTTGAACTTGCATATGCAATACGACCAAAATGGTTTTCATAATTAAACTCGCCTTTCAATCCCTGGAGTTTTCTTTGCACTTTTGAGAATGCACCTGAAGAATTATTATAATCATAATCACCAAACGTTCCAACAGCATTTGGATGACGAACTTCTATAAACACTTTATCAAGTTCGTCTAACTTTTCAGTGTTGCCTTCAGGTTGAATAGGAGTATTTTCATCGGTTAATGCAGCAACAATTTCAAGATCTTCAGATAGTTTACCGGATAATTGTAGCCTTAATCCACTTGATAAAGTAAAATCCCTTGTTGTTCCAACTGTAAACCCTCTTGTTATGGAACCACTTCTTTGTATGTTTTTCCCGAAGATACTTTCGTTGGTTAATGTTGGAGAAAGCTTTTTAACGATTTTAATTGTATCAGCAAACCTATCATCATACTGAACGACAAACTCGCGTCTTTTATATTCTTTTAAAAGCGGGATAGAAAAGGTTTGATATGTTATAAAAAGCGTGTCAAAAATAGAAAACTTTAGTGTATCAGATAACTGAAAGTAATTCTCTTCATATCTGAAACTGTAGTGATTTGGTTTAAGGATTTTCCCGCGCAGGATAATTGATTCACTGAAAGGTATAACCGAATTTGAATTTAGTTGATAATGATTCTGAAAATTTATTAGAATAGAATCTGTTCTTGTAGTAATTAAAGATTTATTCTGGGATAGAGATATCCCGCAGTATAACAAAACAAATACTATTGTTAATAATCTGGAAGAAAAAAACTTCAATCGATTGCACTTTTTGCAGGTAAATCTAAAACTTACAGATTCATCCTGCAAGGGATTTTTAATTCCTGTAGAAAAAAATTTGAAATTTTATTTATTCATACCTTAATGCTTCAATAGGATCAAGGTTAGAAGCTTTTATTGCCGGATATACACCAAATACTAATCCGACTCCCGTTGTTACAGCCAAACCTACCATAATCCAAAATACCGGAATTACAATCGAGGCTTCTAATAATGAACCCACAATATTACCCCCGATTAAACCTAATACAATACCAGTAGTACCACCGACAAGACTAAGAGCAATTGCTTCAACAAGGAATTGTATCCTGATAGTTTTCTTTTGTGCACCAATAGCTTTTCTTATTCCAATTTCCCTTGTACGTTCTGTAACGCTTACAAGCATAATATTCATAATACCTACGCCGGCAGCTACGAGAGCAATAAAAGCAATTACACCAGCACCAACTTTAAAATATTTGGTAATGTCATTAAACTGTTCAATCAGCTGATCGTTTGAAACAATTTCGAAATCATTATCCATACCCGGTGCCACTTTTCTTATAGTTCTTAATACACCAATTACCTGCTCAGTGGTAGCGTCGTATTGTTCCTGGCTTGGGGCCTGTATATTTAATCCAACAGATTCGTCATCACTATAATATTTAGAAAAAACCGAAAGAGGAATAACCACAAAATTGTCCTGGCTTTGCCCCAGTATTTCTCCTTTGGGTTTAAACCTACCAATTACTTCAAGAATCATATTATCAATAACTACTTTTTGTCCAATGGGATCTATTGTTTTAAATATTTTTTTTATAACATCTTCACCAAGGCAGCAAACATTACGTGCATACTCAACATCCTGGTTAGAAAAACCTCTTCCGTCACTAATTATATAACTTGAAGAAATAAACTCATCTAGATTCACACCAACGACATATACATTAGGATTTGTCTGTTCTTTACCATATTTAACCATCTTTCCGCCATCTCCCATTGAAATACCAACGGACAAAGGTAGAGTAGTTCTTTCTTTCAGCTTTTCTCCCTGTTCGATGGTAATATCTTTTCTGTTACGGTATTTTTTCCAGCTGCCTGGACCCATACCAATAGCGGGATATTTCTGGATTATAATATTATTCGTACCAATCTCGCTAAATGCTTCTTCAAAGCTTGACTGAATTGCCGATATAGCAGTCATTACAATGATGATTGAAAACAGACCGACAGCAATACCAACAAGTGTAAGCAGTGATCTAAGTTTGTTTGCTCTTAATGATGCGAACGCCATTAAAGCGCTTTCGATAATCTGAACCATAGTTTTCTACCAGGACAATTTGTATCTAAAAAAAATTCTTATTTATTCATACCTTAATGCTTCAACAGGATTTAACTTAGAAGCTTTGTAAGCAGGTAAAAATCCTGAAACAATTCCAACTATTGCAGAAATAAATAAAGCCAGGAATACGACCTCCAGTGGCATAGCAGTTGGAATAAATTGATTAATAATCAAACTTATAGGAAAGGCAATTACCAAACCCACCAAACCACCTAACAGACAAATGATTGCCGCCTCTGAAAGGAATTGTATTAGGATTGACCAGGTTTTAGCACCAATTGCTTTCCTTATGCCAATTTCTTTTGTTCTTTCTTTAACAGAAACAAACATTATATTCATTATTCCGATTGCACCAACAAAAAGCGAAAGTGCAGTGATAACTAAACCGGCAATAGCAACAGTACCAATAATTCTATCATAAGCTTTTGTAAAAGCTTCCTGTTGGTTGATGGCAAAATCATCTGCTTTACCTGGTGCAACTTTACGGATTGTCCTCAGCACCTGGCGAACTTCTTCTTTTGCGTCTTCAATTTTGCTTACATCTCCAACTTTAACTGTAATTTGAAATCCCTGCCTTCTCTGACCAAAATATTTTCTGAACACATTGTAGGGCATAATTACCTGACCATCTGCACTTTGCATTCCGAGAAATCCGCTTCCCTGCTTTTCCAATACTCCAACAATTTTTAACGGAGCAGTTCCGACTTTAATGTATTTATCTATGGGGTCTTCATTAAGAAATAATTTATCAACAATATCCTGACCAACAACACAGACATTTCTTGACGATTTTACTTCTATCTCCGTCATAAATCGTCCTTCACCTGGATAAGTACCAGCAGTTTTAATATAATCTTCTGTAGTACCTATTATTTGTGTTGCTGTTGCGGATTTTTCATTTCTTTTTACCACAGCTTCGCGTGTACCAATGCTTGGAACAACTGCTTCGGCCAATTTTAATTGTGCTTTTAATTTTTCATAATGTTCCCAGGTAATATTTTTCCTGTTTCGGTAGTAATGCCAATCCTGTGTACCAAACCATTCGAATTTACTGATATAAAGAACATCTGTACCGATTGAAGAGATTGATTCGAGGAATGAATTTCTTAATCCTATAATAGCTGTTTGCATGGTAGTTACCGCTACAATACCAATTACAATACCCAGAGTAGTAAGTACAGAGCGCATTTTATTTGCTCTGATTGCTTTAAGAGAGAATAAAACACCTTCTTTAAGGTCGACAAAAAAATTCAGCAATTTAATAACCTATGTCTTGTTCAGTGTCAAAAATATTACTATTCACAATAAATTCAAAGGTAGATTTTTATTAATTTAACGTGACTATAGAATATTAAGTCTGCTTAATTAAACTGCTGACAGATAAACATAATGGTAATATCCTTTCATAATAAATTACATTTTTCTATGCCGTACTCTTCTTATTTACTTAATAACCTGCATCTTTTTTACTTTATTAAATTCCGGCGTAATTATCTGGTAGAAATAAATTCCACTTGCAACCGGGCTTCCGAATTGATTTACTCCTTTCCACGTAATTGAATGATGACCTGCTTCAACTTTTCCTGAATATAAAGAACCGACAAAACTTCCTTTAATATCATAAATGTTTATTTCAACAGAAGTTTTCTTTGGCGTATCAAATGATATTGTTGTTGCAGGATTAAACGGATTCGGATAATTCTGGTATAATTTAAATTCCTTTGGAATTGCATCTTCATCATTTATACCTGTCACATCTAAAGTGAATTGATAATTCTCTTCGGCTACATTCCCTGCCAGGTCAGTACAAATAAAATGAATCTGAACTGTTGAATAATTAACGCAATCGCTTGCAGATAACTGATAGTATACTTTTGACTGTGATGGGTCAAATGTATAGTCAAGCGTATCACCATTTAGAATTAAGTATGTTCTGGATAAATCTAATCCTGATCCATAAAGATCATCCTGGATTGATATATAAATTTCAGGGTAATTTGTAAGAGTTGAACCAGGAACCGGACCATAATCAAGAATTGAAGGCGGAGTATTATCTTGCATACTGCTAACTTCAATTCCCAATGCAAACGCGCCAAGTTTATTAGTGCTAACAATTATTGAATCAGCACTTCTTGTTCCGCCAAGTAAAATCCAGTTTAAAAGATTATCATCATAGTAGTACAATTTAACTTTTTCTTTATCATCCGGGGTAAAATTATTTTCTAAAAGAATATTATCCTTAATTACCATTTTTAGTTTATAAGCTTCACTAACTGAATCCAAAGATGTGCTTTCCCCATCTTTTATAAAATTAACAATCATAGATTCGCTAACAAGTACTAATTTCGAATCAACTTCCATAAGTTTGGAACCACTTCTATTAATTGGATGCATAACCCTGGCTGAGTAATACATTTTCTTAAACACCGGTTTTTCAAACTGATGGTATTGGTAAGACATTGGCAGCCAGGAAGATACGTGTGAAACAACCCAGCTTCCTGCTTCCTGAGCATTTCCGGCAACTTCTCCTATTGTATCACCAGCATCTGAGATAGCAGAAATAACATATTTTACTCCTGCCACAACAATTTCCTTTACAGTTTCCATTATATTTTCAAATGCTTCTTTCACCAAAGGCAAAGTACCGGACATAAGATCATACACAACACTATTAAACTGATCGCTTTCCATATCTGAATAATAATTAGAAGTATAAAGCAGATAGTTTTCACCGTTCCAGTAAACATCAGTTACCTTTCTTGGGAATTCTATATCATCATAATACTTTGCAGTTATGCCAAGAGAAACGCCAAGACCAACTAAAAGTGCAGCATCAAGATCAATATTAAGATCAAGTGTATAACCTTTACCCCGTTTTTCTAATGTTGTGATTCTTAATGGAGAAGGTTTAATATTACTAAATGCATTCTTAAAAGACTGAGCTGCTACATTTATAAGATCTGAGCCAAGAGGAATTTCTCTTGTTGATAGAAAGAAACCTGTAAGAGAGCTCCCGGCATTCAGCAGTACATCTTTGTATTCTTTTGGAAACTCAAACTCAGTTGTATAGTAAATATCTTTTGCTGAGCCAAAGATTGCATAACCGCCGCCGCCCGTAAAAGCAACTGTAAGTCCCTCAAAATTATTTCCGTTATCAAAATCTGCCGTTGCCGTAATGCTTGTTCCTCCACCGGCATCAAATAGACTAAAATTTCCTCCTGTTAATTCAACTTTATCATTTTTCTTCAGGCCAAAATCAAAAGCAGAAAAGTTAAAACTAACTGCTTCATTCAATTCAATACTTTTGCCAACACTGTTTGCTAAGAAAGACTTATAAAGTTTTCTATTACTTCTTTTAAAATAATCTTCAAATTTCAAATTGAGTGCGATTGATGAAGAAGCATTAAGAGTATTAAGATTTACGGATTGAGCTTTAATATTAAATCCGGCACCTATTGAACCCTCCAATCCTATGCCCCAGTAATTAGTTAAATGTGCCTGATCAAAAACGGGAGTAATTCCTGCTGAATTATTTAATACAGTTATAATAGCCTGAAGTATTGGACCAACAATTGGTGACAAGCCAACTCCGGCAATGGAAAAAGTCTCCAGCATAAATCCAGCCTGAGCCATTTTTTTTGTGTCTTCATCTACTGAAAGATCTGTAAAACAAAATTGCTGACCAAGTAAAGTTTTTACAGTTATGGATGCGCTGCCAACGGTTGCTTTTGCCCCAACAACATTTAAACTTGGAACTTCCAATCCAACTGCAACACTTGCTTCTAATCTTCTATCTAAATAAACATTTGCATCCTGATCTTTTTGAATTGTCAATCCGGCTCCCGCAGTTCCTTTTACGGATAACTTTGCAGCAGCGGCAGATGCGCCTGCGCCTACAGAACCAACTGTTCCGCTTACACCAGCGCTACCGCTTGCAAAAACATCCCACGTCCTTACAAACTCCGAAGGAACCTTTGTAACATTTATCTGGAATGATGAACCATTGAAACTGTATATAGTATCTCCAATTGAAATCTGATTTGCTAATGTATATTCAACTGCCGAATCCAAAACTATATATGAAGGAATCTTTATTCTTAATAAACCAGGACTTATAAATACTCCTTCTGTTTCAAATAAGTCGGTTCCAACCCAAAGTTTAGCAATTATGCTACTGCCGGAATTTATAGGGCTATTCATGTAATTTATATTAAAATAACAGTAACCCGCACCGTTAGATGGTACAATTACATTTTTAATTGAAGGCCCAACTGCTAATGTATCTACCTGTGCATTTACTACAACTGCTCCAACAGATATTTTATGCGGAGCATCTATTGTTCCGTCAAAGTTGCTCAAATTAAAATCATCTGTAGCTTTTATATAGTATTCCACTCCGCTTCTTGTTATATAACCTACAGGAATAGAAGCAGAAAAATTATTTGAGCCAAGACTATTCATTAAAACGTTTTGATAACTTAACTGACCGGTTTTCCTGTAATTTAAAACTGCACCTGCCAGGTTGTTAGTGTTATCTTCTATTGATGCTTCTATTAATATTTCTGAATTAAGCTGAGCAAAGCCAACCGGTGTATGAGTAATTGCCGGGGCAACATTCGGAAGTATTGCCAATTGATAAGGACTAAATCCCGTATTTGTTTTAGGATCTGACGTTGTAGAAATACTATCTGAAGCTGTGATGTAGTAATCAATTCCCGGCGGCTGAGCAACGCTTTGCGGTATAATTGCAGAATAAATATCATTACCTTCAGAAGTCATTGTAACATAATAATAAGTTGCAGTTCCGGTTATTCTGAAATAAACCTTCGCATTCTTAACATATGGCTCATATTCATCTGTAATTGTGGCTTTAATGTTAAATGCTGTATATTGTGCCCAGGCTTTTTCATGCAGCTGAACTGTTTCTGTAGTTCTGTTAATTATTGGCAGTGAAAGAGGATTGTAATAAACAGTATCTGCATTTGTATTACCCTGATATTCTATTTCAATTACAACTTCCCGGAACTGGTTATCAAATTCCGGTGATGATGAACTGTATTCCAGAACATAATTATTAGTAACAACTTCTGAGATGTAACTTAGTATATCACTAAAGTCTGAAGTAATATTATGTACAGAGCCATGAGTTGCTTCTGTAATTGGAGTAAATTTATAAAACAGATCAGTATATGTTAAAGCAAAAAGAGTTATTGAATTATTCATACAACTTGCAATAGCGTCATTCAAAGTACCATCACCCTGGTCTGGTGTTTCATCTGTAATTATAATGAATATTTTCTGTGCTCCCGGTCTGAATGTAAAGTATGTTGCAGATTGTTTTATTGCAAGATAACCCGGTTCTGTTCCTCCGCCTGTTACATTTCTTGTCCACAAATTATTCTTAAAATACTCAACATCAGAGGTAAGCATACCATTATCTTCAATTATCGGATCTCCACCTTGCTCAGAACTTCCAAAACGGCATAATCCTATAGCATAATCAACTCCTGATGTAGCAAGACTGTTAACAAAATTGGTTACATTTTCCGCAACGGAATCTCTTTCATCAGAAAGGCTTCCGCTGTTATCCATTATAAAAATAATATCAGCAAGTCTGGAACCTTCTCCCTGCCCCGGAGCCGTTACATCATAATGCGATTCCTGTAAGATTCCGTTTTCATATATCCGGAAGTTCGATTTAGTAAGCGTCTCAACCTGCACGCCGTAAGTTTCAGCAATTGCATTTAAATAGATGAATGGGAAATTCTGAAAGTTAATTCCTGTTATGTTAATTGATATTGGAGCCGAATATCCTTCTCCGAATAAACTTACAGCTTCAACACCAACACTGCTGTAATATATTTTCAGCTGCCCGGTCTCTTCAATTATACTTTTGGGATGATATGTAATTAACACTTCTTCAGAATCTTTGCCTGGAATATAAAATCCGGCCGCAGTGTTCTTTAATAACCTATTCTCTTTCATAGAAAAAATATCATTCGGAGAAACATTCTCATTTACATTAAGAGGATATGCCCCAACAACATAGTTAAAATTCGGATTTGTGGACACAATTGAGTCTACTTTAAGGCTACTGCTACTTTCATTTTTCAGAAGCAGTTTTATTGATTTATAATCCTTCAGATTAACAACACCAAAATTCAGTGAGTCTGTACTTAAACTTAGATACGATGTTGCCACAGAAGTTACCGGAATTGAAACAAGTTCTTCCTGGTAATTTGTATAAAGTAAAAGATTGCCATGATACTCAATGGCAGAGTTAGGAGTAAATCTTATCTTTACTTTCGGAGTATCGCCTTCTGCAACCCAGAATGTAGTTGAGCTCTTAATAGTAAAAACACTAATGTCTGATTGAATCTCCGTAACAAGTAAATCAACATTGCCAATACTTGTTAAAAATGTTACTTCTGTTTCCTTATAACTTCCTACTCTTGCACTTGTAACTTCAACAACTTCAACAGTAAACTCAGGTTCAATAAAACCATTTATTGGATTTGCATTGAAAGGTTGGAAACTTGCATTCCCTTCAATCTCCTGCCCTAAACCTCCCGCGTTATTTGTATGCAGTGGACCGGTAGAATGTCCCCAGTAATTATTTTCTGCTGAAACTGTATTTGTTCCACTATTTTTTAGTGCAACTGTATTATTAAAGAAATCATTATTCTGAATTGTTGGAGAAGCATTGTTTCTTAAATATAACGCATTAACACATTTAGAGAACTTGCAATTTCGTATTGACGGAGAGGCATTATCTAAATTCAGGTATGCATTTTTTAATGTACAATTATTTATCTCTCCTGTTGAATTAGCCCTGAATAATATTTGTGCATCGCTTGAACTTAAGCCGTTAAACAAAACATTATTGGCAATAAAACTTCCTGTTGAAGTTGAACTATATCCAACATAAAATCCAACACTACCCGGAAAGTTAATGTTAACACCATTTTCTATTGTTAAGGTTGAACCATTTTTTACTGTTACTCCATCAACAAAATAATGTACACCAATATTCTGAAGCAGGTAATTATTGTTAATTGTTCCGTTCCATTCAATTCCATTGTGTGTATTGTTTTCTCCAAAACTAATTCCGGAAGCATTAATCTTTGCTTCATTTAAAAGAACGACTGGATAATTGGTATTATCAAAATAACAGGAATTAACTGTCAACTGCATTCCGTCAGAAGAAAGATAAACGTTATTAAAAGAACAATTATTGAAGCTTCCTTCACTTGTTCCATACCTGATGTATATTCTGGAATCGGAAGTGTACGTACTTGTGAATTCTACTCCATCGGCAACAATATAGCCGGATGAAGATGAACTGTACCCGACATAGATTTGTGAACTTCCCGGGAAACTAACCAGAACACCTCTTTCAATTGTTAAAGTTGCTCCGTTTCTAATTGTTAAAGTATTAGTAACTGAATATGGACTGCCGCTTAAAGTCCAGGTTTGATCTGATGTAATTGTTCCCCCAACATTTGTCTGAGCGATAAAAACTGACTTGTTCAGCAAAAAGCACAAGATAAAAAGAAATGCTGCTTTATACATTCTTCCTCCGCTTTATTGATGCTTTTATTATGTTTTAGCTATCCGGTTTACTCACTTTCTCAATTAATAATTATGAATTGAATTGTTTGTAGTTCTTTGCTTTGAGGAACATCTTTATTAATAGAAGTCTATTGAATAGATTTATTTTATCGTTATTTGATCTCTCAGGAATTTTACTCATTATGCCCTTTTAGTAAATAGAGAGCAATACAATACTGCAAGCAATATAATTTTTTATTGCTGCAAGTGCAAATTTATTTATAAGTTGTCAGCTAAACTTTATTTTAGAACATATTTTTTGCCTTGAACAATGTAAAGAGAATCTCACTTCACATTTATGTCAAAACCCTGAAGCAGCGTAAGTACTTCCGGAATGCTGAAAGTAGCTTTCTTAATTTTATTGTAGTTGGGATTGATGTCATAATTTTTAGCTGATGTAAAATTTGCATTAGTCAAGTCCGTATTGCTGAACTTGCTTCCATTAAAATCTGAGTAGGAGCAGTTAGCTTTTTGAAGAATAGCATCAGTAAAATCAACTTCATTTACAATACATTCTTTAATTACAACCTGGTGCAAATCCATACCGTAGAAAGTGGAATGATTTAACTTGCATTCATGGAATTCCAGATTATTAAGGTTTCTTATTTCGGTCCAGTTAATGCCCAATAATTTTGAACTTGAGAATTTAACATTTATAAATTCACATCGCTTTAGCTTAGATAAACTCAGATCGCAATTATTAAATTCGCAATCCTCAAACCTGCAATTATCAAAAGTAGTTTTGCTCATATTGCAGTTTTCAAACGAACACTTATAAAATTCCTTTTCATTTAATAAGGTATCGGAAGAGTTCAAACCTTTTAATTCAGTATCCCTGAAAAATTCGGAATCCGAGAGATTAATTTCTTTCATTTATGATCCATTAGTGTTAGTTAAGCTTACTGAAGTAACTCTGATAAAAATTCTTTATCAACCTGAAATGCCGGGGCAAATTCATCTTATCTTATATAATTAAGAATCGATTGATATAAATTTACCGCTTCCGGTTTGTCAGGAATTTCTCTTAACCTTGACGTACAAATTAATAACTTTCCTTTATCAACAGCAAATTCAAAAGTCAATCACAAACTGCCACTAGCCCGAGAGATCCAGGATCATTCCGGAATCATTCGATTTTCCCTTGTAGCTTGAAAATAAAATGACTGTAAAAAATACTATTACTTTTGCGCAGTTGATATTTTTTACTTCCTGACTAAGGTTACTGTTTCTAAATTATGTTTTATTATATAAAAATATTATTTAACTGATCGGAGTAATATTCTTCAGGCAATGTATTAAAACTCCAATAGCTTTTTAAAAGCTAATCATTTTATCCAAGCTTTTACTTATGTCATAAAATTCTTTCAGTGCAGACAGAGAACATAATTTCGAGATTTCAATCAGGTTATTTTCCAAACTGATTTAAATGATGGTTAAGATGAAGTACAATAAGTTTTTCCCAACCAGTCTTGTTTACATCGCCAAAGTACGGGTGAAAGGAAAATTTATATTGATCATCTGTCTCCATAAATCTATCCAGATAAGAGATTAATATTTCTTTATCCTTATTTAGTTCAGTTGGTTTTGTTCCTTCACCTGCAACCTGATCCAAACCATCAACTGTGGGAACAGTTTCTTTTCTCATTGACATTGCTCTTAATTCCGCCACATCAACATACTGCCTTTTCAAACCTTCTATTTCACCAAACATCATCCTGAACTGATCAGTACAATGACAAATCATCTGGAAGACATTCATCTTCCCAAACAAAGCTTTATCATTTTCACTTACGGATAAAATCCTTTCAACAAATTTATCCCGGTTTTCAATTGTCATTAATTTTCTCTTTTATTTATTATAGCATTATTCAGATTGCCTCTGATTTTTTGGCTTAGTATTAAAATCAAGAAACAGTATTACATTTAATCACTTCAGGTTTTACAGAAGATAATTCTATCAGGAACTCTTACCTTAACTATTTACTCTTTGTATCAAAGCTAGGAATAAGTTTATTAATCAATTCATCCTTTCGCAGCGTCCCAATCCAGGCTTCACATACTTTCCCATCTCTATCCACAACAAATGAAGTAGGCTTTGCAACTATTTGATATGGTCTTTCAAGGTCATTTGGCTTTACAATTCCTTTCATACCGGAGATTTTATTTTCAGCAAAGTATTTTTCCAATTTATCCTTGGTTCAGGTGACAAGTAAAGTACTATGAACCCTTTATCCTTCAGGCTATCCTGCAGAAAACTTAAATGAGGCATTTCCAACCTACAGCCCGAACAATCTGTCGACCATAAATTAACTAAAATAATATTCCCCTTATAATCTTTGATAGTTTTTATTGAATCACTTTTAAGATCGTGATAAGAAAATTCTGGTGCAGTGGTACCAACAACTTTTTGAAATTCATTTGATAATAAATTTACAAGGCTATCTGGAGAAGATATAAGTCCCCTGTTCTTCATAACCAGTTCATTTACCCAATTCTGTGAATAGCCCGCCGAAAACATTAAAACAACATTAAGAATGACTAAAAACTTTTTCATTTGCGCCTCACTTAGGATGTAGTTGATAAAGTAGTATATGAAAAATTAAATCATCTATTTTATTATTTAGAATATTCTATTGATCATATATTGATACTTTTCTATTCGTATGAATAATTAACTTTGGTTATGCTCTTTAAAACATCATTCTCGTAAACTATTTCTTCTGAGATCAAACCTATATCGTTAAACTTCACTTCTATTATTGATTTTATGTATGGCGACTTTTGATAGACACTGAAAGTATTTTCATCTTTAACTTTCATCTGGAGGAACATCTCATCTTTCATTTCTGAATCATTCATTATTAGTGATGTTGTTGAATCAGAATAAAGATAAGTAACCTCATGCTTTGCATTTATTATCTTATTACGCGTATTGTTATCAGAAATTTCATTTAAGATTTTTCCCTCATTATTTATTACGTACTTCCATTTCATTAAAGAGGATTTTATTATTGTGGTATCTCCGTTGTAACTGAAATTTTCCCAGTGGAACAGTGATAGTTCAGAAGTATCTTTAAGCATCCAGTATTCTTTTGTCCATTTATATTTCCGGTTAAAAGTATAAACTCCGAAACGCTGAATCTTATTATCCGTATAATGAAATTGCTGTCGGACTTTGAAAAGTGTACATCCTAAAGTATTACATCTGGATGTTGTTAAGTTTTTTACCCTTCCTTCAGTATCATATTCAATAAATGTGGTACTGTCTTTTGTCCCATGCTTATCATTAACCTTAACAAAGGAAGCTGATCTGATATTATGTTTTCTGATTATATCCCTCTCGGTTTCTGATTGGAGGTGAAGAGTAAGATGATGTGTAAGTAGGTTCATCTTTTGTTGAATACTTAATGGATTGTCATAGTTCTTATTCGAACAACATAAAACAAGGAGCAAAAGCCCGGCAGGTATTAGAGTCAACATTTTCATAAGACCTCCTCTTAATATCCGGAAATGAATGAGAACAAATTTTTTTATTTTTTTTAAATGAAATGAAAAACCATCAATTCAGCTTTATGAAATCCAGGTCATAATTGTTTTCTTTATTTGCCATTCATCGTTTATCTTTACTAAAAATATCAATGAACCGCTTCCTACTAACGGTGCATACATTGCTCCGGTTGAAACAAATGCTTCTGTCTTGCCGGAATTATAACCTACATTAGATAAATAAACATTCACCTTATTACAAGATGTATCCTTATACTCACTTGAGAAGACTAATTCTATTCCGGGTATTCTTTTTAATCTGAAACTACGTTCATTTGCTTTAATGTAGTTATCAAAAGTTTCTCTCTCTGCTTCAGGAAATTTTTCAAAAAATATTTCGCTGTTACTTGTAATATAGCTTTCCATCTGTGTTGAATCGTTAAGGATGATAAGAATTTCTTCTTCTGAGATTATACCCTTTAATACTGTTGAATAAACAAGATTATTTTCGTCGTCGGGTTTTTCTTCTGTTTCAGGTTCAGAAGTGCTACAGGAAATTGCTATTAAACAAAAGAATACTCCACAGCAAAATAATATCATTACTTTCCGTATGGATTTACTTTTCAATTTATTAACTCCCTTAGAAAAACATGAAATATTTATACTATACTTTACATTTTCCTTTAACAAATTACCGGCCATTTGAATAGACTCACATAAGAAAAAGATGACTAAAGCTTCATCTTTCAATTTCCAGTGTTATAAATTACCGGCATCCTGAACTTCCATTTATTCCACAATGCTTCATCAGTCAGCAACTCAGCCATAAAATGAGCGACATTTATCCTGCTTGTCTTGCCGGCGTTAAAAACCGGACTCTGCTTTGGTGATTCAAGAAGTTCATATTTACTTTCTTTCTCTTCATCAATTAAAGTATCAGGTCTTACTGCAATCCATTCTATCTTTTTGTTATTATCGCCTATAGTATAAGAAAGATATTCTGCCGCTTTCTCATTGTCTTTTTGTGGAAAAACCAGGAAACTTAGAAGTGAAAGAACAATTCTGTCCTTAAAAGAATACTTCTCTTTTATTTTTTTATTTCTGTTTGCCGTTGTATTCATCAGGATTAGTTTAACTTTATCTTTTTTACTTTCGTTTATTGCCTTACAAATATTCTTAATAGAATCTGTAACTAACATTCTCGGTTTACCAAATATTCCTTTGATAGAAATGTTATGACCAAGACAGGAAACCACCGCATCACAATCTTTTACAAGCGCAATATTTTTATCTAATTCAAACTCAGTTATATTTCCAACTACACAGTCAACCAATTTGTTATTACGGATTGTTTCGGACACTTTTTCAATATCCCGCACAACAATTTTAGCTTCCATATTGCGATTGATAATATGCTGCATAACCAAACGACCAGTTGAACCGGTAGCACCAAGAACAAGAACTTTCATAAATTAATCCTTAAAAAAAACTTACATTCTTTAAATAAAGCATCGCTAGAAATATTTATTTTTTCTTCAGCACCAGGTGGAAACTCTATACACGACATTTAGAGCCGAATACGATTATGCAACCAGATTGAGCAGTTTGTCAAGTTACGTTTTTAATTTTTTCTAAATAATTTCTTAAACCGAAACTATTTGATGATTTACAAATGCTTTCACAAATATTGATAGCTTCTTCTAATTTTGTATTTATTTCATCATTATCATCATGTTCCCAAAATATTTCTTCAAACTTTTCCATTTTTTTAAGATGATTTTGAAATTCATCTTGTGTCATTGTCCTTCTTCCTTGATTTTTCCAATATCTTTGACCAAGCATACGGGCAGCTAAAAATATTTCATTGGTTATGTTTCTTATTAAAAGAAATGGTTGCTCAGAATTTTTACCGAAGTTTGCCATATATCTGTATTTCAGTTTATAGAATTTACTGAATACATCTTTTTGACTATTATAGCGCTCTACTACTACATACGCATCATCAAGAATTTTACTTTGTTCTTCCGTTTCATTTTTAGAACGTACTCTAGTTGAACCTTCACCAACTAAACTGAATGGAGCTCTTATATATTTAATTACATCTTTTATTTCATAAATTGAGCACAATACTTCTTCTGCTAAGTCTATTTTTCGCTTACCAATGTGCTCTCTTCTCCAAGAAATTATTCCATAAACTGCTGTTAAACTTGCAATAATAACTGCTATGTTTTGTAAAATATTGTTCATATGTTTTTGCTACCTAACTATTACTTATTATTCCAATGTTCCGGATGTCATTCCAATAGCAAAAATAATTTTATTTACTTTTTCTTTCCAAAATTTATATATGTATGGGATATTCGTTTAATCGAACTAAAGAAAGTAATATGTGGGAACCTTAAACACATAGTGCCCCTGCACTTTAATTTGATAACTTTGATTGCAATATTACTCCAATTATTTTTTGTTGTCAATAGGTTAGATGTGAAAGTGGAAAGAATGCAAAGCAAAAAAGTTTAAAGTTAGAAAGTTGAAAAGATTGAAGGGTGGAAACTGGCGTTTACAAGAATGGATGGAAGCAAGAATGCAAGGGTGCAAGGGTGCAAACTAAGGTTTCACTGTTGAATAACCTCCGCCAAAGGCGGATAAAAATCCCCTATTTCCAATGGCCAACAGTATTACAATCGAGTTACAATTGAATTACCAGGAAGACTGAAAGAATGGATGGATGCAAGAATGCAAGGGTGCAAGTCAACGATTCAATGTTGAATAACCTCATCAAAGTCAGCTAAAAATTTCCAATTCCCAGTTTCCAATTCTAAATTGCCAACTGAATTACCACCGAGTTACAATTGAATTACCAGGAAGACTGAAAGAATGAATGGATGCAAGTTTGCAAGGTTGCGCTTCAATGCTGAATAACCTCTGCCAAAGGCGGATAAAAATTCCCAGTTTCCAATGGCCAACAGTATTACAATCGAGTTACAATTGAATTACTATCAAAACTGAAATAATGAATGGATGCAAGTGTGCAAGGGTGCAAACTAAGGTTTCACTGTTGAATAACCTCCGCCAAAGGCGGAT
>CAZIDB010000043.1:23884-25504 GCA_964537965.1 uncultured Melioribacter sp. | reverse complement strand
TATTAACATTAAAATCTGCAGCATCAATCGACGCAACTTTATACCTGAAAACTTCTCTGCCGTTCATCTTATCAACAACTCTTAACTCAAATTTTTTATTTAAGTGCGGTGTCATTCCTGTAATTTGCAATGCAGCACTAAATAATGATTTACTTGCAGCATCTCCCGGTTTTGAAACAAAGAAGGAATTTCCAGGACTTGGCTGACTTGTAGTCCATTCACCAAAAGGGTCTAACAATTCTTCGCCATTAGAAATACCGTCTCCATCTGCATCATAACTTGCAAGGACTGGTCCCCATTGTACTTGTCCACCAGCACCTGGTGTTGAAAGGAATTTTTGTTCTACGAGTTTTCCAAAAGCATTTCGTGTACCTCCACCTTCAGGATTAACATGACAATTTGCACAGCCATTTACAGAGCCATTAGGAATTTGACTTACGCGAAAACTACGGCTGAATGAAGGAATTGTTAAAACCAGAGTGAAGATAAAAATTGTATATAAAGTAAAAGAGAATTTATTCATTATGCTATCCTTTCAAAGTTAAAATCTTAATAAACGTGTTATATTAAAACCAATATGCCATTCCCCATTATTAAATGAACTGCGTGAACCAGCGAGGAACTGAGATGGATTGAGCAAATCACTGTTTGTTAAAACTATTTTAAAGAAATGTCCGCCGGTGTTAAGTTCAAATCCAAATGCAACCGGATTATTTTTAATTCTGTATCCCGTTACTGTAGGATTCCATTCAAGCAGTAATCCCCACACATCATCAATGTAATAGTTTAGATAATTACCTAGAGTAAAGGAATACTGATCATCTTCATTCAGGTAATAATAGCTTGAGTTGTACAGGTATGATGGAACGATTCCAATTCCTAATTTTTTCCAGAGCATCGTGTTTAAAATAAGCTGGGCATAATACTGAAAATTCTGATGATGACCACCTGCGCGATTTGAAACATCACCATTCCATGCTAATCCGCCTTTAAGGGAGATTAATGCCGGAAGAAAATCGCTTCTTATTTGAATTGGATTATATTTAAATGAAAAATCAAGATTGTCATCATGGTTACTTCTGCCAAGAGTAATAAGTAAATCATCTGTAAGTGCAAATCCAAGTGCAAGACGCATATTAACCGGTCCGTCAAATCCCCATAATTCTTTACTACCGCTTCTTATTGTAGGAATAAAGCGGTGAGAAATTTCAAACTCGATATCGCCTTGTTTTAATGTTGTTGAAGTAGGAAGATTTATTGACTGAGTTGATCTTAGTAATTCTACTTTTAATAATTCTTCCGGTTCACTTCGATGCCAGATAATTGAATCCTCCTGTGAGAATAAATTAGAAAAAATCAGGAGGCTGACCGCAGAAGTTATTTTTAGGAGCATTAAAAATTTATTAACCATTTATTAAACCCTCAGTTTATTTTTTAATTTTGGTGATATTGAAGTCAAGAACTAATTTCATTGTCTCGCTGATTTTCATGAACATCAGCTTTGGTACTTCGATGTTGTAATCGGTCAGCTTAACTTCAAAGTAAGCTTTAATTTTATAACCGCTTTCTGTTTTAAAGAGGTTGCCATTAATTTTTAACGGCTTTGTTTTACCGTGGATG
>CAZIDB010000043.1:0-23784 GCA_964537965.1 uncultured Melioribacter sp. | reverse complement strand
ATTTTATCAGTCACACCCTCAAAGTTTTCAATTGGTGCATCCGATATAAATTTTACCAGGTTCTGTTTTGTTTTATCTACCTGGAATTCTTCAGCAAAAATGAAGAACGGCAATAGCAGAAAAGAAATAAGAATAGTGAATCGCATAAGTTTTCCTTTCTAATTATTTAGTGCGCCCCGGTCAATCCACGATCCAACAGAATCAATAAGATTCTGACTCAGTTTTCCGGTTGGCGGCATCTTTGTTTCGGAATTGTAACTTAAAACCATATATAAAAGGCTTGCCCCTTTATTCCCCGGTGTAACTCTTTTAAGATTGGGATACAAAACGCTTTGTACATTAATTAGGTTGTTATATGCAGAACCTTCAGATAAATTTAATCCTGCCTGCGGATTATTCCCGGTGTGGCATCCGGATGTTGCGCAGGTTGAATTAAATAATTGTTTTTGGATGCTGCTAAAAGAAGCATTCATTCCTGAAGGTGGCTGAAGATCACTTTCCGATACAATGTTATCTTTACAGCCGGCAACAAAGACCGAAAAGAAAATTGATGCTAAGAAAAAAAACGACTTAATATTTCTCATTTTAAACCTCCTTTTTAAAATAGTGTTGCAACACTTAAAAGCGGGACATTATCTTTACTATTTTGTGACGTGGTATGTTAGACTAACAAGCGGGCAGTAATTAAAGTTTTAAAAGCGATGTGATTAAGATCCGGGATTCTTATTTACTAATTAAGAGAGACTTCTAAAAAATTCAGAATGTCATTCCCGTGTACTTGCCTGCGGTAAGCAGGAACGGGAATCTATAGAAATTTTTATGGATTCCCACCTGCCTGCGGCAAGGCAGGCTTTCGTGGGAAGGACTGGGTAACTTACAAATTATTTTTTGGATGTCTCTAAGAAATATGTTCTGCTCAACATTATGCATATTTCATTTTATTGCGAAGTTTTAATCTGAGCAGTACGGCAACTAAATTTAATAAGAATGTTACGCTTAAAAGAACCAATACGGTTGCATACTGAATTCCTTTTGTGGCTTCAACGTCGGCGCTTTGTGTAGACATAATATAAATGTGGTAACCAAGATTCATAAACTGGTCTGATAGTGATTGCGGCAAATGCGGTAAGAAGTATGCGGCGCCAGTAAATAAAATCGGGGCAACTTCACCCGCGCCTCTTCCAATAGCAAGTATAACGCCTGTCAGTATTCCGGTAACAGATTGCGGTAGAACTACTTTCCAGATTGTTTGCCATTTTGTTGCTCCCATTGCAAGGCTTGCAGCGCGCAAATCCTGGGGCACTGATCTTAATGCTTCCTCAACAGAAACAATTACAACAGGTAAAGTAAGTACAGCCATAGTTAAGCTTGCCCATAGAATATTAGGCTGCCCCCATTTCACTTCAACGCCACCGGTTAAAATTTTATCAACTCCTAATCCTATAAATTGAATAAAGAAACCAACACCGAAAAGACCAAATACAATTGACGGAACACCAGCAAGAGTATTTACTGCAAAGCGGATCATCCTTGTAAGAAAAAAATCTTTACGCGCATATTCGCTTAAATATAATGCTGTAATTACACCAACAGGAACACCTGCAATAGTCATTATTAAAACAAGAAGAACTGTACCTACAATAGCAGGGAATATTCCGCCTTCAGTCATACCGGATTTTGGAGCGCTTGTGAGGAACTCCCAGGTAAATGTATTTGAACCACCGACATAAATGTTTGCAAGAACGAGGAAGGTTATAGTTATAATAAGAACAGCGGCAAATGCAGTTATAAAATAAATTGAACCACCTAAAAGATTTCTTTTCAAATTCATTACTCGCCTCTGAACCTCTTCATTAATTTCTTTCTAACGTACAATTCGGCAACTGCATTTAATGCAAAAGTTAAAATAAAAAGCAGAGCGCCTATAAGAAACAGAACATTATAATGTGTATCACCGAATACTACTTCCGCCATCTCTGCACCAATTGTTGCGGACATTGTTCTTACGGGCTCAAAAGGATTAAGAGAAATTAGTGCTGCATTTCCGGTTGCCATTAACACAATCATTGTTTCACCGAAAGCCCTGCCGAAACCCAAGATTAATGCAGCAAAAATTCCCGGAGTTGCTGCCGGAAGCATAACGAATAATGCTGTTTGCCATTTAGTGCCTCCCAATGCTAAACTCGCTTCAATGTAACTTTTAGGAATTGAGGTAAGGGCATCATCGCAAACTGTGTAGATAACAGGAATGACAGCAAGCGAAAGAGCAATTCCGCCAACAAAAGAATTTAACCTGAACTGGTAACCGAATAATTGCTGTGAGTATGAGGCTATTACAATTAATGCAAAGAACCCGATAACAACCGATGGAAAACCCGCAAGCAATTCAATTGTAGGTTTAACAATTTCTTTTAACCACTTAGGTGCAAGCACGGCAGTAAATAATGCGGCAAGTATTGCAAGCGGGGCAGAAATTAATATGGAGATTAAAGTAACTTTTAAACTCCCGATGAACAGGGGTAAAATTCCATACTTCGGATCTGCTGAAACCGGTTGCCATTCTTTTCCTGCAAGGTTTTTTAATGATGCATCACCTTCAGAACCTGAGGTCTCAAGTTCCTGGTTAGATGCATTGTTCTCCATGACAGATGATTGTGCATCAGTTGATTCATCTTCACCATAAGTTTCCATTTGTAATTCTTCATTGGTAAAGGCTGGTTTATCTTTCGGGAAGAAAATTGGTAAGGCTTCTCTGAATACGAATACGAAAATTAAAACAACAATTGCAAGCGAAATAAAAGAAACGGACTTGATGCTGTATTCGGCAATGTATTCACTTAACCTGAATTTCTTTCTTGCAAAGTCAGGCAAATCTTCGCCAATGTTTTTACGGCGGAATATTTTTTTTAGATCAATCATTTTGTTGTTAATACGGATTTAGAAATTTTAAAACCTAAAAAGAGAAGCCACTCTTTCCTTAAAGCAAAGGGTGGCTTCATTAGGAGCTCAAATTATTTAACAGGAAAATATCCAACCTTGGAAACAAGTTCCTGTCCTTCGGAACTCAATACCCAGTCGATATAATTCTTTAATGCGCCTGAAGGTTTACTTTTGGTGTACATATATAAATATCTTGTAATAGGGTAATGCCCCGCTTTAATATTTTCTGCGGTCGGTTCAAATGCCTTGGCATTAGCATCTTTTTTTACTTTAACATATTTGATGCCTTTGCCATAAGCAGCGCCGCCAAATCCAATTCCGTTCTTATCTTTTGCAACGGCATTAACAACAGCAGCAGTACCGGGCAAACTTTGCATTGAGGATGAATAATCTGTACCCATCAAAACATTGTCTTTAAAGTAGACATATGTACCCGAGCTGTTTTCTCTTCCGTATAATATGATTTTTTTATCCTGCCCACCCACTTCTTTCCAGTTAGTAATTTTACTTGTATATATGTCTTTAATCTGCTGAAGTGATAATTCTTTAACGGGATTTGTTTCGTTTATATAAAGTGAAAGACCATCTTTAGCCGCTTTTATTTCTACGCCAAGTGAGTTATATCTTTGTTTCAGTTTTTCTCTTTCGCTTTTTTTCATTGGGCGCGAAGCATTAGCTATATCTGTGGTACCGTTAATTAATGCTGCAATGCCAACACCGGAACCACCACCTGTTACCTGTATGGTTATATTAGAGTTTTTACCCATATAGGATTCTGCCCATCTCTGGGCAAGAATTACCATTGTGTCTGAACCTTTTATTGTAATAACTTCTTTATCTGCCATAAAGCCAAACATTAAAAACGAAGTTAACGCAATCAACAAAACCTTTTTCATTTTTTATCTCCTTATTTTTTTTACTTAATTAAAATTTATATTGAATCCTGAACGTAAGAACATTGTCTTTAATATCATCTTTAAATGATGCGAGTGAACCGGTTGAAGCAGCGTTAACCTTTTCATTTTTGACGATATCATAGTAGAGAATTAGTTTAACATTAGAATCCCAGTGATGAATCCAGCCAATTCCCAGCGTATTGTACTTTATATCTGCTGCCGTAAGGTTACCTGATTTTACACCAATCTGGTCTCCTTCAACATCAGTATTCGGATCAAACACATCATACTTAACAACTAATTGATTGGCATCGCCGATATTCTGAATATAGTTGAGGTAATAACCATTAAACTTTCTTGAGAACAAACCTGCTTTTAAATCGGTAGAATTATAGAATGAATTTGAGGAAGAGGTACCGGGCTGTGTTCCCTGAATATATTCACCTCTTAATGAGAATCCTCCGAGGAAAGGAAGATCGTAATATAACTGAACGTCTCCGCCGGTATATGTTCTATTAAAACTGCTTCCTATGTTGGCGGAAGATGAATCAACTTTCATTGCGGAACTGCCATCAAATTCATATACATATTTTGTAATGCTTCTTACTTTTCCAATATAGGCTGAGACACCTGCATCAATTGCCAGATTTTCATCTTCAAACGGCAAAGCAACACCAAGCCGCCCGATAAAATCCTTATTATTATCATTCTCGGCTGCGGTTGGACCTGTACCGTTAAACAAACCTGCTTTCAAATTTAGAAAACTGAGCGGACCATCTTCCTGGCTGAATTCAATTTTAACACCAAGCTCTCTTTCACCAGGGAATAAAGTTTGGAATAATCTTGATCTCTCCGGAGTTTCCCTGCTGCTTGAGGAGTAAGAAATTTCAAAACCAAACGGCCTGTCAAATACTCCGCCGGTTAAAGAGAAACTATTAAGCCACGGTTCTCTGAAAGAAACGTAAGCATCTTTAATACCTACGCCGCTCTGGGTTACATCAATCTGAAGAACATACTGTGTTAATGTGTTATCGTAATTTACTTTTACTCTGCCTCTTCTTACTGCAAAGCGGGATTTTGTATTGGCAGGAAAGTTACCGCCCGCAAATGATGAAATTCCGTTTTGGTCTGCAAACTGGTATTGAGCCTGGATATACCCTGACACTTTTATTTTCTTCAATGCTTCAACCGTACTTTTAACCTCAAGGAAAGATTCATTCAGGCCATCTACAGCGCCTTTGACTTCTTCAATTTCTTCCTTAGTAGCAACATTGGTTGTATCCTGTCCCCAGATTGATACCGACATAATCATAAAAGTGATAAAGAAAAATTTTTTCATACTGTTTGCTCCGTATTATGCTTTTTGTGTGCCCACAATTTATTCCTCTAATGTTAAGTGAATGTTAATTGAATGTTAAGGAATTGTTAAATCTTAAAATTTGTACTTAAATCATATTTGAAGTAGGAGTGTAAAACGCCGATGAAATATTTGGATAAACGGAACTTTATTTCGAAAAAAGCTTGCCTTTAAGTTTCTTTAAATCTATTTTTATGACGTTCAATTATGATGATTCTTAGGAGGAGTTCAAATTATATGAAAAAAATTTTACTTGGCCTATCTCTATCCTTCCTTGTGTTATTGGGTTGTAAAGATGATATGGAGACCGTCAGCAATCCGGATAATACTTCTTCCATCTCACTTTCCATTTCAAATTTGCCAAAAATAAGCGATCAGGTTATTTATGAGGGATGGCTTGTTTTTGAAGATGCCGGGACGAGTTACAAAAAAGTAATCTCATTTCAACCGGGAACAGACGGTAAATATTCTAATACTTTTACTGTTCCTTTATATGATTTAAAGCGTACAAAATATTTTATAGTTACGCTGGAACCGGCAGATGAAGATTCTGCAGCAGAAGCTAAACCAAGCAACCTAAAAGTGCTTGGTGGAGTATTGGTTGCTAACGATCTTACACTTGGTTTTAAGCAAGCAAGTGATACTCTTTCAATCTACAACTCCATTAAAAATATTTCAGGCTCATTTACACTTTATTCACCAACCTATACTGCAAACACAGATTCACTTATTGGCGTGTGGTTTGCAAACTACAGTAACGGAATTCTTTCCGAGGGATTATCTCTTGCAAAGGTTTCGGGCAGCTGGTCTTATGAAGGTTGGGTAATATCGGGTAAATATATCTTTTCCACCGGAACGTTTGGTTCTGCCTCCGGTAAGGATGCAAGCAATGATTATAGTTCAACAGGAACTATACCCGATTTTCCGGGAGAAGATTTTATAGTGCTTCCAGATGCTCAAAAAGATTTTGTTGCTGCAAATATGCAGAATGCAATTGTACTTGTTACAATTAATCATCCGTCTGAAAGCGGTTTTACTCCTTATGTGATGCGGTTGCCTGTTCTATACGGTAGCGCTCAGGGTGTAAATGTAAAACAAACTAAAGCCCTGGATAAATTATTCCCGTCAGACTTACCAAGCGGTACAGTAAAGATAAACGCTAAGATATAGCTTTGTAGTCTGTTGGTTTTAATATAGATCTAAAAAATCTAAATGAAATTTTTTGCGTAAGAATTAATCTTCTAAAAAGGAGAAAGTAAAGATGAGATTTTTGATACGAACTTTTCTTTTAACCCTTATAGTAGTTTCTACTAATTTGTTTGCACAGTATGGAAAAATTTCCGGTATTGCAAAAGATCAGCAGACCGGCGAACCATTGGTTGGTGTAAACGTAATATTGGAGGGGACAACTCTTGGTGCTGCCACCAATATTGAGGGTTATTATGTTATAGTTAACGTTCTTCCTGGAACGTATACTATGAGAGCTTCTTTAATTGGTTATAATAATTCTACTATTGTTGGCGTAAGAACTAATATTGACCAAACAACTGAAGTAAATATAGAACTTGCAGAAACATCTATTCAGGCTGCTGAAGTTGTTATTATTGCTCAGCAACCGATAGTACAGAAAGACGTTTCATACAGCCGTGTTAACCTGAATATTCAGGAAGTTCAGAATTTACCTGTTGCAAGCGCACAGAGTATTATAAATTTACAGGCTGGTATTGTTGCAGGCAGCCAGGGACCATTAATCCGCGGTGGTACGGCAGATCAAAGTGCATTTATGCTTAACGGTTTAACAATGCGCGATGAACGTGATAACACTCCGTTTACCGGTGTTTCTTTTACATCCATTGAAGACATACAGATTCAGACTGGTGGTTTTAATGCTGAATACGGAAACATCCGTTCCGGTTTGGTTAATGTTGTTACCAAAGAAGGTAAGAAAGATAAATATTCAGTAAGCTTCCAGGGAAGATACAGCCCTGTTGCACAGAAACATTTTGGTTCTTCTCCAAATGATATAAACGGTTTCTGGATTAGACCTTTTGTTGATGATGATGTATGCTGGACGGGAACAACAAGCGGTGCCTGGGATGCTTTTACTCAAAAGCAATATAAAGATTTTGTTGGCTGGAACCAGATTTCACAAAATACTATGAAGGATAATGATCCTACCAATGATTTAACTCCGCAGGCTGCACAGCGTTTATACTTGTGGCAGATGAGAAGAGTTATAGATATTGCAAAACCTGATTATGATATTGACCTTACAATTGCAGGGCCGATTCCTGTTGTAAGCAGTTACCTTGGTAATTTAAGATTTTCAGCTTCTTACGTCCGCAACAGTTCAATGTATGTAATTCCATTGGCAACTGATGGTCTTGAAAATGAAAATATTCAATTTAAAATAACATCTGATGTAGCACCCGGAATGAAAGTATCATTCGATGGTTTGTTTGGAACGCAGGATGGTACAAATACAAGCCGTGCAGGCGGAACCGGAATGTTTGGATCTGCAGGCAGTGTTGCCAGTGTTATGAATAACGGTCAGTTTACAAATTCAAGAATTTTTTCTCCTTCATATTATTGTCCTTCTACAGTTAAAAGAAATATGCAGGGATTGAAATTTACACATGCATTAAATTCATCTACTTTCTATGAATTTTCTTTAACAAGATTTGAATCAGATTATAATACAAATCATGACCGCTTCAGAGATACATCCAGAATTTACAGGTTCGGTAATTCATACTATGTTGATGAAGCTCCGTTCGGATTCTGGGGAGATACTTATGAATTCGCTACCACACAAGCCGGCTTAAGAACTACAATCGGTTTCGGTGTCTCAAGAGATTCAAGTAACGTTGTCTCTTATTCATCAAGATTTGATTTTGTAAGCCAGCTTGATAAATATAACCAGATTAAATCCGGTTTCGAATTTATTTACTCAGACAATTATTCAAACTACGGTTCATATGACTGGGTTTTACCGGATGGACGTTATTCGAATAAATGGCATAAATATCCTGTTAGAGGTGCCTTGTATGTACAGGATAAATTAGAGTTCGAAGGAATGGTTGCCAACGTTGGTTTGCGTTTGGATTATTCTCATGCCGGCGGTACCTGGTATGTTTTTGATACTTATTCATCAGCCTTTTCCGCAGAAAACTCTGCTGACATTGATAAGATATTAGTGAAAGATCCAACCGAAAAGAAACTTTACTTAAGTCCAAGGTTAGGTGTTGCATTCCCGATTTCCGAAAACAGTAAACTTTTCTTTAACTATGGTCACTTCAGGCAGATGCCTGATCCTTCTCAGCTTTATCTGATAAGACAAAGCTCGGAAGCCACAAAAAATATTGACAGAATTTCTAATCCTAATATCGATTTGCAAAGAACAATACAATATGAATTAGGCTTTGAACAAAATCTTCTTGATCAGTTCTTAATTCGTCTTGCCGGTTTCTATAAAGACAACTCACTTGAATCAAGACTTGTAACTTATGTAAACCGTGATGAAACTGTAAATTATTCTATAAGTGAACCGAACCAGTATTCTGATGTAAGAGGTTTTGAAGCTACAGTTACAAAAAACAGAGGGAACTGGATCCAGGGATTTATTAACTATACCTACCAGGTTAGAACTTATGGAATCTTTGGCTATCCGTTACATTATCAAAGCCTTGTTTCAGAAAGAAACTATCAACTACTTTATGATACTGAAACAAGGGACAGCTATGAAGGCAGACCAAAACCTGCTCCATATGCAAGGTTTAATATTGATTTCTTTACTCCGACTGAATTTGGGCCAAAGGTTGCCGGAATTCATCTACTTGAAGAATGGAGACTTAACTTGCTTGGATTCTGGAGTGCAGGTTCATATGGTACATGGACAGGCGGTTCAGATATGCCGGGTGTTGTTGATAACGTTCGTTGGAGAGATAATTACAGCTTAGACCTTCGTTTGAGCAAAAGTTTCAAATTTGGTCCGGTTAACCTTCAACTCTTTGTTGATATATCTAACGTGTTCAACTTCAAATACATGAACAGTTACGCTTTTTATGATGGTAATGATACAAGAGATTATTATAATTCACTTCACTTACCTGCAGAAGCATTCAAAGATTTTCCAAAAAATCCTGATGGCTCACCAAAGATCGGATGGTCTAATACAAAAGACGGCGTTAGTTATGAATATGGTGAAGATAAACTTGGTGATTATAGAAAAGGAGAATATCATGCCTGGGATCCTAATGCTACCGATGCAGAGAAAGATGAATGGAGAAAAAATAAATCATATATCGATATGCCGAACCAGGACTATATTACATTTCTAAACCCAAGGGATATATTCTGGGGAATTAAATTTAATTTAGAATTATTCTAATTCCCGGAAAGGTGGTTTTGAAATGAATGAAATAAAAAAGTGTAAAAAAAATGAGGATAAAATAATGTTTATAGAAATATTTAAGAAAAGAATTATCCCGCTTTCAGGCGTACTCATTTTGCTTGGTCTTTTAGTTCAACCCCAAATAACTTTTGGTCAGGTTTCTGTAAAGACAAACTGGCTTGCCGTTGGCTCTCTGAATAATTTCTATTCATCTATCGGATGTGAAATTGAAATTGGAAGAGCCGGCGCAGATCAGCAGGATGGTATGAGATGGCCCGGATTATATGAATATACTGATATTCAGGCCGCTAAAGCGCTATGGATTGCAACTACTGATTTCACAGATGAAAATGGTGAGCTTTATCCATATAAAGTTGTTCACGTTGGTCCGCGTGCTACTGGTGTAGGAGAATTTACTCCTATGGTATTTAATACAATAAGCAAATTTGATAAACCTGAAGTTTATACGGATGGAATTTTAAGTGAAAGACTTTCTGCAGTTGTTGATGAAGTTGATCCCAACATTCCTGCGGACAGGATGATTGTAAATGTTTGTAATACTAAAACCGGTATTACAATGACAAGAAAAATTATGCAATGGAGCCAGGAATTCCATGATAATTATCATGTTATGGAATTTACATTAAAGAACACCGGCAACATTGATGCGGATGATGAAATTGAACTTCCTGGCAAAACACTTACCGGTGTTTATCTTTATTTCCAGTACAGGTTAGCTCCTTGTGCAAACTCTCGTTATGAAATTGGAAACTCTACCGGCTGGGGTACAAATACAATGATTGATACCCGCGGTGATGGTGTTAAAAATGATGCCGATAACCCAGAAGGAATGAGAGCACAATTCGTATGGCACGGACCTCATCCTGTTTTTACTGCTTATGATAACCTTGGCGGTCCATTATGGACAACTGCAGTAAACGTTTCTTCAGGTGATACTATTGGCAGACTTGGTGCACCACAATTTGCCGGCGTTGTTACTTTACATGCAGATAAATCAGCCACAGATCATTCAGATGATCCGGGACAACCGTCAACTACAGATTATGTCGGTTCGGATGAACCTTACACTTCATTCAGCGCAAGCGAATATGACAAGGTAAGAATGACAGGTGAATATGGCTGGATTACAAGAGGACACAAAGCAATAAGACATTGCGATAAAGCTGATCCGGATGGTGATTTTACAACTTCTGCCGGTGTTGATCCTGCTATGGGAAGAACAGATGGTTATTCAATGTGTAATGGTTACGGACCTTATACATTAGGACCTGGTGATAGTGTTGTTATTGTAATGGCTGAAGCAGTTAATGGTTTAAGTCGTGAGAAGTCAATTGAATATGGAAGACAATATAAAAGAAAATATGAAGCAGCCGGTACGAATGCAGCAGCAAAGGATGCTGCTAATTTAGAAAAGAATCAGCGCGTAATGACTGGAAAGGATTCTTTGATGATGACCTTCCGCCGTGCACTTGATAATTATAACAGCGGTTATAATATTCAGGAAGCGCCTTTACCTCCGAAAGTATTTAACGTTACATCTGGCGGAGATAGAATTGCTTTGACCTGGGATGTTTATGAAAGCGATCCGAATCTTAAAGGATTTGAAATCTGGAGAGCTGTTGGAAGATATGATAGTAATTATACTAAAATATTCGAAACAGATGATATTTCAGTAAGAAGCTATAATGACAAATCTCCACAGAGAGGATTTTCGTATTACTATTATATGGTAACTAAAGGACCGGAGATAACTGCTAACAGTGCTCTTGGAATCTGGAAGAAACAACTTATAAGCAACCGTTATTATTCTCAGTCTTATGATCCGGCAAACCTTAAACGTCAGCCGGGAACAAGCTTAAGCCAGATTAGAATTGTACCTAATCCATTCCATATTTCATCAAGCCTTGGAGATAAATTACGTTTTGGTGAAAAAGAACCAAACAAACTTGCCTTTTTTAATATACCGGGCGAGTGTACAATTAAAATCTATACTGAATTAGGTGAGCTAATACATACAATAGAACATACAGATGGAAGCGGTGACCATTACTGGTTCCAGCAGACTTCCTCAAATCAACTTATTGCACCTGGTGTTTACATTGCTATTATTGAAGACACTAAAACAGGTGAAAGATCTGTTGAAAAATTTGTAGTTGTAAGATAAGAGAACCGGAGGAGAATAATGAAAACTTTAGTAAAAAACGGGTGTGCGATAATGAAAAAATATATATTTGTTATTGGCATTAGCTGTATGATCCTTTCGGTATTATCTACAGCAATGTGGGGCCAGGAAAGACAAAAGCTGGCACAAACAGGAATGAAATTCCTAAGTGTTGCCTGCGATGCTCGCGCCAGTTCGATGGGCGATGCGGTTACAGCATTGGAAGGTAATTCGTCTTCTATGTTTTTTAATCCTGCCGGTATGGCAAGAATTGAAGATATGGTAAATGTCTCTGTCGGAAATACAAAATGGTTTGCTGATATAAACCACATTTACGGTAGTTTGGCATTCAGCCCGATGAATGGAAGCTACGGTGTATTCGGTGTTTTCTTTCAGACTGTAGACTACGGCGATCTTAAACACACTATTCTTGCTGATAATGAGCAGGGTTTTCTTGATTTAGGTCTGTTTAACCCAACAGCATTATCATTTGGTATCGGTTATGCAAAAGCACTGTCAGATAATCTCTATAGGCGGTAATGTTAAGTATGTTATGCAGGATTTGGGTGCTGGCTTAATTGGGTTAAGCGGAGATGGTTCTCAGACTGTAGTTAATACCAGAACCAATACTTTC
The DNA here is from genome assembly GCA_964537965.1 of uncultured Melioribacter sp. GTDB lineage: Bacteria > Bacteroidota > Ignavibacteria > Ignavibacteriales > SURF-24 > SURF-24. The sequence continues at coordinate 11,382 of CAZIDB010000043.1, read as the reverse complement.
GCTTTTGACTTTGGTGTTTTATACCATACTGGTTTTAAAAGTTTGAACTTCGGTATGGCAATCAGAAATTTCTCAAAGGAAACCAAATTTGAAGAAGACAACTTTGAATTACCACTTACTTTTAAAATTGGTTTCGCATTTAATGCTATGGATCTGCTTGAAGTTAACCACGAAATGCATGCATTAAACCTGACTGTAGATGCGGTTCATCCCAGAGACTACAAACAGTTGATTAATGTTGGCGCTGAATACCTGTTTATGAAATCCCTTTCATTAAGGGCTGGTTATTCATCCCAGAATGATGTTCAGAATGGTTTTACAGCCGGTGTTGGTGTTCAGCAGAGAGTATCAGGTGTATGGTTAGCGGCTGACTACAGCTATATCCCGATTAGTGAGGATGGTTTAGGTGATGTTCATCGCATAACTATAAACTTTGCATTCTAAGTGTAATTAGTTTTTAAAAATAAGTTCTAACAAAAATTTGGTAGAAAAATGAAAATGAAATTAAATATGTTAAATAGTAAGAAAATCCTTGTTAGCCTTATGAGTTTATTTGTTATAACTCTTTTTGTTGGCTGTGATGAGGATACAACCCCAAGTTTATGGGATAGTTTTAATCCACCGGCTGGTACAAAACCGGTAATTGATAATATTGCTCCGCAAGGTGAATCCTTAGCTGGTGTGGATGTAGTGACAATTACTGGTAGTGGTTTTAATCCTACTGCGAATCTTAATATTGTTTATTTTGGATCTATGAAGGGAACTGTTCTTGAAGCTACAACTACCCAAATGAAAGTATTGGCTCCAAATAATCCTAAAGACACTTTACAGGTTAAATGTAGCTGGACAAAAGGCAATGATAATTTCAGTGAGCCGGTACAATACCGTTTACGCGTAGCTGCCGGTGAAGCAGTTAAAGTTGCAAACCGTGCACCAAATTGTATGACAGTAGATAAAGCCGGAAATATTTATATACACGCGAAAAATTCAAAGACTGAAAAAGAAATTGGATTTATTAAAATTGCTACTGATGGTACAGAAACTGCTTTTGCACCAACCGGAAGCGCTACATCTTCTGTTATATTTACTACAATGAAATGTGGCCCGGATAATAATCTTCTATGTATCCGCAGTGCAACAAAAGCCATCTTTGAAGTAAAAGAAAACACTGCTGCAAAAGCATGGGCAAGTGGTTTTGCGGGCAATATTGCTGATTTTGATTTTGATAATAAAGGATTTGTTTGGGCTGGCGGTGCTTCCGGAAATGCTCAGTTATACAGGATATCATACAGTAATCCTAAAAGAATTGAAAAATATGCCTTTGCAGGTGAAGTTAAATCAATTAGATATTTCCAAAGTGCTTTATATGTAGCTGCTACAAGAGACAATGCAGAAAAAATATATAAGATTCCCGTTGTTAGTGATTCTGTACTTGATGTTGCTAATACAGTAGAGTATTTTAACTTTACTCCAACTTATCCTACAGTACAGATTAAATCAATTACCATTTCGCAGGATGGAACTATCTATGCCGGTAATTCAGATACAACTTTAACAACTGCACCGCCAATTATAATGGTAAAGACAGATAGAACTTCAGAAATCTTTTTCGATGTTCTTCTTGGTGATGCAATATATGCTACTCCGGTACAATCCCTTGCATGGGGTATAGCAGATGATTTGTATTTCCTCAGGGGAAAAACCTCTGCACATACTCAGGAAGTTATTAGAGTAATTACTAAGAAATACAGTGCTCCTTATTACGGAAGAGGAGATCTCTGATAGTGTGACAATTCCTTAAAGGATTTATAAGGCTGCGTGATACAATACGCGGCCTTTTTTATTTGATAAGTACTTCCAGTTAGATTAAAAGAATAGTACAGGAATGCTATTATAACTCCACATCCGTTTCCCAAAAAGAAAATTTAGCAGCGTCAAAATTTTTAATATACCGCTTACAAACAGAGATCCATAATATATTTCCTAAATAGCCAGAAAAAAGAATAAGAGGAATTCCTGCCAAAAGAATTATTAGTGAATGCAGTACTTTATTATTCACCAGATCAATTCCTATAAGAAATAAAATATCATCCAGCCTATAAAAGAATATCCAGAAACTCAACAGGATTGGAAGTGAGGAAAACCAGATTTTACTGAAGAATAGGATAAGATTCTTTCTTTTTTCCAACCGTGTTTTGCCGGCTAAAGTATCCTGCTCGTTTAAAAGCCCGTAGCATCTTATCATGCAAATTGCAAATGAAATGATAATCCAGAATATGATTAGTGTTAATTCCATCAGTTAGCAGTATAAATTATAATTGCTGGCAAAAAATTAAATATGAAGGTAAGATTTTCCAAATATAGTTTTTTTGAAGCGACTATTTCTTTGTTTTCTGTTGGAAAATCGTCATTTATATAATTATTAAAAAATTATTGACAATCGAGAAAAATTTCTCTAATTTAATCGAGAAAAAAATCTCGATTATGTAATATGATATCAGGACTAAAACCAATACCCGAACCGGCGCTAAGAAGATTACCCGTTTATCTTCAACTGCTTAAAAGTCTGCAGGAAAGAAACATTAATGAAGTATCAACAACTATTTTTGCAGATACGCTTAACCTTGATCCTACTCAGGTTCGTAAAGATATTGCTTATACAGGAATGATTGGTAAGCCAAAAGTTGGTTATGATGTAAATGAACTGATTGATACAATAGAAAGCTATCTGAACTGGAATAATCTTACAGATGCATTTCTTGCCGGTACAGGTAACCTGGGCTCTGCAATTCTTGGCTATGATGCGTTAAAGAAATATGGAATTAATATAGTTGCCGCCTTCGATAATGATCCTGCAAAGATAGAAACAAAAATCCAGGGAATAGAAGTACTGCCTATCCGCAAGCTTACTAACCTTGCAGAAAGAATGCATATAAAGGTAGGTATTCTTACTGTTCCCGCCCAGGCAGCACAGGAAGTTGCTTCTCATATGGTAGATGGAGGAATAATTGCAATATGGAATTTTGCTCCGGTTTCTCTTTCTGTGCCAAAAGATATAATTGTTGAAAATGCCGTATTCTCTACAAGCCTTGCAGTCCTATCAAGAAAACTCACGGAAAAAATAACTCATTCGAAATAGATCAGGAGAAATATTTTTATAATGAATACAAAAGTTCAATCGGTTTCAAGAAGCCGGCAGTTTAGTAAAGTGTGTGAAGTGCTTGAACGCTTTGCATACGATTCCTCAAAACTTATCCCCATCCTTCAGGCAGTGCAGGAAGAATATCGCTATTTGCCTGAAGAAGTTATGTCGTTTATTGCTACTTCATTGGATCTTTCACCCGCAAGAGTTTATGGCGTTGCTACATTCTATTCTCACTTTGCACTGGAAGCAAAAGGGAAATATGTAATAAGAGTATGCGACGGAACTGCCTGCCATGTTAAAGGATCAATGTTGCTTGTTGATGTTATAAGAGAAAAACTAGGATTGGATGAAAAGAGAAATACTACACCGGATATGCTGTTTACGCTTGAGACAGTTTCCTGCCTTGGTGCCTGCGGACTTGCTCCGGTTATGGTTATAAATGATGAAGTTCACGGACAATTAACCGCAGAAAAAGCTAACCAGATTGTTGATGAAATTATTATGATGGAGAAAAACAATGCAAGAAACAATTAACCTTGATGTTGTTGCACAGGAATATAAACAGTCAACAGAGAATATTGATAAAAGAATTATTATCTGTGCCGGAACAGGTTGTATGGCAAATGGCGCAGAAAAAGTTTATAACGCATTTGTGAATCAAATAGCAAATGCCGGTTTAAATGTTATAACGGAATTAAAAAAAGAAAATCACAATCACGGAATTTATCTCTCGGAAAGCGGCTGCCAGGGCTTTTGCCAGATGGGTCCGCTTGTTACTATTGAACCGGAAGGTTTTTTGTATGTAAAGGTAAAACCGGAAGATGTAAAAGAAATTGTTGAGACAACTCTAAAACAACACAAACCAATTGAAAGACTTCTTTATACGGTTCCTTCAACGGGAGAACGTTGTAAGGGAACTAATGAAATTCCTTTTTATACAAGGCAGACTCGCTTTGTACTTAAAAACTGCGGATTAGTAGATCCTGAAGATATTAACGAATACATTGCTCTTGGCGGATACAGAGCAGCACGAAAAGCTTTCTCAAGGATGACAGATAAAGAAGTTTGTGATGAAATATTAAAAGCCGGTCTCCGCGGACGAGGCGGCGGCGGTTTTCCTACAGGACGAAAATGGGATTTAACCCGCATTCAGCCTAAAGGTAAAAAGTTTATTATTTGTAACGGAGATGAAGGCGATCCCGGTGCCTTTATGGATAGAAGCGTGATGGAAGGTAACCCTCATAGTGTTATCGAAGGGATGATGATTGCAGCCCGTGCCATAGGTGCAGATGAAGGTTATGTTTATGTTCGCGCAGAATATCCGCTTGCAGTTAAAAGAATTAGAAAAGCTGTTAATGATGCTGAAAAGTCTGGTATACTTGGAGAAAATATTTTTAACTCAGGTGAAAGCTTTAAGATAAATGTAATGGAAGGCGCCGGGGCTTTCGTTTGCGGTGAAGAGACAGCACTCATGTCTTCAATTGAAGGCAAAAGAGGAATGCCTACACCCAAACCTCCATTTCCTGCACAAAGCGGTTTGTACGGTAAACCAACAGTAATAAATAATGTAGAAACGCTGGCAACCGTTCCGCTCATTATAAACATGGGCGCAGATGAATTTAAAAAAATAGGAAAAGAAAAATCACCGGGCACAAAAACCTTTGCCCTTACTGGTCACGTAGCAAATACCGGATTAATTGAAGTTCCTTTCGGTACAACTTTAGGTGAAATAGTTAATAATATTGGCGGCGGAATTACGAATGATGAAGGAAAGATTTTAGATACAGGATTTAAAGCTGTACAGATTGGTGGCCCATCCGGTGGATGTTTAACAGAAGAGCATCTCGATCTTCCACTTGATTTTGATTCACTAATAAGTATTGGTGCAATGGTTGGCTCCGGTGGTTTGGTTGTAATGAATAAACAAACCTGTATGGTTAAAATTGCCCGTTACTTTATGCAATTTACACAAAATGAATCCTGCGGCAAATGCGTTCTTTGCCGCGAAGGTACAAAACAAATGCTCGCGCTTTTAGATGATATTATTGAAGGCAGGGCAACTGTTGAAACATTAAAACTGCTTGAAGACCTTGCATGGGCAGTTAAAAAAGGATCACTTTGCGGCTTAGGCAAAACTGCTCCTAACCCGGTTTTATCTACCTTGAAATATTTCAGAAAAGAATACAACGAACACGTTATAAATAAATACTGCTCAACTAAAAGCTGTAAACATCTTGTTGCTCCGGAAATTGATCCAACTAAGTGTAAGGGTTGTACGGTGTGCGTTAAAAAATGTCCGGTTGGTGCTATTAGCGGTGAAAGAAAGATGCCGCATAAGATTGATGTTTCAATTTGTATACGCTGCGGTGAATGTGCCAAAGCTTGTAAGTTAAATGCTATAACAGGAGTTTAATAATGGAAAATAAATTTGCATATATAGATGGAAGAAAAGTCCAGATTAATGGTGAGAAGAACTTACTGGAGCTTATCAGAAAAGCGGGAATAGATTTACCTACTTTCTGCTACCATTCTGAATTAAGTGTTTATGGCGCTTGCCGTTTGTGTCTTGTTGATGTTGAAGGGCGTGGTATTATGGGCGCTTGTTCAACTGCTCCTGAAGCTAATATGAAAATTAAAACTACAACACAGGAAATTCGTGAGATAAGAAAAATCTCTTTGGAATTACTTCTTGCAAATCATGATCATAATTGTCCAACCTGCTCAAAAAGTTCGTTTTGTAAATTGCAGGATGTTGCCCGTAAACTTGGTGTAGATACAGTTCGTTATAAAAGATTAGAACAACCAGCTAAAATAGATTTCTCAACTCACTCTCTTGTTAGAGATCCAAACAAATGTATTCTTTGCGGTGATTGTGTAAGAGCCTGCAGCGAAATTCAAAGTGTTGGTGCAATTGATTTTGCTTTCCGTGGATCAAAAGCAGTAGTGCTGCCGGCATTTGGTAAAGACCTGGTAAACGTTGAATGTATTGATTGCGGCCAGTGTGCAAGAGTTTGCCCAACCGGCGCTATTACTCCTAAACAGGAAATTGATCCTGTATGGAAAGCAATTAGTGATCCTTCAAAAGTAGTTATTGCCCAGGTTGCTCCTGCAGTTAGAATTGCGATCGGAGAAATGTTTGGTTATGAACCTGGCGTTGATCTTACAGGCCAGACAGTTTCTGCATTAAGAATGATGGGCTTCGATAAAGTATTTGATACTTCATTTGCTGCTGATCTTACAATTATTGAAGAAGCAAACGAATTGATACAAAGAATAACAAAAGGAGAAAAACTTCCTCAGTTTACTTCCTGCTGCCCCGGCTGGGTTAAATTTGCCGAACAGTATTTTCCAGAGCTTCTTACTAACTTATCTTCATGCAAATCTCCGCAGCAAATGTTTGGCTCATTAGCTAAAGAAGTTCTTTCAAAAGAATTGAATGTTGATAAGAAAGATTTAATTGTAGTTTCAATTATGCCTTGTACAGCAAAAAAGTTTGAAGCTAAAAGACCGGAATTTATTCACGAAGGAATTCCGGATGTCGACCATGTAATTACTACACAGGAACTTGGTAAGATGATTGACCAGGCAGGAATAATTTTCAAACAGCTTCAGCCGGAATCTCTTGATATGCCACTTGGCTTTAAGACAGGTGCAGGAGTTATCTTTGGTAATTCCGGCGGAGTTATGGAAGCAGCTTTAAGATATGTTGCAGAAAAATTAAGCGGGAAGAAATTAGAGAATATTGATTTTCAGGAAGTTCGAGGTGAAGAGGCATTACGAGAAGCTTCACTTCAGATAAACGGAACAACAATTAAAGTTGCCGTAGTGCACGGGTTAAAAAACGCACGTGCTCTTGCAAATAGGATTAAAGCTGGTAACGCTGATTATGACTTTGTTGAAGTAATGTCTTGTCCAAATGGATGCATTGGCGGTGCAGGCCAGCCTGTAACATTTGAAACAGTAGTTAAAAGAGAACGTACAAAAGGTTTGTATTCAGTTGATAAAAATCTTCAGCTTCACAAATCACAGGATAATCCTTTTGTAGCTGAAACTTACCAGAACACACTTGGAGAAGTCGGCGGAGAAACCGCACATCATTTATTGCATACACATTACAGCAGCAGAAGAAGATCTGAAGGTGAAATCACTTTAATTAAAGGTTCTGAAAAAGAAAAGATGGAAGTTAGTGTTTGTGTAGGAACAAGCTGCTATTTAAGAGGATCTCAGGATTTGCTGTATAAACTTATTGATCATATTGAAGATAATAACTTGCAGGAAAAGGTTGATGTTAAAGCTACATTCTGCTTTGAACAATGCGACCGAGGTCCATCTGTTTCAATTAACGGAAAAGTAATTGAGAAATGCTCATTGAATAAGGCTTGCTCAGTATTGGATAAAGAATTGAGAAAGAAAGTTTAATTTAATGAAATGTTTGATTCCGGAGTTGATATTATGAATGAACAAAATAAGCCATGTAGAATTGTTGTATGTATGGGAAGTTCCTGTTTTTCGAGAGGGAATAATAAGAACCTTGAAGTTATTAAAGATTACATACGTAAAAATAACTTGAATTGCAGTGTAAACATTTCAGGTAATCTGTGTGAAGATAAATGCAGCAAAGGTCCTAATGTTAAAATAAACGAAAGACTTTATACCGACGTTGAACCGAATATGTTACTCGAAATCTTAAACCATACTTTAAAATAAATTCTGGTAAATTTGGAGCGGTAAAATATAGTTTTCAATGAGTGGTGAATAAAAACCAAGAATTTTCGATGATTTAATTATAAAAAGTTTTTTAAGTCAAAATGTAAATTTAGAACGAATATTAAATATCTTGACAGTTAAATTAATTGCTCTCTGTTTTAACGGAAAGCATGGATGGGTGTAATGAATTATTTAAATCCGATTTATACTGAAAAAGCAAATTGCCAGGATTGTTATAAATGTGTCCGTAATTGTCCTGTTAAAGCAATTAAAGTTGATGCCGGCAGTGCAACTGTAATAACCGAGCTTTGTATCTTATGCGGCGGATGTGTAGAGGTTTGTCCGTCCGGTGCAAAAAAAGTTAGAGATGATTTAGGCAGGGTAAAACAATTACTTAAGTTAAAGGAAAAAGTAATTGCTTCGCTCGCTCCTTCATTTATAAGTGAATTCAGAAATGTAAAACCCGAAGTAATTATTTCCGTATTAAAGAAGCTTGGTTTTTATGGTGTATCAGAAACTGCAATTGGCGCACAGGAGGTATCTGCTAATACCGCCGAGCTTTTAACAAAAGGAAACGGCAAAGTCTACATTTCATCAGCTTGCCCAACTGTTGTGGAATATATTAAAAAATACCAGCCGGAAAATTCCGATAAAGTAACTGGATTTTTATCACCGGTACTATCGCAGTGTAAATTGCTGAAGCAAATTTATGGCAATGAAATTGGAATAGTGCTAATTAGTCCTTGTATTGCCAAAAAGAAGGAAGCTGAAAATCATCCTGAGCTTTTAGATGCAGCCATAACATTTGAAGATTTGAAGCGCTGGATGACTGAAGCTGAACTGGATTTGGCTGAAATTAAATTTGATGAAACAGAAAAGTTTATTCCTGAACAGGCAAAGGAAGGTGCGCTTTACCCAATTGACGGTGGTATGATTGCCGGCATCAAATCGAATCTGACTGTTACAAATAATTCTTTCATGAGTTTTTCCGGTATAACAAACATCTCAAATGCACTACAGGATTTAAGTGAATTAAAAATTGATAACAATCTTTTCTTAGAGCTTCTCGCCTGTGAAGGAGGTTGCGTTAACGGACCTAAGTCCTCGAATAAATCTTCAACAGTGCTGAAAAGACAACAGGTTATAAACTTTGCAGAATATCCATCCACCGAAATACCGCGCAAACCGCACATTTCAATTTTGGATGAAATAAATATCAATACAATTGAAACAAGAAGCTACACAGAAAAACAAATCCAGGAAGTGCTTAAAGAAATTGGTAAGCACGAAAAGAAAGATGAACTTAACTGTGCCGGATGCGGCTATAATACATGCCGTGAATTTGCAATCTCTCTGCTTGATGATAAATCAGAAAAGACTATGTGTGTATCCTATATGCGGCAGCTTGCCCAGAAAAAAGCAAATGCCTTGATGAAGACAATGCCATCAGGATTGGTTATTGTTGATGACAAACTAAAGATTGTGGAATGCAACCACAACTGGGCAAAGCTTATAGGTGAAGAAACGGAAATGCTCTTTGATGTTAAACCGGGAATGGAAGGTGCCTACCTTGAAAGAGTAATTCCTTTTTACAAATTGTTCAGGGATGTGTTAGAAACAGGTACTGATATAATCGGAAAAGAAATTAATTATAATAATTCCGTTCTGTTGTTCTCAATTTTTACAATTGAAAAACACAGGTACGTTGGAGCAATATTCAGAGACATTACTGAACCTTCTGTTCGTAAAGAACAAATTATTAAGAAAGCAAAGGAAGTAATTAGAAAAAATCTTTCAACCGTACAAAAGATTGCTTACCTGCTTGGTGAGAATGCATCTGAAAGTGAAGTGATATTGAATTCGATTATTGATTCATTCTCCACAGATAAAATTGATAGTCCTGATAAGTAACCGGCTATAGTTTGTTATGAGTAAAAAATATTTTGTTGAAGTGGATTATCATCAGAACTACAAGTACAAACAACTTGTTTGCGGGGATGTATTTCATCAGCATAAAATAAAAGAAGAAGACAGAATTGTAACTACACTTTCTGACGGGCTTGGCAGCGGAATAAAAGCAAATGTTCTTGCTACACTTACATCAACAATGGCTGTAAATTTTGCAACAAACTCTAAAGATGTAAGAAAATCTGCTGAAGTTATAATGCGGACTTTACCGGTTTGCAAGGTAAGAAAAATAAGTTATTCAACTTTTACGATTATTGATATTGACAGGGAAGGACTGACAAAAATTATTGAGTACGATAACCCGCCTTTCATTCTTATAAGAAACAATTTGCCTTTTCCCGTAACAGCTACTCAGATAAAATTAAGTTATAACAAGAATAAGGAAAACACTCTTAATTATTATGAGTTCAATGCAAAGCTTGGAGACAGAATAATATTTTTCTCAGACGGTGTAAGCCAGTCAGGTATAGGCACTAAAAATTATCCTCTTGGCTGGGGAAATGAAAACGTGCTCGATTATTCAATTAAACAGATTAAAAATAACAAAGAAATTTCAGCAAGAGAACTTGCAAAGAGCATTGTAGACAAAGCTTACTATAATGACAGCTACAAACCTAAAGACGACATTACTAGCGGTGTTATTTATTTCAGACAACCGAGGAAATTGCTGGTACTAACCGGTCCGCCGATTTCTAAAGGCAGAGATAAAGAGATGGCTGAATTACTTAACAGCTTTGACGGTAAAAAGGTTATATGCGGAGGAACCACAGCAAAAATTGTTGCCCGTGAACTAAATAGAGAAGTAAGCGTTGACCTGAAGGATAATGATTTGGAAATTCCGCCCTGCAGTTTTATGGATGGAATTGATTTGATAACTGAAGGCACAATAACAATAAGTAAGGTTTTGGACACTCTTGAAAATGACAATCATCAGAATTACTATAAATCCAATGCTGTAACAAAGCTAATTAATCATCTGCTTGATAGTGATGAAATTTTATTTGTTGTAGGTACAAAAATTAATGAAGCTCACCAGGACCCCAATATACCGGTTGAGTTAGGCATCCGCCGAAATCTTATAAAAAACATTGTAAAACTTCTTGAAGAAAAATATCTAAAGGAAGTTAACCTGCAGTTTATATGATTTTTTTAGTTAAGGGGCTAACTAAAAAGTAGTCTAAAAGTCATTGCGAGGAGTATAACGACGAAGCAATCTTTTGATTTAACTCTTATAATGAGATCACTTCGCTTAGCTCGCGATAACGGTTTTACTTTATAATAAGCCTCAAAAGATTTCTATTTCTTATAAACTACTTTTCCGCCAATTATTGTTGCATAGATCGAGTAGTCTTTATCAAAAACAATTAAGTCAGCATCCTTATTTATATCAATCGAACCTTTCCTGTCATAAATTCCCAGTAGCATCGCAGGGTTTTTTGATGCTGAATTAATTGCTTCATCAAAAGAGCAGCCGGTGAACTTCCAGAATTTAAGTGCAATGTTAGCCAGGCTCATGGCAGAACCGATAAGAGTTCCGTCAAGGTATCTTGCAGCTCCATTCT
>CAZIDB010000042.1:0-26022 GCA_964537965.1 uncultured Melioribacter sp. | reverse complement strand
AAAAAACTTCCGGTATAACTCCAATTCCGTAATTTGATTGTTGCTGAAGTGTTGCCTGCAGATTTGCAAAGCCAGCAAGAGCAAAGTTGTAATTATAAAAAGCTGTTCCAAGCATAATTGAATTGAATGGCCAAACAGCACCGTAATTATAATTGCGTGGCTCAAAATATTTAGACTGAATTGATAAACTTCTCACTCCCCAGTCGGAAGATAAATCGGAATGAGCAAATGCTTCCAAAGATTTTTCCGTGCGTTCTTTATCCATCAGCATGAAATCAAAAGCAATACTGGGATAAGGATTTTTTTCTTTCACCTGTACGCCTACTTCATTTGCTCCGAAAGAATAATAACCTTTATCTTCCATCCAGAATAATTTTTCTAAGGATTCTTTTGCATACGGCAATAAATTCTTTGCCTGGTCTTCAAATTTTCTATCGCCAACAACTTTGGACATTTCGATTGTTTCTTTTATGGCCTGAAGCCAAAGCGACTGCGTGTACATATCGTTATAAATTTTTACGAGTGAACCAAATTCAAGAACACCAAGTCCCGCGCCTTTTAAATCCATCAGACCATCATTATTGCTATCTTTGTTTAAGCACCAATAGTAAGCTTGCTTAATTGATTCCCAGCTTTCTTTTACAAATTGTTTATCGCCGCTTTTACGATAATAATCTCCCATTGCAACAAGATACCAGGGAGAAGTATCCGCATGATTATATCCGTAATGATAATCGTTCCACCAATCAACAAGCCCATCGCTTTGTGAAAGTTCGTGAGCCATTTTACCGATGTCATTATTGACTTCATCAGAAGATTTTTTTCTTATAGGAAAATTTTCCTGGCGCTGCCATTTTTGAGTGAACTTAAGTGCATCCCTAACAGTTGAGAAATCTCCAAGACTGTTCATAGCAAGTGAATTTGCGTAAGCGTCACCGCCAAAGTACCAGGCAAAACCTGGCCGTCCACCGCCGCCTGATAAACCATAACCGGCAACTAATCCTTTACCCAATGTTGGATTATCAACCATTAAATTTCTTAAAGCAACTTTACCCCATTCATAAGCAAGATTAAATCTTTGTTCGGGAGTAATAATCTGAACCGTTGAGTTACGAAGTGACTGGTAGTAATCATAATTGTTTTTATAAAAACTTTCTGCCTTCTGACATAAGTTTTTATAAAGAGTTTTTACCGAATCAAGTTTAGAATTTACATAACCGCAAATTACAACAGGAATATATTTATTGTTCGTTTCATCAGGTTTAATTTCAATTTTAAACTGAAGCGGGTTATCTGCAAACATATGAGCAGGTGGTGCAGACATTTCTTTACCGGCAGGTGAACCACACAAATACATTGCCCTGCGTTGCGCTTCTGAAATTACAAAAGCTTTAACATCATCATCCCAGTAACTATATTGCCCGCCAACTCCTGCAGGCCATTGAGGCTGCATCACCGGAAGAAATCCCGGAACGATTGATATCGGTTCTATCGTTCGAACATCAAGAAGAATAATAATTCCCGGTTCATCAACCGGTACAATAAAAATCTCTTTTACAGTAAATGATTCATAAGTGTAAGTTATAGTTGTCGCTTCGGGCGTAGCTGAAATGGTCCGCACAATATCCTTTGCAAGAATAGGCTGGGTTGAATTTGCAGTAAAGAACTGAAGCTCGAAATTTCTCAAAGGTTTCCAGGGCCAAATCCAGGCTTCAAAGTTTCCATTTTCAAAACCCATTAAAGCTGCTTTAAGACCAATCTTATCAAAGTATTGATTAGGCTGGGCAAGGCGGGAAATTTCAAGATCGTTTTTATTTAATTCAAATTTATTTATGTAACCGGATTGCGCTAAGCAGGCTGAGGCAAGAAGAACAACGACAAATAATTTTATTTTAAACATTTTAACTCCTTTGCTTTAATACTATCATTCAACAACAATCAATAAATAACTCACCTGCCTGCCCCTTATATTAAGAAGAAGCAGAGCAGGTAAGTTACAGTTTTCCTCATCCGAAACTTTGCTTAAAGCTGATTACAATTTAATACTCATCTCGCAATTTTTGCAATTAAAAATTAATTGATATTTTCTTTTTCCATCTGCAAGGAAAAGCGGCTCTTTCACTTTTAATTGGCTGCACCTGTTTTGCGGACAAATTCCAAGCTGATCTTTAATGCAGTATTTTGTAGTCATAATAATTTTACCTTTAACAGAAGAAAGTTTTTCAAATCCTTCTTCCACTATTTCAACGCCATGATCCGCATAAAATTTTTCTGCTTTTGAATTAACAACATTACCGTGATAATCTAATTTATCACCAGGATATTTATGATTGGACTTTTTGATCTGCGATGACTGACGGGGAAAGTTTTTTACTCTTTCTGTTTCCAATTGATTGAGCACTTCTCTCCTGAATTCATTTAACTTAGCAACCGGAAGGAAATATGTTTGTTTCAGATTTATCTGAACATCCCTCACTTCAAAAATTGAATCTCCAGATTTAAGCATTTGTTTTTCGATAGTTTTGTGCATTTGCTCCGGATTGTTTGCCGGTTCTTTCACAAATTCGCATAATGCAGAAACATGGTTTCCATCTTCATCACTAGCAGAAATAAACATTCCTTCCTTTGCTTCATTCAATACAAGTTTCGCTTGTATCTTTCTGGTTGAAGTTTCTTTTGATAAATCTTTAATGAACTGATGATCGCGGTTACGGTATATCTTCGTCCCGATTTTTAAGTCACTCAATTCATCAGTAAAAATACGGTTGTTATTTACCTTGCTTATAATCATTCCCCGCAAAATATTTTTTGAATCGAAGTAACAGATACCGTCATCGTTAATCAGAATTTCCTTTGTGGAGACTTCAAAAAAATCTTTCTCAATCCTTTTCACTTTGCCGAGATATTTGCCGATTGATTTCTGAGTATCGGAAGAGGCTATTTCTTTTTTTCGGCCTTCAATAAAATAATCAGTGTATCCACGGTTAAAAGTTTTGTCGGGATCAGGTTTGAAATCGATGTAAACTTTACCTGATGATGATTTTGCAAGTGATTTATCATTTGCAATTAAAGCATCAAGTTTTTGCCGGTAAAACGCTGTAACGTTTTTAACATAGGAAATATCTTTTAACCTTCCTTCTATTTTGAAAGATGAGATTCCGGCATCAATAAGTTCTGCAAGATATGAAGAGAGATTTAAATCCTTTAGTGAAAGAAGATATTTATCTTTTACAATAATATTTCCGTCAGCATCCTCAAGTGAATAGAGCATACGGCAGGGCTGAGAACATTCGCCCCTGTTTGCACTTCGCCCGGTTGTAGCCTGGCTGAAATAGCACTGCCCGCTAAAGCAAACACACAATGCTCCATGAATAAAAAATTCAAGATCGACAGTTGTATGCTTTCTGATTTCCTTTATCTGTTGAAGCGAAAGTTCACGGGCAAGAATTATTCTTTGAATTCCGGTTTGCTCAAGAAATTTAATCTTATCAACCGAGTAGTTATGTGTTTGAGTTGAAGCGAAAATAGGAATCGGCGGCAGATCCATTTCGAGCATGCCCATATCCTGAATGATGATTGCGTCTGTACCGATTTCATATAGCTGATGAATTAGTTGTTGTACTTCCACTAATTCATCTTCATAAATAATTGTATTAACAGTAACGTAAACTTTTGCCCAAAACTTATGAGCATAGTTTATCAGTTTCGCAATATCATCAATTGAATTACCAACAGCGGCACGCGCACCAAATTTTGGAGCGCCGATGTACACGGCATCTGCCCCGCAATTGATTGCAGCGATACCGCCCTCAAAATCTTTAGCCGGCGAAAGTAATTCAAGCTTATTCATAATCGGAATCCGGTGATTCTAAACTCTTCTCTTCAATTCTCTTTTAACCTGGTCGTCGTTCACTTATTATATTCCTCGATTAAAAGTTTTGCCATAATCGAATCCCAGATATAATTTGTCGGGGAATTTAATACTTCATTATCAGGGCTGAACGATTCCCAGAAATTATGGTTCTTGGAAAGCTGTGTTGTAACCGCAAGCATCATTTTACCCGCTAACTCTTTTGCAGTTTTATTGTAGCCGTATTTTTTAAGACCATCGTAAACCATATAATCCCAAAGCAGCCAAACCGGTCCGTTCCATTTACAACAATAATCTACATAAGGAGAATACCATTCATCCTGTGCGGATAAAGTTGGAACACCATACTTACGCCAGAATTTTTCAGGATCAGTAAGTTTCTTTAATAATTTTTCTGCGCGGTCTTTTGGAGCAGCTTCTGCCCATAATGCAAGGAAGCCGATTATTTCTTCACGGCGTAAATCTCTTGTTAAAAATTTGAATGAATGATCCTTCTTATTTACTGAATAGTAAAATTGAGTTGAATCATCCCACATTCTTTCATTTACCAACTTAGAAAGATCATCTGCTTTCTTTTTCCATTCAACAGCTTCGTTCTTTTTGCCTAATTCATTTGCAATTGAAGCGAGAGATCTCATTTCTTTAATAACCATAAAAGTAAGATCAGCGCATTCAAGTTCATCTGAAATATCTTCTTTATCAACATCAAGATATCTTTCTGCAGAGACCTGAAATACAGCGTTATACCAATCGCGTACATTTTCAATTATTCCGTACGGACCCCATTCAAATGTGCCATCTTTATCAAGGTCGCGGTTTTCAATTAACCAATTTACATATTTGGCACCGGAATTATATGCATCAAGAAGGAACTGTTTATCCTTGCTAACGTTATAAACTTCCCAGTTAATCCAGCTGAAGAAAGGTGCTGATGTTGTGGACATATCTTTTCCGGTAACATTACTTTTATGCGGATAGTCCTGCAAGCCGCGCGGGCCGTGGCGGTATGCAATCAATCCGTCTTTTCCCTGCTGTTCAATATAAACTCTTTGCGAGCCTTGTGCAGATTGCGGATCAAGATAAGCGTACGCAAGCATACTTAATGATTCATGTAATACCTGGTGACCGTGTCCCCATCCCCACAATGGCTGACGAGAGAATACATAGAAATTATATTTTGTAGAATCTGCCGGCGGATACATACATCCTCTTGCCAAATTAAACGAGCCAAGGTAAACAAGTTTCTCTTCTTCAGTTTTAAACTTTATACGCGGAATGTTGGCAAACAGTTTTACATTTGCATCAACATATTTTTGCAGAGGTTCTGTTTTTAATTTTTCGCATTCCTCCTGAAGTTTTACAAGATCCTCTTTCTGATCCTGCCAGCCGCGGATGTAACGAACATTTGTTTCTTCGCCCGGTTTCAATTTCAATTTACCATGAAGCGAAACAAAATTTACTAATCCGCTTTTAAGAAGATTAAGCGAATCAATTCTTTTCTCAGCATAGAAATCTGTTTTAATAATATTATAGAAATGATCAAGACTTCCAAGATATCCTCCGTAAGAATAAGGAGAAAAACTTGCGGTTAGAAAATCACGGCAATCTGTTGGATAAGGAAACTTAGGATTAAGATTGCTTATCAACCGTTTCTTAGTTTCATAATGATTGGTGACGTATCCTTTAAATTTTTCATCGTAGCCTTTTACCTGCAACGAATCGTTGCCAAGTTCAAGAACAGGATAGAGTTCGATATCATAATTTACTTTGGAAATATTTTTAATCTGAAGATTGACAAGAGCTATAGTAGAGCTGTAAACAAAAAATGTTTCCTGAACCAACACTCCCTGGAACGGCTGATATTCAATTATAGCCATATCTGGAAATGAGCTTGTTACAACAGGCTTAACATAAAATTCTTCAGTCTTGTTCACAACAACCTGATTCACTTTCCATACAACATAAAACTTACCGGCATTATCTCCGGAATAATTTATAGGAAAGCATTCGGAGTAGTAATCCATCTTATAGCCTTTATCCCCATAAAGTCTCGATCTTTCCATTGCCGCCGTGTACGTTGTATAAAGAGGTGAATTTGCAGAAGCCTCAAATGTAAGATACTTATCGTTTACGGTTAAGCGTTGTGCAAAGATGTTTGATAACAGGATCAAACTGACAGCTAAAATCTTTTTCATTTAGTCTCCAATGTTTTAACTAACTTATATTATTCAACTATTAAATTAATTTTCCTCAAATCCCTGTCGCTTGATGATGAACCAATCATCAAAATATATTTATCCGGTTCAACAGTAAAACCTTTTCCTTCAACCCAGCGTGAAAGCTTATCTGGTGTAATAGTAAATTCAATTTTCTTTGTTTCTCCTGATTTGGTAGATATTCTTTCAAATCCCTTTAAAGTTTTTATTGCCTTTTTATCCTTAGCCGCTTTAATATAAAGCTGAACCACTTCATCACCATCCATCTCGCCTGTGTTAGAAACCTCGATAGAAACTTTTACGGAATCTCCGGATTTAATCTTATTCTTTTCCAGCTTAATATTTTTATACCGGAAAGTAGTATAGCTAAGCCCGTAACCAAAAGGATAAAGTGGTTCTCCCTTGAAGTAACGATAGGTTCTGTTGCTCATATTATAATCTGTAAATGCAGGAAGCTGATTAACTGATTTATAAAATGTAACCGGTAATTTTCCTGAAGGATTATAATCCCCGAACAAAACATTTGCAATTGCATACCCACCTGATTGACCAGGATACCATGCTTCAACTATTGCAGGAATTTTTTTTTGTGCCCAGTTTACAGATAAGGCGCTTCCATTTAAAAGAACCAGAACAGTTGGCTTGCCAGTCTTCACAATTTTTTTCATGAGATTTTCCTGAACTTCTGGTAAATCAAGTGTAAGCCTGTCTCCACCCTGAAATCCTTTTACCGGAACATCCATCTCTTCGCCTTCAAGACGAGGTGATAATCCCATTACAAGTATAACAACTTCTGCATCTTTTGCCGCCTGAATTGCCCGCTTCTCTAAGTCTTCATCCGGAACTGACCAAATAAGCTGCATCAATGAGAAACGCATTGTCTTGAAAAATTCAATTTTTATTCTGTAAGGTTTACCTTCAACAAGATTTATATACTTATATGTTTTATTAGGATGATGTGTTCCCTTGAATTGAACGAACAGTGTATCCTCGATATAAATTCTGAATCCGTTAAACCCATAACCACCAAAAGCATATCTTCCGTTTTTGGGAGGAACAATTACTCCTGTCCATCTTACGCCAAAATTATCCGGATCAAATTTAGGATCCGGCGCTTTACTCCACCATCTGAAATCAATCATCGGATCGTTCCTGGTAAAAGAAGGCTGACCTGTAAAGTCTCTGTTATCAAAATACTCAGCAGTCAATCCATTTTCTTTTTGATCAGCAGAAGTGAAAAAATACTTTGCCGGAATGATTTCAAGAGAAGGCATATTCTCTGCAATATCGCATCCGCGTTCATAAACGACTTTTGTCTTTAAGAGAACTTCCAGGATGCCTTGTAATGGAGTTATCGGTTCAGCAGGGAAACCATTATAATTACCAAGAAGCACTTCAACATCATCTGCATTGGGGCCAATAACAGCAACCTTTTTATAATGCTTGCTTAAAGGAAGAAGATTTTTTTCATTCTTTAAAAGTACAATAGATTTCTGTGCGGCATCAAAGGCAAGGGAACGGTTTGGTTTGGAATCAACTAGGCTTGTTCTTATTGAAGAAAATGGTACAAACTCTGGTGGATCGAACATTCCCAATTTGAATCGTGCAGTAAATAATCTTTTAACAGCAGTATTAATTTCATCTTCAGTTATTAATTTCTGTTCAAATGCTTTTTCAAGTGATGAATATTCTTCTCCGCATTCAAGATCGGTTCCGGTTCTTACAGCAAGCGCCGATGCTTCATCCGGCGATTTGGCTACCTTGTGTGTATTATAGAAATCAAAAATTGCCCAACAATCGGAAACCACGTAACCATCAAATTTCCATTCATCTCTCAGAATACTCCTAAGCAAAGTATTGCTTCCGCAGCAGGCTTCGCTTCTGAAACGATTATAGGCACACATAATTGAATATGCTTTCCCCTCTTCAATACAAGCTTTAAACTGAGGAAGATAGGTTTCGCGCAAATCATAATCGTTTACTTCAGCGTCAAATGAATGTCTCTCCGGTTCAGGTCCGCTGTGAACGGCAAAATGTTTTGGAGTAGCAATTGTTTTAAAATATTTCGGATCATCCCCCTGCAAACCTTTTATAAACTGAACACCCAATCTTCCAGTAAGAAAAGGATCTTCACCATAAGTTTCCATTCCGCGTCCCCATCTTGGATCACGAAAGATATTTACATTAGGCGACCAGAAAGTAAGTCCCTGGTAAATTCCGTGTTTATTATTCTTTATTGCTTCATAATATTTAGCACGGCCTTCATCAGAAATAACATTTCCAATTTTGAAAAGCAGATTTGTATCCCATGTTGCTGCAAGTCCTATTGCCTGTGGAAATACTGTTGCAAGGCCATTGCGTGCAACGCCATGAAGTGCTTCATTCCACCAATTATATGCAGGAATTCCAAGTCTTTCAATTGCGGGTGCATTATAAACCATCTGGGAAATTTTCTCGCTCAATGTCATCCGTGCAATTAAATCATTTACTCTTTCATTAATCGGAAGTCGGGAATCTGTATATCGTACCTGCTCTTGTGCAATAGATGCCTTAACCAGTATGATTAAATTTATTAAAAAGAACAAAAACCATTTCTTCATTAGTATTCTCCTCCGCAACCGGATTTTAATTTTATAAATTTCCGGCGCTCAAAAGTAATTATTTTTCAGCCTAAAGGAAATTGACTTTTAACCTGTGTAAAGCTAATTTCAATCCGGATAACTTTTGATTTCTGTAACAGGAATAAAATCATACTTTAATATTTTGTTCACCAAATAATAATTTAAGGAGTTGCCATGAAAAAAACAGTTCTACTTATTTTAATCGGAAGCAGAAAGGAATCCGCAGTTAATGTTCAGAAGGTATTAACCGGCTGGGGTTGTTTGATAAAAACACGACTTGGAATTCACGACGGAGTATTGGACAATTGCTCTGACCAGGGACTATTAATTTTAGAATTGGTTGGTGATCAATCGCAGAAAGATGAGTTGGTAAGAAAGATAAGTCTTATTAAGGGGGTTACATCTAAAGTAGTTGAGCTTGAAGTTGAATAAATAATTAATTGAGCCCCGGTTAATGCCGGGGCATTTTAAACTTTAATCTCCGGGCAATTCACATAAAGTCCAATAAAGATTTATTGCACGTACAACCTCAACAAACTGTAAATAATCAACCGGTTTAATCATATAACCTGAAACCTGCAAACTGTAACTTTCTATTTTATCCTGCTCTGCTTTGGAAGTAGTTAATATTATAACGGGAATCATTTTTAATTGCTGATCTTGTTTGACTATCTGCAGGAACTCAATTCCATTCATTTTGGGCATATTTAAATCAAGCAGAATGATGTGGGGTTTTTCATTCTGAGGATTCTGTAGAAATTCAAGCGCTTCTTCGCCATTTTCTGCAACGTATAATTTGTTGGTAATGTGAAGATCCTTAAAGGCTCGTTTTACAGTCATAACGTCTACATGGTCATCTTCAACCAATAAAATCGGTTTGCGGATTTTCATTTTATTACTCCGTTTTAGGAATTGTAAAAATAATTGTTGTACCGTTATTAATCTCGGATTCTATATGAACATCTCCGCCATAAAGCTCAACTATTTTCTTAACAATGGTTAGTCCTATTCCTGTACTTTCGTGAGAATCGCGCGAGGAAAGTGTTTGAAATATCTGGAATACCTTCTCGAAATATTTTTCTTCTATACCGGGACCATTATCGCTAAGACTGAATTTCCATTGATCTGCCAGGCTATCGCAATTTATTTTAATTATACCTTCAGGTTTATCCATAAACTTTACTGAATTGCTGACAAGGTTCTGGAATACCTGTTTAAATTGGGTCTGGTCACCAATAATAGTTGGAAATTCCCCTTCTACATATATCTTTATATTTGATGGAATTATCAAAGAACTAACAACTTCATTCACAAGAGATAAGATATTCACCTTTTCTCTCTTTTCACTTAAACGCCCCACTCGTGAATAATGTAAAATGCCATCTATCAGTGAATCCATTCGTTTAACTCTGCGCAATATTATATCGATAGTTTCTTTCCCCTCTTCATCAAGTTTTTCATAGTAGTCTTCTTTTAACCAGTGTGCCAACTGGCTTACAGCACGTAAAGGTGCCTTTAAATCATGAGACACAATAAAAGCAAAATCCTTTAATTCTTTATTAGCAGATTCCAATTGCTTTGTCCGTTCAATAACCCGATGCTCCAGTTCCTCATTTAATTTATGAAGAGCTTCTTCTGCTTTTTTAATTTCAGTTATATCTTCAGAAATGCCGAGAATAAATTTTGGATTTCCGCTGTCATCCAAAAGAGGAATTTTTTGAGTATGCAGGATTCTTGTACCAAGATTTTTAGTTAATATTTTTTCTTCGTGTATATCCAACGGAACTTTACTTTCAATAACTACTTTATCTTTGGTTGTAAAAAAAGCTGCAACTTCTTCCGGGAAAATATCATAATCAGTTTTTCCAAGCATTTCTTCTCTGTTATAACCAAGAAGGTTTTCCCCCGCTTTATTAAATCTGACAAACCTACCTTCCGTGGTTTCTTTAACAAAAATCATATCAGGAATATTCTCAACAATTTTATTAAGAAAAGCCTCACTGTTACGCAGTCCTTCAAGAGTTATCTTTAATTGTTGAGTCATAAAGTTGAATGTCTGAGCAAGCTTACCAATCTCACCGGTAGAATGAATATCTGCAAATTGATCAAAGTTACCAGTGGATATTATCTCTGCAGTTTTTGTTATTTGTTTTAATGGTCTTGTAATTGTCCAGGCAAAACCAATGCTGGTCAGACCAACCAGTAATATTATAAAAAGACCGGCAAGACCCATAATGGTTATCATTTTATTTCTGCCATTCTCCAAAATAACATAATAGTTTTGCAACTCATCCTCATAAACACTTGTCCCAATCACCCAATCCCAGGGAGCAAAGTAAGTAAGTCGTGCAATTTTCCATCTTGGGTGAGGTTCACCGGGATTTTGCCATCTATATCGTACAGTTTCAAGTTCTCCTTGTTTTAATTTTAAGGCTTT
Organism: uncultured Melioribacter sp.; assembly: GCA_964537965.1. Classification (GTDB taxonomy): domain Bacteria; phylum Bacteroidota; class Ignavibacteria; order Ignavibacteriales; family SURF-24; genus SURF-24. The sequence continues at coordinate 14,877 of CAZIDB010000042.1, read as the reverse complement.
ATTAACAATTGTTTTAATAATGTAGTTACCATCAGTATCTTTACTTTCCCAAATATTTTCACCGTCTCTTATTCCATGCTGTGAGATTATATAATAACCACGTTTCTCGCCGGTTCCATTTATAACATAAACATAGCCGGTTTTTCCAACTTTGGTATTTAAAATTGCATTCCTCAACCTTGATTCAACATTTTTCTGTTTGATCCCACCATAGAGCATCCCGATAATATTTCCCTTGTTATCTTTAATAGCTTCATAAGCAGTCAGATACCATTCATTAACTACGTAAGCCCGGCCATGGTATGTTTTATTATTCATAATTGCTGTTACAACCGGATTCGGTAATCCATCGGGATTAATTGCAGGAATATAAGTTCCTAATGCTCGTTTGTTATCTTCATTTTTAACCGTGGTTGAAATACGCAGCATATCCCCTTTTTTGTTCATACGTTGAAAAATTGTAGCTGTTTCTCCAACTAATTCAGTCACTTCATCAACTATTTTATTACCATAATCATTTGCGGTTATTGAACCCACTTCCTTCCCATCAGTTAGCATTTGAGGAATTTCTACCTGAGTCGCTTCTTTTGTGTACTGATTTATGGCATTCCATTTTACTTTGTTGTTTGATAAACTGACCTTGCCCACATTTTTAAAAATACGTCTTGCTACCTGAAGGTTATAGTTTACCTGCTGTTGAACAGCTTCATTTTCCGTATAAACAAGATTATAAACTCCATTTGCTATATTATCAATATTGTCGTCAATTAAAACATTAACTTCTTTTTGCGCTAATTTGTTATAAACACCACTTTGCCACACGGCAAGTATTACTAATGCAACCGCTGTTATTAGTACACTTCCGGCCCCAATTAAAGATATTTTTATGCTGAGATTGAGGTTTTTAATAAAATTAATCATATAAATAAGAATATCGATATTTCGCTTAATAATATTATCGCAAATCTATAAGAAACCTTTAAGGAGCCGAAAAGATATTTAATATAGAATTACAACCGGATTCAGTTCAGAATATTGATTCAATCGAAGTATATAAAAAGGAATTGAAAAAGAATTTGCATAAGGGTAACACTCTCGGTCCTGTCATAATTACCTCTTGTTAAACTGGTGTAAGTTGTAATTAACTATTACAACTAAAATTGCTAAATCGAAAGTAAGAGAAAAGAAATAAAAATACCATACTGTACGGCATTAAAAGTATATACCGGTATAGCTAAACTAATCTTTCACAAGGATTGCTCCGCTTTTTGCTTTTACCATAAAATGAAGTTGTTTTTCAGCATTGTATTCGGTTCCTGTCAAGACGTCAACATACTTGTCCTCTTCTAAAGGAAAAAAATTTACAGATTTTTCATTGTTGCTGTTGTTTAAAACCACTATAACTTTTTGTCCATTATAATTTCTTTCAAAAGCGTATACTTCATTTTTATCATCTGTTAAGAATGAGTTAAAATTTCCAAGCTGTAATGGCAAATATTTTTTCCGGATTTCAATCAGTTTACTGTAGTATGCTAACAATTCTTTATTCACTTCAACCTTATCTGCTTTTTCTCTCTTACTTTGATCAGCATTATACACTTCGTCATCATAATTAATATCATCCCACAACATTGGCTTACGGCAGCAGGGATCGTTAGCACCCCACATCCCAACTTCATCGCCGTAATAAATCATAGGTGCGCCAACATATGTCATCTGAAATAAAGCCATCAGTTTCTGGATTTTTATTTCGTAATCATTTGGTTTGCGCACATTATATTTTTTGTTCTCAGCCTTTGATTTCTGAAAATAATCCGGCCAGTTCCTGTAAGAAGCCAAATCTCTGTTAACAATATGAGAGAGCAGCCTGTTCGTATCATGGCTATCGAATAAATTTTGCAGTACGTAGGAAACGCCACCATCAAAAGCATTGCGAAGTTCAGCAAGAGCTTTATCAAATTCAGTTGCAGTAAGTTTATTATTCTTTTCAACAAAAAATTCAGAGCAGATAAAAGCAAAATTGTAATTCATTACAGCATCAAATTCATCACCCCGCAGATATTCTTTCAATACTTTGGCAGAATCTATAACTTCTGCAGTAAGATATGCACCAGGGTTTATTGATTTAACAAACTTTCTCCAGTCTTTCCAGAATTCATGTTTAACACAAAATGCAACATCCAACCGCCAGCCGTCTATTCCGGCAGTTACATTTCCATTGGGGGCCATCCATCTTTTAGTAGAATTAAAAATATATTCTTTTGGTCCCTCAACAATTCCGTTTTCATCTTCTCTGATTTCGGGGAGATCCTTTACACCAAACCATCCCTCATAATCAAACTTTGTTTTGTTTACCGGGTCATCCCAGGATTTAATGGTAAACCAGTTTTTGAATTTTGAGGTCTGCTGGTTTTTCAATACATCCTGAAAGGCAAAAGAGTTCGTTCCCATATGATTAAACACGCCGTCAAGAATAATTCTCATACCGCGTTTGTGAATATCTTCTACGAGTTTAAGAAATAATTTATCTGCTTCAGTCCATTTCCATGTTGCCGGATCATCTGGAATTTCTAAAGAGATTATTCTTTTATCTCCTTCAGGATCAGGGCCAAAGTTAGGATCGATATGATGATAAGTTGCTCCATCATACTTATGATGAGACGGAGCCCAGAAAACAGGATTAAGATAAAGTGTATTTACTCCAAGCTGCTGAAGATAATCGAGCTTGTCAATTATACCCTGCAGATCACCACCATAACGACGCCGTGTTATGTTGTACCAGATACTCTTTTTGTTTTCTTTTTCCCAGGGCTGCAGTTCATACCAATCAGCTTTCCATGGATGAATTTTCCATGCAGAAGTCTGATCGTACGGCCAGGCTCCTTTTTGATCTTCAAGTTCCGGATCATTTGATGGATCGCCATTTCTGAATCGATCCGGAAATATCTGGTACCAGATTGCACTTTTTGCCCACCGGGGGACAAATTCACTATTATCGTTTGAAAAATCTTTTTCCATACTTTCAACCTGTGCAAAAATTGGAATTACATTTAATACAATTATAAAAAGAAAAAGCAAACGAACAGGAATAAACATAATCTTCTCTATCTTTTCCCTAAATATAATGAAGATGTTTTAACCGGGGAAAGTTATTTCTGAATAGACATGAGAATGGCTGTATGGAGCTAATCAAAAAGAGGGAAGAGTTATTTTCCCTCTGATTGACGGAATTCTATCATTCCGCCTGAAACATTTTTTGCTTTAAAACCTTGCCTGCTTAAAATCTGCTGAGCTGTACGGGAGCGGTTTCCTGACCTGCAAATAACTGCAATGTTTTTATTTTTATACTTAGTCAATTCACCAACCCGCTGTTCAAGTTCCTGAACAGGAATATTTATAACACCATCAATTTTACCAAGCGGACCATTTAATTCCTGTGGAGTTCTGACATCTAAAATAACAAGCAAGCTGTCATTCTCCATTGCTTCTTTAAGCTGAGTTACCGTCATATCATTTTCTTTATTCTGTGCACAACTGTAAAGTGAAAGCAAGCTGAAAATTATTAAAAGGTATTTCATTGTAATCTTTTGATTTTTCATTAATTTAATCCGCACATTCCGGATGCGCATCCGCCCGATGGCAATCCACATGTTCCACTTTCACATCCGCCATAGGAAGCAGATGAAGAATCACTTACCGAAGCACTGAATGATGATAAAAGTTTTTTGGAATTTTTAGAATTACACGAAGGACAGGTTACTTCCGAAAGGTTGGAAGTTGATTTGTGAAGCACTTCATATTTGGTATTACAATCTGTACACTTGTACTCAAAAATTGGCATAGCTTACCTCAAAATAAAAATTTTTTCTTTTTAGATGATACCATATAAAAAAGGATTCGGCTTTTATTCCTTCAAACCAAGATAATCAATAAGCCTGTTATGGGCTTCATCCGGAAGATTAACGTTGTACTTTTTATAAAAATCAATTGTTACTTCCACGTTCTTAAAATAGCTCTGGCAGTTAGGGCAGCTGTTTAAATGTTCCTTAATTGCAATGCACCTGGGGGAATTAAGTTCTTCTCCGAGATTATCGCAAATATGATTCATCACCTCTTTACATGTTACATTATTTTCCATCTTGCATCACCTTATTAATTTCATTTCTTAAAAAAGCCCTTGCCCTGTGCAGTCTTGATTTTACCGCCGGCACAGTCAGATTAGTTATTTTACCTGTTTCTTCAGTTGAAAGCCCTTCCACATCCCTTAACAAAAATACAATTCTATAATCCGCTGGAAGCTTTTGTATTGCATCGTCAAGCATTTCCTTAAGTTCATTATTTTCAGTTACCTTTTCCGGCGAAACCGACCAGTCTGTTATGCTACTTTCATCAATAAGCGCTTCCTCGTCGTCAATTGAAGCGAACATATCTTTCTTAGCAGATCTTGCCATCATCAGGCAATGATTGGATACGATAGTATAGAGCCAGGTTGATAGTTTCGATTTACTGTCAAACTGATCAATATGCTTAATCACGCTAAGAAAAGTTTCCTGCATAGTATGTTCTGCCTTATCCCGGTTTCTGCAAATCTTAAAAGCAAAATTAAAAACAGTCTGTTCATAATTTTTTACCAGGACAGCAAGAGCATGCCTATCGCCGGCTTTTGCTTTCTCAATAAGTTCATTTTCTTCCATTTGGTTTGATGTTATCTATTATTAAAAGATTCAATTAATTCTTGTTATCTAAGCTGGCCCACAAATACCAGCTTACAATTGAGCAATAAGGTTCCCATTTGTTTCTTCGCGCTATATCATAAACTTTTTTCTCAGTCGGCATTTTTCTTAGATTATAATTTAGTTTTATAGATTTTTTAATTCCAAGATCGCCGGTTGGCAGAACATTCAATCTTCCAAGCGTAAAAATAAGAAACATATGTACAGTCCACACACCTATTCCCTTAACCCTGGTCAGTTCTGTAATAATTTCATCTTCATCTTTTTCGTCAAGATTAGCCAGCGAAATTTCTTTATTAATCACTTTTGATGACAGGTCTTTCACATATTTCACTTTTAAATTCGATAAACCGCAGTTTCTCAACCGAATATCCGGCAGATTCAGAATTATTTCCGGTGTTGGATTTTTACCTGTTAAATCAAGAAACCTGCTGTAAATTGAATCGGCCGCCTTAATAGAAAGCTGCTGCTGAATGATTGATCCAAGCAAAGAAATAAAATAATCATTATGTGGCTGCAAATTGCATTTGCGGTTCTTTTTTATTAATGTTGCTATGCGATTATCGTTCCTTGAAAGATGAAGTATTCCTTTTTCGATTTCTTTAATTATCATAATACTCATTCGTTTAATTGAAAATATAATAAAAAATATGATTGCACAAACAATAAATGCCATCAAAGACAACAGGTTATTTACCGATGTCTTAAAAAAAGAAATTGATATTTCATTAAGCCCGGAAAATGTACTATTCAAATTAAAGGGCGATGTTATTTTTAAGGAAGGAGATCCCGGGGAAAATATCTTTCTTATAGTCAGCGGTGAAGTAAGGCTTGTAAAAGAAAAATTGTTGGGATTAAGCCAAAAGGTTGTACGGAAGAATAATGATTTTTTCGGCGAGGAAGATTTTCTTGAGGGAATGCCAAGAACGTCTACGGCATTCGCACTTAAAGATTGCAAGTTCGTTGTCTTTGATAAAGCCGAAATGGATTATTTCACCAGCGATAATGATGATGTGCTTGACAGGCTTAAGAATTTTTATATTGAAACCGCTGAAGAAGAATTTGCCGGGGATTTATTAAAAGAAGATACTCCTGTTGAAACGACAGAAAAATTCATAGAAGATTCTGTACCAATTGAAGAAATTAAAAGTGATGCGCTTGAAGATACCGAACCTCTGATGAAAGAACAGGAACCTCAGGCAGTTGATGATAAGGATAATTCATCAGAACTTTCAGAATCAATCCCAAAGAAAAGGTTTGGACAAAACAAATTTTGCTTTGATCAGTTACATCTTATAAACAAAGCAGTACAGATTGTAAACAGTAATGTAAAACTGGATGAAGTTTTAAAAGGAATATTGCTGGCTGCCCAAAACCTTACTCACGCAGAACGCGGAACTCTTTACCTTGTAAACAAAGAAAAGGATGAAATCTGGTCCAAGGTAAAAGAAGGTGATGAAGTATCCGAGATAAGGTTAAAAATAGGCGAAGGACTTGCAGGCTGGGTTGCAAAGAATAAAGAAATTGTAAATATAACAGATGCCCCCAACGACGAACGCTTTAACAGTGACTATGATAAGCTAACAGGTTATCATACAAGAACAGTCCTCTGCTTTCCGATAAAAGATAAAACAGAAGAAGTTATCGGCGTTCTTCAGCTATTGAATTGCAAATATGGCGAGTTCACAAAGCTCGACGAAGAATTTCTTGAAATGCTTTCTGCTCATGCTGCATTGGCTCTTGAAAATGCTGACTTAGTTGAAAAACTTCTGCAGGCAGAAAGAGTTACTTCACTTGGTAAAATGGCCAACTTTTTAATCCAGGATATTAAGAAACCAATTCTTGTTTCCAAAAGATATACGGAACATCTTAAATCAAAAAACCTTTCACCTGAAGTAAACCAGGTAATAGAAATGATGCTTGAGCAATTAAATCATATAGTTGATTTAATACAATCCACATCAAGTTATTCGGAAGGCAGCTCAATATTGCATTCTGCATCCTGCAAGCTTAACGAGAGTCTTGAAGAAATTTTAACAAAGCTTGAATCAAATGTAAGGATCAGGAACTGTGAACTTGTAAAGCAGTACGACAGGGATATAATGGTTAAACTCGACAAGAAAGAATTTACCATTGCCTGCATGAATATTTTAAGAAATGCCTGTGATGCTATGCCGGACGGTGGTAAAATCCTTGTATCTACTAAAGTTGAAGGAAGAGATGTAGAAATTTCTTTTAAAGATAATGGAATTGGAATTCCTGACAGCATTAAAGATAGAATATTTGAACCGTTCATGTCCCACGGAAAAAAAGATGGAACCGGCTTAGGATTATCAATAACAAAAAGTATTATTGAAAATCATGACGGCAGGATTACGGTTGAAAGTGATTTGGGAGAAGGCTCTACATTTATTATAACTTTGCCGGCTGTATGAGTCGCACTAATATTTTTTAAAATCCTCGCTGGTAAAATTCACTCCACGTTATGTGCCCAGACAGAAACGCAGTTAAAAACAATTATAACCTTATTACCATTCTTGGCCCAACGGCAGTGGGTAAAACACGGCTTGCCGCACTAATTGCAAACGAGATTAATGCGGAAATAATTTCTGCTGATTCAAGGCAGGTTTACAAAGGAATGGATATAGGCACCGGTAAAGATTTGCAGGATTATTTTGTTAATAATCAAGCGGTCAACTATCATCTGATTGACATTGCTGAACCAACGGAAGAATATAACCTCTTTCGTTTTGTAAATGATTTTCAGAATGCATTCAATAAAATAAATTCTGCGAAAAAGATTCCGATTCTTTGCGGAGGTACAGGTTTATATTTAAATGCTGTAATTAAAAATTATTCGTTAAAGGAATCACCCCCTGATAAGGAATTACAAAACCTTCTTCGTTCTTTGCCAACCGAGGAATTAAAAGAAAGACTGTTTAAGTTAAATCCGGAGTTGCATAATACAACAGATTTGCTTGATAAGGAGAGACTAATCCGAGCAATAGAAATTGCAGGTACATCAGATAAGTCCGTTACTCAACTCAATATAAATGCTCTTGTAATTGGAGTGAAGCTCGAACGATCAATTATAAAGGAAAGAATAACCAACCGCTTAAAACTAAGACTTGAAAATGGAATGATTGATGAAATTAAAAAACTTGCTGAGTCAGGATTATCATTTGAAAAATTAAATTTCTTTGGACTTGAATATCGCTACATCGGTTTATACCTGCAGGGGCAGCTAAGTTACAATGAAATGTTTGAGAAGCTTAACTATGCAATTCATAATTTTGCAAAACGGCAAATGACATGGTTCAGAAAGATGGAGAAGGAAGGTGTAACTATAAACTGGATTGACGGAGCGGATTTAGAAAAAGCGCTTAGAATTATTCAAGATAAGTTTTATCCCTTGGTTTGATTGTTATGACTGACAATTATTTACCGGCAATTGTAACCCGCTACTTAGAAAACTATGCTTCGGACAAATGGAGCATTGAATGGAAACCCGATTCAGATATTGCCTGCTGTATTGTTGTTCCCGCTATAATGGAATTTGAGAACATTAAAAAACTTCTTCCTAGTTTAATTGAAAATGAACACGGATGTTTTAAGAACATTCTTTTTGTCTTCGTAATAAATAATGTTGCCTCTGCTTCAGAGGAAGTTAAGGAAGACAACAAGAAATCAATGAATTTTTTACGCTCATTAATAAACGGTAATGCTACCGATAACTTTTCTCAGGAAGTAATTGCTACAGGCATTAAGATTGGTCTTGTTGATGCTTCGTCTGCAGGCAAAGAAATGCCTGAGAAGGACGGCGGAGTCGGTTTTGCCAGAAAAACAGGGATGGACCTGTGCCTGAAAATTTTCAACTACACTTCTGATTTAACAAAACTTCTCGTCTGCCTTGATGCCGATTGTACGGTTAACAAAAATTACCTTGCTGTAATCCACAAAAACCTGGAAGACAAAAATCTAAAAGCAGGATACATTAATTTCAGGCATAAGATAACCGGAACAGATGAGGATAAATATGCTATCGTATGCTATGAAATTTTCCTTCGTTATTATGTGCTTGGTTTGCAATATGCTGCTTCACCTTATGCTTTTCACACAATTGGTTCTACATTGTTCTGTTCATATGACAGCTATGTAAAAGTAGAAGGAATGAACAAGCGAAAAGCCGCAGAAGATTTTTATTTTATGGAAAAGCTTGCCAAGAGTTTCCCTATTCATAAAATTGACGGGACTGTTGTTTATCCATCCGGCAGGTCATCCTGGCGCGTACCTTTCGGAACAGGGCAACGCATAACAAGATTTCTTTCCGGGAATCAGAATGAGTACCTGCTTTATAACCCGGAATCATTTAAAGTGTTAAAGTTTTGGTTGAAAGAATTCGGCAATAATGAAATTAAAACACCGGATAAATATATTTCTGCCGCAAAAGATATCAGTCTATACCTGTATGAATTTCTTAAAGAGCAAAGGTTTGAAGAAAACTGGAAAAGAATTCTTTCCAACAGTAAAACAGATGAACAAATTAAGAAGCAAAAATTTTTCTGGTTTGATGGATTCAGAACTCTTAAGTTGATTCACTACTTACGGGATAACGGTTTTCCGGAGTTAAATATGTTTCTTGCTCTGGACTTATTTTTACAGGAACTGAATCACCAAACTCCAAAGGCAGGCAACACAATTCCTTCTTTAGCTACCCAGGTTGAATACCTTGAAATCCTGAGAAAATTAGCTTAAACGCAAGGTATAAACCAAATGATCCTGCAATTTCCATCTTAGTTTTTCACGGCTATCTTCGTTATATTTACATCCCAATTAACTAGGAAATAGATGGAATTACTTGAAAAACTGCGCGCAATTAAAGAAAAATTCGACAGAATAAATGAACAATTATCTGATCCCGCGAATATGAATAACCAGGAGAAATTGATTTCTTTATCCAAGGAAAGAAGCGATCTTGCAGAAATAGTTGAAGCTTATAATAAATATGAAGCTACCATTAAAAATATTGAAGGCAATCAGGAAATTATTAACAAGGAAAAGGATAAAGAATTAATCGAGCTTGCAGAAACAGAGTTGACCGAACTGAAAAAACAAAAAGAATCCTTCGAAGAAGAAATAAAGATTCTACTTATACCAAAAGATCCTAATGATAATAAAGACGTTATTGTTGAAATTAGAGCCGGAACCGGAGGCGATGAAGCAGGCTTATTTGCGGCAGATTTATATCGAATGTACTCAAGGTTTGCAGAGGTTAAAGGATGGCGGAAAGAAGTAATTGATTTCAACGAATCAGGTTTAGGCGGAGTAAAAGAAGTAGTCTTCTCATTAAACGGCAACGGGGTTTATGGAGATCTGAAATTTGAAAATGGCGTTCACCGTGTACAAAGAGTTCCTCTTACTGAAACACAGGGACGCGTTCACACATCGGCAGCATCTGTAGTAGTTATGCCCGAAGCTGAAGATATTCAGGTTGATATTGATCCGAACGACCTGCGAATTGATGTTTTCCGGAGCGGCGGTGCAGGCGGACAAAATGTTAATAAAGTGGAAACGGCTATACGCATCACTCATATTCCAACCGGAATGGTAGTATCCTGCCAGGATGAAAGGAGCCAGTTGAAGAACAGGCAGAAAGCAATGAAGGTGCTTCGTGCAAGGCTTTATGATATGAAACAGAAAGAAGTTACCGATGAAATAGCTGCCACAAGAAAATCTATTGTAAGAAGCGGAGACAGAAGCGATAAGATAAGAACATATAATTTTCCGCAGAACAGGGTTACAGATCATCGCATTAGTTTAACTTTATATAACTTATCCAACATTATTGAAGGCGACATTAACGAGCTTATTGAGGCTCTTAAATTAGCAGACAGGGCAGAAAAACTTAAAGCCAGTGTTGAAGTATAGGAACCGGTACTATCCCCCCTTTAGTACCGGGGGTGAAATCTACTTCTGAAATTTCTCCAAAAAGCGAACGGAAAATAGCAGAATAAAACCAATGAATGAGATCAGAATATCTGTTAAATCAACTGTTAAATCACTTTGGCTTTCAATTATATAAGAGAATATTTTTAACAATATTAACAGTGAAAAGAACAGAGCAAAACCGAGCAATCCTCCCCATGCCGGTAACAGGAAATACTCTTTTAATATTTCGAATTGTTTTTTACCCCTACCTTTAAAATGGCGGCTGTCAATAGTCAAACTTGTTTTCATCTTCTCTCTCAAACCTCTTTGTAAAAAAATAAAATCGACTACTATATTAATAGGGGGGAAAAACTACGATATCGGAAAATAATTTTAAAAAAAAGTATTTTTTTTTAACTACTCATAAAATCATTTAACAAATTAAGATTGGGTGAATCTGACCGGGAGATAATGATTTTAATTATTGCGGTCAAAGGAATGGAAAGAAGGATACCAACTATTCCCCAGATATAACCCCAGAGAAGTAATGAAAGCAGAATAACAAGCGGGTTAAGTCCCAGCTTGTTCCCGAAAATTTTCGGCTCTAAAAAATTCCCTATTATGTTCTGAACTACAATAACAATTAGTGCAATAATCAGAGCATATGATACCGATTCAAACTGAACAAGAGCCATCAGAGCCGGTAATGCAACAGCAATTATAGACCCCACGACAGGTATAAAGTTTAACAAAAATGCAAAAGCTGCCCACACCATTAAAAAATCAACTCCGAATAACCACAAAATAATTCCAACACTCAGGCCATTCAAAACACTTGTAAGAAATTTGGTTATAACATAACGCTGAACCTGGTCTGTAATTTCCTTAAAAGTATTCTTTAAAATGTTTTCGCTCTGTTGTAAAGAAGAGGAATTATTGTTCTGCTCTTTCTTATAATACCTGTTAGAGATAGCATTGAAAATATTCTGCTGCCCGGTAACTACAAAAATGAAAAAGAATATGACAAAAAGAAGTGTCCCCAACAAAGAAAATGTTGACGAGAACAGGTTCCCCGCAATCAAGCCCAGGTCAATGTCTTTTAACATTTTTGCAATCTGGAAATTTGTGAACTTGGGATCTTTTACTCCGAGAGATAATGCTGTTGATGAGACTATATTATTAAGTTTTAATTCGTATTGCGGAAGCTGCTCTGCAAACCTGCTGAAAGAATCAATAATGACCGATGTTATTCCACCGAATAAAAATATAATAATCAATAAATCAATTATAACTAAAACGGAAAGCGGTATTTTGTATTTACCAAGGAAAGCGTTTAAAGGCGAAAAAACAAAAAAGAGAAAATATGCTATCAGTAACGGGATGAAAATGCTTTGTAATTCCTTTAATACCATAAAGATTACTACTATACCAATAGCATCAATAAAAAAAGAAGTGCTACCGGTTATTTTTAATTTCCCGTCATTCATAGTATTTCTGATTTTGTTATGTGTAAACTAAAAAAAATAATTTATTAATCAAGCTGTTTTATAAAAAGAAACCTTCTGATCTTGGAGAAAATAAATTTCTAAATTAACTTTGCAGTAAACTATAGCGGGAAAATGAAAAAGGTTCTGTTTATAACATTCTACTGGCCCCCGTCAGGCAAAGCATCTTTGCACTGGCCAATGAAGATAATAAAGCATCTTCCAAAATTTGGCTGGCAGCCTGTAGTGTTAACCGTAAAAGAAGATACTTTTTCCGCAAAAGATGAAAGCCTGCTTAGTGAAATCGATCCAAATCTCGAGGTTATTAAAACAGATCACTTAGATCCGTTTATTTACTACAGAAAATTTCTTGGCAAGGGCAAGGATGAACCATTAATAGCATCAGAGACAATTTCTACTTCAAATAAAAGTATTAAACATAAAATTACAATCTGGATAAGGATGAATTTATTCGTACCAGATGCACGGGTAGGCTGGAACAGAATTGCAATCAAGGAAACGAAAAAATATCTGAAGAAAAATCCGGTTGATGCTATTGTCTCAGTTGGACCGCCACACAGCAGTCATCTTATCGGTAAGAGGCTGGGTCGTTTATTTAATCTACCTCACTTCCCTGTTTTGATTGATCCCTGGATTGATATTTCATATTACCGCGACTTTAAAAGAAATCCGCTAACGCTTTCAATTGATAAGCATTTTGAAAAAACAATAATGAGATCTGCAAAGAGAGTTGTATTTGTAACAGAAAGCATGAAGGATGATTTCATAAAAAAATATAATTGGTTAAAAGATAAATCAGATGTTCTTTACTGGGGATATAACGAAGAGGATTTTGAAGGATTACAACCAAAGCCTAAAAACGATTATGAAACACTACTGCATGCCGGTAATATTTTTGATTATCAGAATCCAAAAAATTTCTGGAGTACTATAAAAAAAGAAATAGATAACGGAAGGAAGCTGAGAATAAAATTTATAGGAACAGTGTCGCCGGGAATTAAGAATTCTATTGAACAGAATGGTTTATCTGCATATACAGAATACAGCGGATTTCTTCCGTATAAAAATGTTTTAGTTGAAATGCTTAGTGCTGATTACCTGCTTGTTTGCGCTACGGAAAAGAGACACGTCCCGGGTAAGTTGTTTGAATACCTCCGTACAGGCAAACCAATAATTGCCTTTGGTGATGATAATGAAGAGGTAAAGAATATTATCGGGAAAGCTAATGCTGGATATCTATATTCCTATAAAGACAACGCTGATGATTTTTTTAAAAAGATTTCCGGATTAAAAACAAATGATAAGGCCGCTTTTAAATACGATAGAGAAAGCATTGCTCACAAACTTGGTTTACTTTTAGATAACCGGTAATAAACTGTTTTATAACTTTCAGCCACAATTGAAGGAGTAAAATTATTAATTACTTTTTCTCTTGCCTGGGCAGAAAGCTTTTTCTGGTTTTGTTGATCATTTAGTAACAACATTATACCATCAGCAAAATCATCAGTTGAAAATGGTTTGGCAAGGTAGCCATTTAAATTATGTTCAATCATATCCGGCATTCCGCCAATATTAAAAGCTACTACTGACACACCACAGGCAAGTGCTTCCATAACCGTGTTGGGTAAATTATCTTCAAGAGAAGGAGCAACAAAAACATCGGCTGCATTATAACATTCAACAAGATGCTGAGTGTCGGTAATTCTTCCGAATGAGTTTGCTTTTGCAGGGAGAATATTAATTTCGGCTTCAGAAGCTGTTCCATAAATTAAAAGCTCAGTATCAGCTCTCAGGTTCTCGTGTTTTGTGAACAATATATTTAATGCTTCAACCAGTTTCTTAAAACCCTTTCTTTCTTCATTTACATTTAGTGTACCGAACAGGATGTATTTTTTATTTTCTGACAATCCAAGTTTTTGTCTTACAGCTTTTTTATCAAGCGGCTTGTAAACTTCAACATCAATTGGATTTGGAATAGCAGTAACATTATGATTCTTTAATAAGCTGCTTGATTTAGCTGTCTTTGCAAGCCAATTACTACAGGTTATAAAGTTAGGCTTCAATTCATTATATACTTCACTTTTCTTTTGCTGCAGTGTTGTTGAAAAATCTTTTGAAGAAGGATTTTTCAAATAAGGACAATTACAACATATACCCTCATATTTTTTACAACCCGAACTGTAATGGCATCCACCCGTAAATGTCCACATATCATGCAACGTCCACACAACAGGTTTTCCAAGTCTTGCCAATTGTTGTAAAGATTTTAGCGAAAGATAACCTTCATTAATCCAGTGAAGATGAAAAACATCTGCTTCTTTAATAATGGGATTATCGGAAATGTCTTTGCCGATTGATGCAAAAGAAAATCTTCCTTTCTCTTCTTTTGTGAACAACTTCATCTGAATGATATCAAGAAGCATTCTGCTGTTTGTTAATTGGGTTTGCACGAATGAAGAATTGTATGAACTTACTTTATCATCAATACTGAATTTCCTTTGAACGAGCATGCGTGAATCAATTCCCGCAGAAAGCAATGCTTTATGAAGCGAATAAGCCGCCTTCGGTGCTCCGCCTCTTGTATCTGCATTTATAATGTGAACTACTTTCATCTTATCGATATGCAAAGATATTTAGTTGTAAATCCATATGAGGAAAATTTTTGTTTATCCTGTTGATGAAAGGATATTTTCGGTCCTGCTCCGGTTTAA
>CAZIDB010000041.1:9658-26055 GCA_964537965.1 uncultured Melioribacter sp. | reverse complement strand
CGGCAAGATTGGCTGATGTTGTATAAATATCGCTTAAATACATTGCCAATGGGTCATTAGATTTTTCTCCAACTTTAAAAGCAGGAAACGGAGAAGTTGGAGTAAGAATTAAATCAACCTGTTTAAATGCATTGTCAAAATCATTTTTAAGCAGGCGCCTTACTTTCTGAGCTTTACGGTAATAAGCATCATAATAGCCTGCAGATAAAACATAAGTACCAAGCATAATCCTTCGCTTAACTTCTGCACCAAATCCTTCCGTCCGGGATTGCTCATACATTTGTTTTAATGAAGAAGAATCTTTATGCCTGTATCCATATCTTGCCCCATCAAACCTTGCTAAATTTGAAGAAGCCTCTGCCGTGGTTAAAATATAATAAGTGGCAATTGAGTACTCGGTATTAGGAAGTGAAATATTCTTAATCTCAAAACCTTTGGATTTAATCTCATTTATTTTGTCATCAATAAGTTGTCTTACTTCTTTATCTAATCCTTGGCCGAAATATTCTTTTGGAATGCCAATTACCGGTTTATAGTTTATATCAGACAAAGATATAAAATCCGGCACCTCTTTATCTGCGGAAGTAGAATCCATTTCATCTTTACCGGAAATAACCTGCAAAACCAATGCAATGTCTTCAACATTATTTGCGAAAGGACCAATCGAATCAAATGAAGAAGCAAAGGCTGTAAGTCCTAAACGAGATACTCTTCCGTAAGTAGGCTTTAAACCGTAAATACCGCAAAATGAAGCTGGCTGCCTGATTGAACCGCCTGTATCCGTACCAAGTGAAACATCACATAAACCTGCGGCAACAGCTACTGCCGAGCCACCGCTTGAACCGCCGGGAACGTAAGAATTATCTACCGGGTTAAGAACATTTCCGAATGCGGAGTTTTCATTTGATGAACCCATAGCAAATTCATCGCAGTTTGTCTTGCCTATTATAATTGCATCTTCATCAATTATTTTCCGGATTGCCGTAGCATTATAAACGGAGATAAAATTTTTAAGGATGTTTGAAGAGCAGGTGAGAGGTTTATCCTTATAAGCAAGTACATCTTTAATTGCTATAACCATTCCGGCTAATTTACCGTGATTACCTTCTTTAATTTTCCTTTCAATAATTTCTGCATCTTTTAACGCATCATTTGCAAAAACAAAATTGAAAGCATTAAGAGATTTCTTTTTTTCAATTGTCTCAAGAAAATATTTTACATTTTCTTTAAGTGAAATCTCTCCTGATCGGATCTTATCAAGTTTATCAAAATAATTTCTATAGATAATCAATAATGTAGTCCGTGAATGAATGTATTAAACAACCTTGCAGCGAGAACCTATTTCTTTTCTGAAGAAGAAGGTTTATCAGGACTCTTTACTTCATCTTCAACATCTTTAAGAGCTTTTTTGAATTCTTTCATTCCTTTGCCAATACCTTGAGCCAACTCAGGAATTTTCTTGGCGCCAAAAAGAATAAGTATAGCAAGAATAATAAGAATTATTTCGCCGGTACCCAGATTTCCAAACATATTAACCTCTATTTAAATTTCTAATTTTTCCAAAATATTTTTAGCAACAGATGTAAAAACAAATCTGCCGTCTGTTCTTCTTAAAACCGGGTCACATACTCTTTCAGGGTGAGGCATCATTCCAAGAATATTTCCTCTTTTGTTTATAATACCCGCAATGTTAAGTTTTGAACCGTTCGGATTATATTCGTCCGATATTTCACCATCCTTTGAACAGTACTTAAAAACTATCTGATTATACTTTATTAAATCTTCCAGAGTTTCAGAGTCGGCAAAATAATTACCATCTCCGTGAGCAACTGGTACTTTAATTATATCGTTTCCGAAATCGCTGGTGAAAATTGTTTTTTTATTTTCGGTTTTAAGGTAAAGGTCTTTGCAAATAAACTTAAGAGAACTATTCTGAATTAGTACACCGGGTAATAATCCTGCTTCAAGCAGAATCTGGAAGCCATTGCAAATACCAATAACAGTTCCACCTTTCTCAGCAAAAGAAATTACATTTTCCATAATCGGAGAGAAGCGTGCAATTGAACCGGTTCTTAAGTAATCTCCATAAGAAAAACCTCCGGGTAAAATTACTACATCGGCATTTTGCAGGTCTTTATCTTTATGCCACAGGAAGACGACATCATAACCAAGTACTTTTTTAAGCGAATAATAAGCATCGTGGTCACAGTTGGAACCGGGAAAGACAACAACAGCGAATTTTATTTTCATTTAATCTCTTCCAAATCGTAATGGTAATCCTCCATAATCGGGTTAGCGAGCAGCTTATTGCAATATTCCTCCACTTCTTTTACGGCAGTGGTTTTCTCATCAACATTTACAAAAAATTCTATGTACTTGCCAATCCTGGTTTGATCAATATTATTAAAACCTAAAAGTTTAGCGCCTTGTTCAACTGCTTTTCCCTGCGGATCAAGTATAGAAGGTCTTCTCTTAATAATAACAGTAGCTTTGAACATTATTCCTCAAAAAAAAATTATTTATCAATTTCAACGTGATTTTCTTTTGTCTTAAACAGACTAATAGTGTACCTCAAAATACCAATAACGATAATTAAAACAAAGATATAGAAAATCGCCTGCCCCTTTGTTACCGCAATTAAAATGATGGAAACAAGTATAAATGCGGCAGAATAAGGCCGTTCTTTCAAACCTTTTTTTGAAAACTTCGGGATAGTTTCGTAACGAATTCTGCTAACCATTAGTAAAGAAAGAACAATAACCATTGGAATTATATAAACTGCCCAGGTGCCTAACCCGCCATCGTTTTTATAGTAAACTAAAATGAACGAAGCAATTGTAATTGCTGATGACGGAATCGGCAGCCCTACAAAATAAGGTTTGTCAAACCCTACCAGCTGGACATTAAATCTTGCGAGTCTCAAACCACCGGCAATCATAAGGAAAGAACTTATTACTATTCCTACAACACCGTATTGAAAAAGATGTATCTGGTAGATTAAAAACGCCGGTGCAACACCAAAGCTAACCAAATCCGAAAGTGAATCCAGTTCAACGCCGAATTCACTGCTGGATTTTGTTAATCTAGCCATAATTCCATCCAGCGCATCAAACAGCGTGGCAATAATTATCATAACTGAGGCAGCAAAGAACCTATGTTCATTAGAATAGATAATCGAAACGAATCCGCTGAACATATTTAATGTTGTAAACAGATTCGGGACAATTGAACGCGTGATACGTATGTTTCTCATAATCTTTATTTATACTCAAATAAAATTGTTTCTCCGGCAACTACCTTATCGTGAACTTTAACTTTTATTTTCCAATCAACAGGTGCTACTACATCAACCCTGCTTCCGAATTTAATCATACCAAACCTTTCTCCCATTTTAACATTGTCGCCAACTTTAACTTCGTACACAATTCTGCGTGCAACATATCCGGCTACCTGGGTAAAAAGAATTTTTCCATACTTACCGGAAATTCCAAACTCGGCTCTTTCATTTTTATCGGAAGCTTTATCATCGCTTGCTATTAAATAATCACCCTCAATATATCTCAGGTAATCAAGTTTTCCACTGACCGGTATCCTGTTAACGTGTACATTTAACGGCGACATAAAAATTGAAATCTGAATTGCCTTTCCATTAATAAATCTGTCGTCAAGAACTTCTTTAACAACAATAACTTTCCCATCAGCAGGCGAAACAACTATATTATCTGCAGATGGAACATTTCTTTCAGGATCTCTGAAAAAATTTAGCGTAAAAATAAGTAAAAAAACCGCAATTATAATAAGCGGAATTCTTATGAAATTATTATTAAGAAAAATTGCAGCAACTGCAAGAATGAAAACGATTAAAGTTACATATCCAATTGTGGAATATCCGTATTTGGTCATTATTATTTTAGCTTTTAATTAAGTTGATAAAAAAGTCTGTGTATATTGCAAAATCATTTGCCGTATTAATTTTATAAGGATCTTTGAACAAACCTTTAACCTCGGATTTCAGTTTAATACTTAAAGATGTAAAATCATCAACGACGTAAATTCTGTTATCCTCAAATCCAAAGTAACATAATATTTCGGATAAACTTAAATTGCGTCTTTCAAAATAAGATTTCAGTACCACATTAACCTTGGAACAGATCCTCCTGATCATTTTTATTTCTTCAAGCGGACAAATGTTATAAGCGAGGAAATGTGAATCTGAGATTGAGAACGATGAATTATATAAAAACGTTATTAAAGAAGTCTGAAGTGGTGTTCCTTCCTTTACTCCAAAAACCTTTGCATTCTCCTTATCTGCAACGTTCTGTATTTTTACACAAAACGGATAACGCGAATGTTTCTCAAATATAATTCCTTTATCAACAGTTCCTTTATAACCGGTAATGATATTATATGCATTTAAGTAATCTAAAAAGAATGCATTTATAATCTTCAGTTTTTCACCGGAACCATCCAGAGTAAATTGCTTTCTGTTAAATGAAACATGGTCTGTATAATTTAAACAAACCGAGTTCTCACCTTCACAGGGAAGAATTCTCTTTCCTGTTTCATTACGATTAATATTTTTCTCAGATTTCAAATAACTAAAATGATCAAGTTTTTCGTGCGGAAAGTATAAATAAATAGGTATTCAAAGTCAAATAAGAATTAGTTATCTTTATCCATCAAAAATTGAAAATAAAATTAAAAATTCGGAGGCTAAATGAAAGGTGGTATGCAGGGAATGCTGAAACAGGTTCAAAAACTTCAGGCAGAAATGGAAAGAGTTCAGAACGAACTTGGCAATAAAACTATTTCCGAGGAAGCCGGAGGTGGAATTGTAAAAGCAACTGCTAATGGTAAAAAAGAAATCGTTTCAATTCAGATAGATGAGGAAGTTATTAAAGGCGGCGATAAGGAAATGCTTGAAGACCTTGTTGTTGCTGCCGTAAATAAAGTACTGGATTCCGCAGGTAAAATGGCCGAAGAGGAAATGGCAAAAGTAACTAAGGGAATGATTCCTCCCGGATTGAACATACCCGGATTTTAATGTGCAGATAGTTGAACCATTACAAAAAGTTATTGAAGAATTGAGCAAACTTCCTTCTATTGGAAGGAAAACTGCCCAGAGACTTGCAGTTTATCTCCTAAAAAAAGATTTAGCTGAAGTTGAACTGCTTGTAAATTCTATACTGGAGCTGAAATCTAAAATCAGGTTTTGCAAAAACTGTTTCAATCTTTCTGTTGATGATGAATGTGAAATATGTAAAAGTGAAAAACGTGACCATTCGATTATTTGTGTAGTGGAAGAAGTAAGCGATGTAATTGCAATTGAAAAAACGAATGAATACAACGGTCTTTATCATGTTCTTGGTGGTGTTTTATCTCCGCTTAATGGAATTGATGTTGAATCATTGAAAATTAAAGAACTGCTTACACGTTTAACAATTGAAAATTCCAAAGAGATAATCCTGGCGCTCAATCCTGATACAGAAGGAGAAACAACTTCATTATATCTTGCAAAGTTGCTTAAACCTTTTGGAATTAAAGTTACACGGATTGCAAGAGGTTTACCAATTGGCGGTGATTTTGAATTTGCAGATGAGGCAACAATAGGAAAGGCTGTTCAAAATAGAAGTTTAATTTAATGAGTGAGTGGTATAAAACCTGGTTTAATTCTGAAAATTACCTCGACTTATATAAACATCGTGGTGATGAAGATGCGGAAAAACTGGTATCATTGATTTGGAAAAATGTTGATTGCAATAAAATAAAACGCGTTCTTGATATTGCCTGCGGAGCGGGCCGGCATTCAATTAATATAGCCGGAAAAGGTTTAAAGGTTACCGCATTTGATATTTCTTTGAACCTGCTGAAGATTGCGAAAACAACGACTGATGAGTTATCTCTTGATGTTGATTTTTTTTGCGGTGATATAAAAAAGCCGTGTATAAAAACGAGTTTTGATCTTGTAACGAATTTGTTTACAAGTTTTGGCTATTTTGAAAAGGACGAAGAAAATTTTGCGCTGTTTGCAGATGTTTATAAATATCTTGGTAAAGGAGGATGTTTTTGCTTTGATTATTTTAATATCGGTTACCTGAAAAGAAATCTTGTTCCTTTTAGCTGCTCTGAGGAAAATGGTAAAAAGATTACACAGAAAAGAGAATTCAGCGCTAACCGTGTAATCAAAGATATTATTATTGCAAATGGTGAACAAAACGAATATTTCCAGGAATCTGTTGCGCTGTATTCAAAAGAAGAAATAGAAACCGAACTGAAAAAAAATGAATTCAGAATTGAAAATACATACGGAGATTATTTTGGTTCTGTTTTTAATCAAACTGAATCACCAAGATTAATAATCTTTGCAAGAAAATGAAGTATGCTTACCTGATATTGATTTTCTCTTTGTTTAATCTTGCTTGCGAACTGTTTACTACCCGAGATCCTGAAGAACCGGACAGGCCAAGAAGTAACTTTCAGATTGCATCAACCCCGGAAATACTACTTAATAATCTTATTGATGCCTTCCAGGATAAGAATGCCGAAAACTATATTTACTGTTTTGTTGATTCTTCATTTTCAGAGAAGAAATTTTCTTTTCAACCTTCTGCAAGTGCAGGCTCACAGTATACATTTTTGAAAGACTGGAATCTGGCGGATGAGAAACAGTATTTCATAAATCTTACAAATTCAATATCAGGCAGTTCATCAATTATTCTTTCTTTAACTGAAGATGAAAAGAGTTTGTTTGGAGATAGCCTTACATACTTTGCCACATATGGATTAAATATTCCTACAAGTAATGAGCAATTACCGAAATACTATCAGGGTAAATTATCTTTTACAATTATAAGAGATTCGCGATCTCAATGGGTAATTTCTTCCTGGCAGGATATTCAATCCGGCACTAACTATAGCTGGAGCGATTTGAAAGGAAGATATTATTAAGGCAAAGAATTACATATGGCTGATATTTTTTTTTATAAGTGGGTGCTTTAATCCGTTTGCACCTACTCTTGATGAAAATTTAAATACAGGAAATTCTTCAATATCAGACCTGACAAATGTAGAAGGTGTTTTTCAGAATCTTCAATATGCTTATACCTTTAAGGATACAACAATATACGGCGATTTAATTTCAAATAACTTCAGCTTTGTATACAGGGATTATGACCTGGGTTTCGATATAACCTGGGGAAGAGACGATGAAATGAAAGTTACATACGGATTATTCCAGAATTCGCAGCGGTTGGATCTTATCTGGAACAATATAGTTTTTATTTCAAGTGATTCAACAAGTATAATCCGCAGTTTTAATTTAACAATTACATTTAATCCTTCTGATGTTCAAAGGGTTGACGGTAAAGTAAATCTTACTTTGGAAAAGAATCCTGTTTCAAAAAAATGGGCTATTATCAAATGGATTGACGAATCCAATTATTAGGTTTTAATATGATACTGTTTATACTGAAAGAGTCTTTTAAATCAATTACTTCTGCAAAGTTATCTTTTATTCTGTCTTTAATAGCGGGAATCATTTCTATATTTATTGTTTCGGTTGTGGTTCTGCTGCTGGGTTTCTCGGATTCAATTGAAAACAGGATTAAAGAGAAAATTACTTTTACTGCATTCCTGCCGGACTCATTAACAGAAGAGCAGGTTGAACTAGTAAAAAACGCTATCTCAGAAAGTAATTTCGTTAAAGGTATTAACTACATAGATAAACAAAAAGCAGAGGAAGTTTTTATTAAGCAAACCGGAGAAGATTTCAGGGGTATATTGGAATACAATCCATTGCCGGCTTCAATTGAAATTAAAATTAAACCTGAGTTTCTGAAAGATGATGAGATTTCAAAAGTTGAAAAAAGCCTTGGCAGGATAGAAAATATTGATGAACTTGTCATTCAAAAAGATTTTATAATTACACTTTTATATTGGCTTAGAACTATAAAGTTTTATCTTCTCGTTACCGGAATTCTACTATTTATTATTGCCCTGTATTTGGTCTTTAGTATGAATAAAATTATAATTCACAACAAAAGCAGGCAAATTGAAACCATGAAATTAGTTGGAGCAAAAGATTCGGTAATCAGGTTTCCATATATTGTAAACGGATTGATAATTGGTGTTTGTGCTTCGTTGTTCTGCATTTTATTTTACAAAGTAATTATCCTGCTGCTCAATTTTCAAATGAAAGATCTTTTTTTAAGTACTGTTGATAGTATAGTATTCATAACTACCATAATTGTAAGCGGAGTTCTTTTAGGTTCCCTTGGCAGTCTGCTTGCAGTAGGAAAAATTTCAATTAAAGTTAAAAAAATTAACTTTTGATATGATTGAATATATTTATTAGATTTGACCACAAATTTTTACTTTATAGGGGATTCGGTTTATGGCAAAGGGAATTAAAAACTTAATTCTATTTCTCATGGTTTTATCTGGTAGTTTATTTGCTCAGACAGGCGACATTAAAATTGGAGCAGATATGAACCAGTTTAGAAATAATCAAAGTGGATTTTACGACCTTTCAGACCCCGAAGCAATGAACATTAAAGTTTCTGTTTGGGGATATGTAAAATTCCCGGGGAGATATTTAGTGCCAAGTTATATTAACGTGAGAGATTTACTTTCTTATGCAGGCGGACCAACAGATGATGCATTCCTTGATGACCTTCGTATTTACAGAGTATTAGAAGATTCAACTCAGATTCTGTACAAATTTAGTTTTAATGATCTTTTATATAGCCCAACATTAACATCGAAAAAAGAAAATATCCCTGATCTTAGAGTCGGTGATCTGCTAATTGTGCCGGGTGAACCAAGACTTTATTACAGAGATTATTTTACAATGACACTATCGGTTGTGTCAACCCTAATTTCATTATCAATTTTAGTTTTAAATATCTTTCGTGATTAGAAGAGGGAAAGGTGGACAATAATAATTTTCAAAGAGTTCAGGAAGGAAGTTCCTTAAAGGATTATTTATTTCTTATCCGTAATAACTTAGTCCCGATTATTTTAATAACATTAGCCGGGCTTGCTGTTGCAGTAATCTACGCAATTAATGCTCCCAACATTTATAAAACCACTACCTCGCTTAAAGTATCCAAACCGCAGGGAAGTATTCTTGAATCTCCTTTAATTCCGGAATTCCAGGATTTTGGCAGCGACAGATTCATTGCGAATGAAATAGAAATTTTAAAGAGCTATTCTGTCAGAGAAAGAGTTGCAAACGCATTGCTCAGCTATTACAAGGATTCAACAATAAAGGATAGTTTCTATCTTATCAGGAATAAGGATTATGGAAAAGACAGGACAATTAAATCGCCGGTTAAATCGGTTCAGCAAATAACTGAAATGCTTACAAGTGTTGTATCGATTGATCAGAAAAGAGGATTGGATATTGTAGAAATTTCTGTTGAATCCCAATCGCCATATGAAGCTGCTCTTTTAGCAAATGAATATGCGACTTCATACAACCAAATGAATCTTCAAACCAACAGGGCTCAGCTTACTAACATAAAGAATTTCCTGGAGGAACAGAGAAAAGGAAAACAAGGTGAATTAAGCAAATCTGAAGATAGTTTACGAAGATATCAACAGCAGGGTGGCATTATTGCCCTTGATGAACAGGCGAAATCTCTTATAGATCAGTTGACAAATTTTGAAGCTCAAAAAAATTCAACAAATATTGAACTTACAGTTGCTAGAAATAATCTTGCACAATACAGAGATGAATTGAAAAAACAAGATCCAAGATTAGCTGATTATCTTCAAAGTTTTGCTGCGGAGCCTTATCTAAAATCTCTTCAGGAAGAAATTGCCAAACTTGAAACCAACCGCGATATTGCACTGGCATCAAAAGGACAATATACTTCTAATTCCAAAGTAATTGCTGATTATGAGGCAAAAATAAAATCTCTTAAAGATAAAGTAACCGAAAAAATGTCGGTCTATAAAGCCGGAATTTTTGCTTCAAGTCCGGAAGAAGTAAAATCGCTGACACAAAAAATCATAGAGGAAGAAACAAAAGTTAAGGCTGCAACCGCATCTTTACAGGAATTAAATGATGTAGTCCGGTCTTATGATACTAAATTTAATTCTCTACCTAAAGCTACTATTGAATTAGCAAAGTTAGAGCGCGACAGAACAGCGAACGAAAAGATGTATCTTTTAGTTGAAGAAAAGTACCAGGAAGCAATAATCAATGAACAGTCGCAACCCGGCAACGTTTTAATAATTGATTACGCAAGAATACCATATAAACCAGCTAAGCCAAACAGGATGCTGATTGTTATTGTTGGTTTTATTTTTGGTTTGGGAATGGGTTTAGGTTATGCATTCATTAAAAATTATTTTGATAATACAGTTAAAACACCGGACGATATTGAGAACCGGAACATTAATGTACTTGCCTGGATTCCAACTATTGAAGGATTAGGGCAAAACGGAAACAGTGATTATGAATTTATCGTAGCTAAAAAACCGGATTCAATTCCAAGTGAAGCTTACCGCGCTTTAAGGACGAGAGTTCAGTTTTCAAAATTAGAAAAGGACGCAATTAAATCTGTCTTAATTACCTCATCAACACCCCAGGAAGGTAAAACTATTACTGCCGTAAATCTTGCAGGTAGTTTTGCACAGGCAAATAAAAAAACTTTGTTACTTGATTGCGACCTTAGAAAACCGAGATTACATTCGGTATTTAAGAATAACAGGTATCCCGGCTTTACAGATTATTTCTTTGGGCAGGCAACTTATAGTGAAATTGTACGCCCTTCGGGAACAAATAACTTATATATTATAACTGCCGGAACAATACCTCCTAATCCATCGGAATTGTTGGGTTCACATCAGATGCTTGAGTTTATGGAAAAACTGCGTCGGGAATTTGACATGATAATTATCGATTCTGCCCCGGTAATTGCGGTTACCGATTCCGAAATTCTTTCAAGAATTGTTGATGCTACTATACTTGTCGTTTCTTCGAACATAACAGAAGTAGATGTAATGGAGAAATCTGTGAACCTGTTAAAACACGAGCAAAAAACTTTTATTGGTGTACTGCTTAATAATTTTACTTTCAGAAGCAGTTATGGCTCTTATTATAAATATTATTATTATTACTCCAGACCAAATGAAAACGGTAGAAAAAAAAATAAAAAAGCTGAATCAGTCTGAGAAATTTAACCGAAGTTATGAGATTAAATAAAATATATTTTTTCGTAATTACATTTTTAGGAACTGTAACAATATTTCCCCAGTCTCTGCCAAGTTATATAGAGAGAGATTTTTTCTTTTCTGATTCATTACAAAAAATATCTCTGTCGGTAACCACTCCATCTGATGGAGTAATTTCTCCTGACGAATATCTTGTTGGTCCGGGAGATAAGTTGTTGCTGTTGATAAATGGAGTTGTTGATCAATCCTACCAGGTAGTAATAGATCATGAAGATAACATTTACATTCCCAAAGTTGGACTTATTAATGTAAAAAATCTTACGTTGAATAAAGCAAAAGAAAAAATTATTCAAGAGCTTTCTTCATACTATAAGAATGTAACTATTCAAATCTCACTACTTGATTTCAAGACAATAAAAGTAAACCTTCTGGGAAATGTTATACGTGCAGGATCATATATATTAAATGCTAATAGTCGGCTTTTAGATCTGTTTCTAATTGCTTCAGGTTTACACGATAACAGTGATATGAGAAATATCAGAATTAACTCCACATCAAATGAAAACCGTAAATATGATCTTGTTTCGTTCTTAAGGCTGGGAGATAAAAAAAATAATCCTTACTTACACGAAGGAGATGTTGTTACTATTAACAGAAGCGATAAAGTGATTTCAATTTACGGTGCTATTCAGTATCCCGGTACTTATGAATTTGTTGAAAATGAATCTGTTAAAAATTTCATTGAAATTGCCGGTGGCTTTCTTGACCGGGCCAAATGTGATACGATCGAAGTAACTTCATTTCTTAACGATGACAAAACGATTATCAGTACGTTTTATACTTATAATGAAATTATGAATAAAAATATTCTGTTGAAAAGAGGGGACAGAGTACTGGTAAGAGAAAAACCTTTGTATTTAATTGATCAGTTTGTAACTGTAAACGGTTATGTGAAGTACCCGGGTATGTACAAAATTGTAAAAGACCAGACTGATCTTTATGATTTACTTATTAATCAGGCAGGTGGATTTCTTAAAGACGCTTCACTGAAAGATGCTTACGTTATACGAAGTGTTGGTTCGTTAGATAAAGATCCTGAATTTGAAAGACTTAAGATGATTCCCCGTGCAGATATGGACGATGATGAATATGATTATCTGAAACAGAAATCACGTCACGTTAAAGGAAGGATGGTTGTAGATTTCCAGCGTCTTTTCATCGATAAAGATACCTCGGAAAATATTATCCTTAAGCGTGGTGATATAATTGAAATACCTGAGCATAAAAACTATGTGACACTTGTTGGTCAGGTAATTCATCCCGGGAACATTATTTATAATCCAGATTATGACATAGAAAAATATATTGAACTGGCGGGTGGGTTTGGATGGAGAGCATTGGAAGGTGATATAAGAGTTATAAAAGCAAATTCAGGTGAATGGCTTGATGAAGATGATGTGAAATTTATAGAACCCGGTGATATTATCTGGATTCCGGAAGATCCTCCTAATCCAAGATTCTGGGATGTGTTTGAAACTTCGCTTAATATAGTAGGACAAATTGCGACTGTTATTGCCGCAACTGTTGCCGTAATAATTGCAGTAAGGAAATAAATTGACCTTTCACGAAATAATAAATACAATCTTTTTTAATAGAAAAGTAATAATACAAATTACGATTGTAACGATGGTTTTTCTTTTCCTTGTTCTGTTCTTTATTTATCCTGTTACCTATTCGTCTGAAGTAAAAATTCTTCCACCCGAAGAAAATAAAATGAGTGGAATAAGCAGCCTTGTAGGTAATACCGATTTCTTAAGTCTTTTAGGAAGCGGAGCTTCTGGCGGCAATTCACAGTTATTTGCCGAAATATTAAAAAGCCGGACTGCAGCTGAATACGTAGTAGAAAATTGTAACCTAATGAAATTTTTTAAGGCAGAGAACGAACAAATAGCTGTTGAAAAAACCAAAAAAATAATTGATGTAGAAGTAAATAAAGAAGGAATAATAATTCTAACCGCCGAAGCAACAACTCCTTTGTTCCCGCGATTTAGTTCTGTTAATGATTCTACAAAATTATTATCAGCAAGAATTGCAAATTCTTTTGTTGAAGCTTTAGATAAAATAAACCGCGATAAGTTGAATTCAAAAGCAAGAAGATCAAGAGAATATATAGAACGCCAGCTTGAACAAACAAAAATTATTATGGATTCCGCAGAGGTTTCATTAAAAAGATTCCAGGAAAAAAATAAAGCAATCTCGTTACCTGAACAGTTTGAAGCTTCTCTGCAAACCGCCGCTAAATTAAAAAGTGAGATAATCCTTACAGAAATACAAAGAGGAACTTTGGCTTATAACGCTGCGGATAACGGAAGACTTATAGAAGGAATAGACCGGAAACTATTTGAGCTGAGAAAACAGTATTCGAATATTGAAGGCGGAGATAAATTAAGTACTGATTACATGCCTTCGTTCAAAGAGGTTCCCGCTCTAAGTCTTGAACTTGCCCGTTTATACAGGGAAGTGAAAATTCAGAATGAAGTTTACCTGCTATTACAAAAACAATTCTTTACAGAGAAAATCCAGGAACATAAGGACATTCCTACAGTTGAAGTTCTTGATAAAGCTATCCCTCCGCTAAAAGCAAAAACACCAAGATTGATCTTCCACACATTTGTTGGGGGAATGATTGCATTCTTACTGACTTCAATAGTACTTTTATATTTAGAGAAGAAGAACAAGCTTATTAAAAAATCCTAAGGAGGGAAATTTGCAAAAGTTAACTGCTGTTGTTACCGGTGGTGCAGGATTTCTTGGTTCACATTTATGTGATAGATTATTAAAGGAAAATTTCAGGGTAGTCTGTTTGGATAATCTTATTACAGGCAACCTTGATAATGTGGCTCATCTTTTTGGAAAGGATGATTTTAGTTTTATTAAGCACGATGTAACAAATTTTATTCATATTCTGGGTAATGTTGATTATATCCTTCATTTTGCTTCTCCGGCAAGTCCAATTGATTACCTTCAGTTACCAATTCAAACTCTTAAAGTCGGTTCGCTTGGAACACATAAAGCGCTTGGATTAGCAAAAGAAAAAAAGGCAAGGTTCCTTATCGCTTCCACTTCGGAAGTTTATGGTGATCCGGCAATACATCCTCAAAAAGAAGATTACTGGGGAAATGTAAATCCAATTGGTCCACGCGGAGTTTATGATGAAGCAAAACGATTTGCCGAAGCATTAACAATGGCTTATAACAGGTACCATGGTGTAGATACTAGGATCGTCAGGATTTTTAATACTTATGGACCAAGAATGAGATTAAATGATGGAAGAGCTTTACCTGCATTTGTAGGTCAGGCTTTAAGAGGAGAGGATTTAACAGTCTTTGGTGATGGTTCGCAGACAAGAAGTTTTTGCTACGTGAGTGATTTGATTGAAGGTATTTTTAAATTGTTAATGTCATCTGAAACTGGTCCTGTTAATATTGGCAACCCTGACGAAATTACAATTAAAGAATTTGCTGAAGAAGTAATTAAACTTACCGGTTCCAAAAGCAAAATTATTTATAAAGATTTACCTGTTGATGATCCGAAAGTCCGGCAGCCTGATATTACAAGGGCGGTTGAAATTTTAGGCTGGCTACCTAAGGTTAACAGAACCGAGGGATTAAAACTTACAATTGATTTCTTTAAAGACAGAGTATAATAATTCTTAATATGAACAGGAAATTCACTTCGACGGTGGCTGGTGCAACTTTAATAATTGCGCTTGCCGCCGTACTCAGCAGAAGTATCGGATTTCTTAGAGAGATGATTTATGCGAATGTTTTTGGATTAAATAAAAGCTTCGATATATATCTTGTAGGTGCAGTTTTTCCAACCATCATAAACACAGCTGTTTATTATCTTGCCCAGAATTATTTCATTTCATCATATCATAAAATTCCGGTTGAGCAATCATCCGAACGAAAAATATTTTTTAATAAGAATTTTATAGTATTTATATTAATTGGCTTTGCAATAACAATAGTTCTTTTCCTTTTACGCGGATTTATAATGGAAACTTATCTATGGAGAGCAGATGAAACCACCAGGGATATTACAGAAAAGATATTCCTTTTATTCATTCTTTCTATTCCGCTGAATGCCGGTTACTCGATTATTGCTTCATATCTTCAGGCTGAAAATGTTTTTAATAAACCAGCTATCGCCCAGGTTTTTCTTAACATACCGATTATTTTGTTAGTCCTGTTTTTTAATAAGAGTTTAGGAATTTACTCAATTGGAATCGGTTACTTGTTTGGAAATCTATTTCAGATTGTTTATTTGTTTTATTTTGTAAAGGATAAAATCACTTTCAACTTCTCTAACATTGTTAACCGGTTAAGTGTTAAAGAAGGTCTTAATGCGAGCCTTATAATCATAATTTTAATTGAAGTTGTAAACCAGCTTCATCTTGTAATTGATAGATACTTTTTTAATTTTGTTGATGAAGGCGGAATTGCATCATTGAATTACGCAAGTGTATTATTTGTTCTTCCTATTGGTGTATTTTCAATTGCTTTGTCCACTGCAATTTTCCCGCGCTTAGCAGAGAGTTTTAACAAAAAAGACTGGACTAAGCTCGAGAAATATTTTAATGATAGTTTGGCTGTACTTACATTCTTATTTGTTCCTCTTACATTTATATTTTTTTTTCAGGGTGATCTGATTATCCGCTTGTTATTTCAGCACGGAGAATTTTCAATTGTTGATACTGTTGTAACTTATAAAGTTTTACAGATGTATTCGATCAGTCTTTTATTCTATTCGGCATATGCTGTTATTAATAAATTAGTTTACAGCAGCGGATTAATAAAACAGCTACTTGCCATTTCAATTTTATTATTACTTGTAAAAATCATCTTTAATTTCATTCTTGTAAAAATATTAAAGCAAGATGGATTAGCATTATCATCTTCAATCACTTACATAATTTTAAGTCTTAGTTGCCTTGTACTGGTACTTAGGAAAATGAACATTGAAAACAAATACAGATTCTTTAATGAATTACTATTTGCGCTTGTAACGGCTTCTATTGCTTATTTCATATCGAACAATCTGGTAAGGCTATTTACCATAGATATTTCCATTCAACAAATACTTACAATCAGTTTTTTCTGTTTGAATTATTTCTTCCTTTCTTATTTTACAGGAA
The DNA here is from genome assembly GCA_964537965.1 of uncultured Melioribacter sp. Taxonomy (GTDB): domain Bacteria; phylum Bacteroidota; class Ignavibacteria; order Ignavibacteriales; family SURF-24; genus SURF-24. The sequence goes on along the minus strand of CAZIDB010000041.1, from coordinate 9,677 downwards.
CTCTTCCTAAAATTGCCGG
>CAZIDB010000041.1:0-9558 GCA_964537965.1 uncultured Melioribacter sp. | reverse complement strand
AGAACATTTTCAAAATAATAAATAAACAATACCGGTTGAGGCGGTATTTAAAGGAGGCGTGTCATGGAAATGAAGAATTATATTAATTACTTCACTGTAATTATATTCTTTGTTTTTGTATTCACCGGGGATTTATACTCTCAGCAAATTCCTACTTTGGTGTATCCTTCAAATGGAGGTAATACTTACATTGTAAATCCAATGCTTTCGTGGTATAACACTTCCGGGGAAATGCTAACTTATCATTTGCAGGTTTCATTAGATTCTGATTTTACGACAACGGTTGCAGATCTTGATAATTTATCACTTACCTATTATCAACTTAATGATCTTGATAGCGGAAAAACATATTATTGGCATGTCAGATCTAAACTTGGAGGAGAGTATTCACCATATACGGGAACGTGGTCATTCCTTACCCCACGAAAAAATACTTATATCATTTCTGCAAGTGCTGGTTCTAATGGAAGTATATATCCCGAAGGTGATGTAGGTGTAAATCAATGGGGTACAAAATCTTTTACAATTACTCCGGACGCAGACTATTATGTTTCAGATGTTCTGGTTGACGGTGTATCGCAGGGATCAATAACTTCATACACCTTTTACGGTGTAATTTCAGATCATACCATTGAGGCTAAATTTAATAAAAGCAATTACACAATAACATCTTCTTCAGGCCCTAACGGCTCGATTGACCCTGTGGGTGATGTAACTGTGGCTTTTAACGGAAGTCAGACTTATGATTTTACACCCAATACGGGTTACGAAATTGATAATGTACTGGTAGATGGCGTGTCGGTTGGAAGTCCCGCTAGTTATACATTTACTAATGTAGATAACAATCATACAATTTATGTTAGCTTTAATTTAATAGGATATACAATAACTGCAACAGCTGCTTCCGGCGGAAGTATTTCTCCTTCAGGAGATGTTGATGTTGTATCCGGTGAGGATCAGACATTTGATATTTCTCCTGAAGATGGTTATAAAATATCAGATGTTTTAGTTGATGGTGTTTCGCAAGGTACAATTTCATCTTACACGTTTACTGATGTAGTAGCTGATCATACAATAGATGCACAATTTGTAGCTACAACAAGATATTATGTTTCCGTTTCCGGTAATGACGGCAATCCCGGTACAGAAACTTCTCCCTTTGCCACCGTTGCGTACGCATTAACTGTAGCTACAGCAGGTGATGAAATTATGCTACTCAACGATTCATTCAATGAAGGTGTTACAATAAATAAAGGAATAACACTTTTAGGAAGCGGCAGTTCAACTATACCGTATTTAGTAATTGAAAGTAATGATGTTGTTGTAAGGAGTTTAACAATCTCTTTTAATTCTGCTATCCTACCTCCAACAAACGCACTTTTAATTGCCTATACAAGGAATAATATCATTATTGAAGATGTAACAGTCATTGATAATTATATGCTTTATGCTTCAAGTGGTTTAGTCTACTTTTCCGGATGTTTATTTAACGGAGTTGGCAATTTAAATATATCAGGATTAGATGTTACTTCAAGTTGTTTTGGCTTAAGTATAACTTCAAGCAATGGAATTACGTTAACCAATGTAGTTTCAAGTGATAATTTAATGGCAGGTATGATGATTTACAATTGTACCGATTTTACATTTAGTAATGTTTCCGCTACCGGCAATGGAAATCCCAGTGCAATAGGGAGCGGTCTGCCTATTGATTATATGGGCGCCGGATTTGTCTTTGACCAGGTATCAAATGGCAGTCTTAATAATTTACATGCTTCGGGTAATTTTGGTGATGGGTTACTAATTTGCTTATCTGATGAATTGTCTTTTACAGGCGGAGATTTTAACAACAACTATTATGGAATACATTTATCCTCCATCAACAGTCTTATATTTTTCTTAAGCCTCGTTGGTTCACCACTCCCGCCAGATGGAACATTCCAGAATATTTCCAATCTTAGTTTTACCGGGAATGTTGATATAATTCAGAACTCATATTGTGGAATAATGTTGGAAAGTAGTGCAACAATGATATATGGAATTTCCACTCAGGTTATGGCAAAAATCTCTTCACCGGTTTTTAAAGGTGATTTTAATTTAGTAGATAATGGTTTGGTTACAAATCCTTCCTTAGAACCTTGCCAAATGTTTATTGCAGGAGCTATTGAAAATCCTGAATTTAACGGTTTACACTTTAAGAGTACGCTTCCGTCGTTCGTTAATTCAATTCTAATAAATGGAATTGATCTGAGTAGTTTAGGAGGTGGTTTCAATAATTTACAACCAAGCGGAATAAAAATTAATAATTCAAGTTTTATTAATGATGCGATGGATATGATTTTAGCCGGGTCAATTAAGTACATCTATGAGTTTTGGTATGGAGCAATCAATTTTCCCGCATTAGGTGCAACAGAAGATATTAATGCCCAGAATAATGATTTTATGAATGCTGCTTCATTTGCAGAAATTGGAAATTATATTGCTGATCAAATTGACATCTCCGGATTAGGATTAGTCGATTACTCAGGATCGAATTTTGGAATCTATAAAACAATAATTTTAGAAAGCAAACTTAATGTTTACAAAGGCGCATCTTATTACCTTAACGTGAACATCGATTGCAAGGAAACACCTTATTACTATCTTAAAGGAGTTTATACTTATGATCCCGCTAAACTTGAATACCTTGGTTATATTTCAAATGGTTTGATAAATGATGCTGGTTGGTTTCTTGATGTGAACAATGATGCAACGCTCGGAACTGTTACATTTTCGGGATACGGACTAACTCCGATTTATTCAGACGGATCATTGTTCAAACTTGGTTTTAAAGTTATTGATTCTAATGATGGTTCTGCTTCGATTACCGGTCTTGATGCTGATTTTATGGGAAATTCAATTTCAGGAGAATTCTCCGCTATCGATGGAATAATTACTTATACAGATGCTCCCGGTCCTATTCAGGATAAAGGTGACGTTACGCTTGATGCTGTTGTAACAATGGATGACTTTTTTGCTTTGCTTTATCATTTAGCCGGTGTAACTCCGTTGACTGATCCGCAAGCATTAATAAATGCAGATTTTAACGAAGACGGTATTGTTGATATGGATGATCTTAATGAAATATATGATTTCATTAATGGTACATCAACTGCCTCTCCGGTTGCTGGCAATGGGATTGTTAATATTGCAGATACTCAATATGATGGTACAGCTTCTATCGAGTTACCAATCAAGATTGAAAATGCTTTTGCCGTTAAAAATGTTGAAGTTACTTTTTACTTTAATAAAGACCTGATTGATTATAAATCATTTTCATTAGGCAACCAGGTTAATAATTTTGTCTACGCGTTTGAATCAAAACCAGGTCAGGTTAAATTTATTTACAACAGTAATAGTTATGAAAATGGTAACCTGAATCCTGGAAGTGTTGCATTAAAATTTGTGAATGGTGTAATCCCGGTAGGTGCTACAATCACTACCTCATACAGGATAAACAATAACAATGATGTTGCCGGACCATCAATATCATTTGGTGAGAATGGAACAACTGCAGTTGAGCAGCAAAAAGAAATAAGTATTCCAAAGGAATTTGAGTTAAGTCAGAATTATCCAAATCCATTTAATCCAAGTACAACTATCTCGTTCGGTCTGCCGGTTAATTCACATACAACATTAAAAGTATATGATCTTTTAGGCAGGGAAGTAGTTACTTTATTTGAAGGCGAATTAAATGAGGGTCATCATTCAATTATATGGAACGGAGAAAACAATTACGGAATGAAAGTAGGCAGCGGTACTTACATTTACAGAATTGTTACAGGAGAGAAAATATTTACAAGAAAAATGATGCTGCTTAAGTAATCATTCAACCGTTAAAATAATTGATGAGGTAAATATGACAAAAAAAGCAGAATTGTTTTTCCTGATAAGTATACTGACAACTTTATTTTTAGCTCTAATAAGTTGCCAGGTTTATATATTAAGTTAGAAGTTAATTTCGAGCGTTGCTCAATTCACAAAAAAAGGCGAAGTAAATACTTCGCCTTTCTTTCTAATCTTAGCCTCAGCCTAAGCCTTTTCTATTAATAATCCATTCCGCCCATACCGCCAGGAGGCATTGCAGGCATTGCTTTTTCAGCTTCTTTCTTCTCGTAAACTACAGCTTCCGTAGTTAACAATAATGATGAAACTGATGCCGCATTTTCCAATGCAGTTCTGGATACTTTAGTCGGATCTATAACACCGGTCTTAAACAGGTTTTCGTAGGTTTCAGTCTGTGCGTTGAAACCGAAATCATCTTTTCCTTCTTTAACTCTGTTTAATACAACAGCGCCTTCTAAACCGGCATTTCCAACAATCTGTTTAAGCGGTTCTTCCAAAGATTTCTGTATGATTTTTATTCCTGTTGTCTGATCAATGTTTTCACCTTCAAGCTTATCTAATACGTTTATTGCTCTAACAAAAGCAACACCACCACCAGGAACAATACCTTCCTCAACTGCAGCACGAGTAGCATGTAAAGCATCTTCAACGCGGGCTTTCTTTTCTTTCATTGCAACTTCTGTAGCAGCACCAATTTTAAGAACAGCAACGCCACCGGAAAGTTTTGCTAATCTTTCCTGTAATTTTTCTTTATCATAATCTGAAGTTGTCTTTTCAATCTGAACTTTAATTTCATTTATTCTTTTCTTAATATCATCAGCTTTACCTGCACCTTCAACTATTGTAGTGTTGTCTTTGTCAATCTTAACTTTCTTAGCGCGACCTAAATACTGAAGAGTAGCATTTTCTAATTTGAATCCGCGTTCTTCAGAAATAACGGTACCATCTGTAAGAATTGCAATATCTTCTAACATTGCTTTTCTTCTGTCGCCAAATCCAGGAGCCTTAACAGCAGAAACTTTTAAGGTTCCTCTTAATTTATTTACAACAAGAGTTGCAAGAGCTTCACCTTCAAGATCTTCTGCAATGATTAATAAACCTCTTCCTTGTTGTGCAACTTTTTCGAGTATAGGAAGAAGATCTTTCATTGCGGAGATTTTTTTATCGTGGATAAGGATGTAAGGATCTTCGAGTTCTGATTCCATTGATTCTGCATTGGTTACAAAGTAAGGAGAGATGTAACCACGGTCGAACTGCATACCTTCAACTATATCAAGTGCGGTATCCATACCTTTTGCTTCTTCAACAGTAATAACACCGTCTTTACCAACTTTATCCATTGCCTGTGCAATTAAATCACCAATTGATTTATCGTTGTTGGCAGAGATTGTTCCAACCTGTGCAATTTCATTTCTATCTTCAACATTTTTGCTGATTGATTTCAGGTATTCAATAACTTTCGTAACAGCGAGGTCAATTCCTCTTTTCAAATCCATAGGATTAGCACCGGCAACAACGTTTTTTAAACCTTCTCTGTAGATTGCCTGGGCAAGAACAGTAGCTGTTGTTGTTCCGTCACCGGCAACATCACTGGTTTTTGAAGCAACTTCGCGAACCATCTGAGCACCCATATTTTCAATCGGGTGTTCTAATTCAATTTCTTTTGCTACTGTTACGCCATCTTTTGTTACTGTAGGCGCACCGAATTTCTTTTCAAGAATTACATTTCTTCCTTTTGGACCCAAAGTAGCTTTAACAGCGTTAGCTAATTTATCCACACCTTTTTTCAAGGCATCGCGTGCCTCTGTATTATATTCAATTAATTTTGCTGACATTTTTACCTCACTTATTTTGTTACTATACCGAAAATATCGCTTTCGCGCATAATTAAATATTCTTCTTCATCAACCCGGACTTCGGTTCCTGAGTATTTGCCATAAAGAACTTTGTCTCCTGCTTTTACAGTAAGAGGAATAACTTTACCGTCATCAGTTTGTTTCCCGGAACCAACAGCTATTACGGTACCTTCAATAGGTTTTTCTTTTGCAGTATCTGGTAGAATGATTCCACCTTTTGTTTTTTCTTCAGCCTCAGCAGCTTTAACAATAACTCTGTCTGCGAGAGGTTGAATCTTAAATTTTGCCATTTAAGCCTCCTGATTTTAATGTTATTAGAAATTATCTTTTTGTTAGCACTCTCATTTAACAAGTGCTAAATTATAAAAGTTGCAAAAATTTGTCAAGAAGTTAAAAAAATTATTGAGATAATCTTTAATTTAGAACTGCTGTGTTATGGATTATTCGAGGACAAAATTCTTTATTATGAAGAAATGGCTTTCTGAAATTATTGCTGAACTTAAAAAATTAGATAAGAAGATTGTAATAATTCTGGTCAGTATCCTTGTATTCCAGACAATATCCTACTACTACGTTTCAAGAGAATTCTTTCGCTCTGAAGTCCAAAATCTGACCGGCGAAACTTCGGTTATTAGTTTATGTGAAAATCTTTATTGGATTGTTGGCGACTTTTGCTGCTTCTTTATTTTCCCATGGCTTATAATCAAATTCATTTTTAAAGAGAAACTACAACAGTATGGCATAAAATCCATTCAAGTTTATGACAGATGGAAATATCTTTTGCCAGCATTATTGTTAATCCTGGTAATTTCCTGGTTCATCACTTCCATTGAGTCAATAAGTTTAACTCATCCCGTTTTGTTTGAAGCGAAATACAACTGGAACTGGTTTATTGTTTTTGAATTGATACTGTTTGGTTACATCTTTGCCTGGGAATTTTTATGGCGGGGATATATGCTGTTCGGTTTAGAACAAAAATTTGGTTGGTATGCTGTCTTTATTCAAACAATTCCTTTCGTTATTTTACATAACGGTAAACCGGCTATTGAGACTTTTAGCGCTATTGCCGGCGGAATAATTTTAGGAATTATTGCTATAAAAACAAGAACAATTTTATACGGCGTTATTTTACACTTCGAATTAATATTTTTTATTGATTTGTTTTCAGTAATTAGATTTCGTGCAAATGAGTTTGGAGCAGGAATTGAATCTTTATTTAATTTAATTGGGAAATAGGAGAAATAATTATGAGGTTATGTTTAAATATCGATCACGTTGCAACATTAAGAAATGCAAGAGGTGAAACCCAGCCTGACCCTGTAACTGCCGCATTGTTGGCAGAGCAGGTTGGTGTTGATGGTATTGTTGTACACCTTAGAGAAGACAGGCGACACATAAACGAAAGAGATGTTCGTTTATTAAGGGAACTGATTACAACCAAGCTTGATCTTGAAATGGCAGCAGTACCGGAGATTATTAAAATTGCCTGCGATGTTCAACCGGAGTTAGCTACAATCGTTCCGGAAAAACGCCAGGAGTTAACTACGGAAGGTGGAATAAATGTAATAGATGACATCGAAAGATTATCTTCCGCTATCAAAGAACTGCACAAAGCTGAAATTGCTGTTTCTTTGTTCATAGAACCGGATATTGACCAGATAAATGCTGCTGCTGAAATCAATGCGGATTTTATTGAGATTCACACCGGTACTTTTGCAAATGCTGTTTCAGAAGAAGATCAGTTTGATGAGTTGGACAGAGTTAGACTTGCGGCTAAGCATGCGAAAAAATTAGGGCTGGGAGTAAACGCAGGCCACGGCCTTAATTATATTAATATGAAGCAGATGATTCAGGTTGCGGAAATTGACGAAGTGAGCATTGGTCATGCCATTCTTGCAAGAGCCGTAATTGTTGGGCTGAAGGAAGCTATTCAGGAAATGCAAAAAATTATTCAATCTAAATGAATCTATCTCTTAAACGAAAATTAGATTACCATTATCATTTCTTCTGCAGGGAAAGACTTTCTCCTGATCCCCTGGAGTTGCCGCATAAGTTTAATGATGAAAGAGATATTGAACTTACAGCTTTTATCGCTTCAGTATTTGCTTACGGAAATATAAAACAAATATTGAATACACTTACCGGTTTGGAGAAGAGTATTACACGTCATCCATATGAATTTATTCAGAACTTCGGCAGGAAAGATCATAAATATTTTAAAGATCTTAAGCATAGATTTTATACAGACAAGGATATCATTTCACTTTTTGGAATACTGAATAAAGTTATTTTGAATTACGGCAGTATTAAGCAACTCTTCCTTCTTTACTATTTTGAAGATGAGAAGAACCTTAAAAATTCCATTTCAAGTTTTGTAGTTAATTTAATCAATTTATGTTCTCATTGTTCTGATGAAACTTTGATAACCGCCGGATTGAAATTTATGTTTCCTGATCCGTTAAAGGGAAGTGCATGTAAAAGGATGAATCTGTTTTTACGCTGGATGATTAGAAAAGATGAACTCGATTTTGGATTATGGAGTGAGATTTCTACAAGCCAGTTAGTAATTCCTGTGGATACACACGTTGCACGAATTTGTAAAGAATTGAAACTAACAACACGCAAAACTGCTTCCTGGTTAATGGCAGAAGAGATAACTGAAAACCTGAAAAAATATGATCCGGTTGATCCCGTGAAATATGATTTTGCAATCTGTCATATCGGTATGAGAAATATGGAATTCTAAAATAATTTTTCTAACAAGGACTAATGAAATGAGCCTTTACACAATCGTTTTTATTGTTGTTACTATTTTATTATTGATAGGTCTTGGTATCTTTACTTTGATTGTAATGAAGATTGACAAATGGGTGGATAAAAAAGAACGACTTGGCAGGGACAGTATCTACAAGGATAAGAAAGAGGATAAATCCCAGGTTCAAAAGTAATCACTATTTACCATGGAATATAGTTTTTTACGATCGAAAATAGTGGTTGAACAGCTTAAAAAACATACTTATATTGCAGGCAAATTTTTAACATAATAGATAAAATTTAGTACTCATATTCAAAAGGAGAAATAATGGCAGAGCAGAAAAAGTTTGTACCATTTGTCTCACCGGAAACAAACATGATTGAATTTACTATACGTGGTTTAATTATCGGTTTGGTTATGGCTGTGGTATTAGGAGCAGCAAATGCTTACTTGGGTTTAAAAGCAGGAATGACAATAGCTGCAACATATCCTGCTGCAGTTATTGGGATGGCAATTCTTAAATTAATGAAAGGCTCCATTCTCGAGGAGAATTTTGTTCGTACTGTTGGTTCAATTGGTGAATCAGTAGCTGCCGGCGCAATATTTACTATCCCGGCTTTTTACATTTCAGGATTATGGTCTAACGACTTCAGTTCGTTCTCGCATTATGTACAGGCAACAGCAATTATGTTTGCCGGCGGTATTCTTGGTATTATGTTCGTTGCATTATTAAGAAGAGTGATGGTTGAAGATGCAGAACTTCCGTTTCCTGAATCTGTAGCTGCATCAGAAATTCATAAAGCAGGAAGAGCTGGTGGATCGGGTGCAAAGTTCTTATTCCAGATGATGGGCGTTGGTGCTTTAATAGAAGTGTTAAGACAATTTAAATTCTTTGCCGCTTCGTGGGAACACTTTATTGCTTTTACAAAGAATACAATCTTCTTTTCACGTAACCAGGAATTAGTAAATAAATCTCCGGAAACTGTTCCTCAGGCTGTTGCTCAAGGTGGAATGCTTTTAAGTTCACCTGCTGTTAGCCCTGCATTTATCGGTGTCGGTTATATT
>CAZIDB010000040.1:11348-26577 GCA_964537965.1 uncultured Melioribacter sp. | reverse complement strand
TGTTCCTAAAACTTTTGATATGGAAGTCGGTGACAGGATTGTAACTTCAGATTTTAGTTCTAGATTTCCACCCTCAATTCCTGTTGGTGTTGTAGCTGGTGGAAACAGAGATAAAACCGGTTTATTTAATAATGTTATTGTAAAACCATATGTGGATTTAATCCGTATAGAAAACGTGTTTGTAATTGGTCTTGTTCAGAGTTACCAGAAAAATAATATTGAATTAAATTTGATTGACAAAAAATGATGACCTCGTTTTATATTAAAACTTTACTTGTCTTTGTACTTTTGGTAATCATCCAGATAACGCTTATTCCGTTTTTATCTTACAGGCAGATTGCACCTGATTTGATCCTGATTTTATTAGTCTTCTTTACTTTGAGTGCCGGTCAGCTTAAAGGAACAATTATGGGCTTTACATTAGGGCTCCTGTTTGATATTATTTCAGGTGGCGTTATTGGAAGTGCAGCGTTTTCCAAAACATTATGCGGATTTTTAACCGGCTATTTTTATAATGAGAATAAGATGGACTTCAATTTAAAATCGTTTATGTTTCTTGCAATCGTACTAATCATAGGTACTGTGGATTCCATCGTATATTCATTTTTCTCTACTCCGGAGTTTGAACAGAATTTAATTGTCTTATTTTTCCAGCAGGGAATATTGCCTGCTTTATATTCTGCCGTTATTGCCCTGCCGGTTGTTGTTTTTTCGTCTAAGAAAGTTTTTGTTTAACTATGAGTGACAATATAGGAACAGATTTAAGAAGAAGAATTATTTTCGTACTTGTTGTTGGTGTATTCGTAATTTTTATGTTTCAGCTTTTCCAGATGCAGATAGTAAAGTACGATTCTTACAATGACAAATCAGCCGAAAACAGTATAAAAGAGATAGTGCAGACCCCGCTACGTGGTGCATTCTACGATAGAAATCTGAACCTGCTTGTTAATAACAAACCATCTTTCACATTGCTTATAACACCACAGTTTTACAACAGAAAGTTGAATAAGTATATCGAAACTATGCTGAATGCCGAGCCCGGATTTGTAGATAAGATTCTGAAAAATAACAGAACTTTTTCACCCTACATCCCGATCAGAGTTCAAAGAGATGTAAGCTTTCCGGTTGTTGCATGGATTGAAGAAAATGCTGAGAAACTTCCCGGTGTAAGTTATACAATTGAACTTGAAAGATCTTATGTAGATAGTGTTCAGGGATCTCACCTGTTTGGTTATGTAAAAGAAGTTTCTAAAAAACAGATGGAACAGGATCAGTATTACCAGATGGGTGATTTTATCGGCAACACGGGAATCGAAAAAACTTATGAAAAATATCTTCGCGGAATTAAAGGTAAAAAATTTATTCTTGTTGATTCAAAACGAAAAGAGATTGGCAGATTCCAGGAAGGTGCAAAAGATATCAATTCAATTAAAGGTGAAGACCTTGTTCTCTCAATTGATGCAGATGCGCAAAGAGTTGCTGAAAAAGGATTTGAAGGTAAAACCGGCGCATTAGTTGCAATTGAACCTGAAACTGGTGAAATATTGGCTTTTGTAAGTTCACCGCAGTTTGACCTGAATAATTTTACTACTGTTACTTCTAAAGATATATGGACAGACTTAAATACCAATCCGGAAAAACCTTTGTTCAACAGGGCAACACTGTCTGTTAATCCGCCAGGTTCAACTTTTAAAATTCTTGCTGCTATTGCTGCCCTTGAAGAAGGTATTATTGATGAGAATACTACACTTTATTGCGGAGGCGGTTTTTATTTCGGAAGATTCTTTAAATGCCATGGCGGAAATCATGGATCATTAAATGTTATCCACGCTATTGAGCATTCCTGTAATTCATTTTTTTACCAATTGATTTTAAGAATTGGACTTGATAAATGGGCTGAATATGGAAGAAGATTTGGCTTTGGTCATAAAACCGGCATTGATATTATTGAAGAGAAACCGGGTATACTACCTTCATCGGAATATTATGATAAAAGATACGGTAAGAATGGTTGGACAAAAGGATTTGTTGTAAGCCTTGGTATAGGGCAGGGTGAATTAAGTGTTACTCCTTTGCAGCTTGCAAACTATACAGCGCTTATTGCTAATAACGGTAAAGGTTTTACTCCGCATCTTGTTAAAGGTTATCTTGATGCAAATAAAAAATTAGTCCCATTCAAATTTAATCCAATTGATACTAAGGTGAGCCAGAGAACTTTGGATATAGTTAAGCAGGGAATGTTCCTTGTTGTAAATGGAGCGGGTACAGCAACATCTGTAAGATTACCAGGTATCGAAGTTGCAGGAAAAACCGGAACAGCACAGAACCCGCATGGTAATGATCATGCCTGGTTTATCGGCTTTGCTCCTTTTGATAAACCCAAAATTGCAGTAGCAGTATTTGTAGAGAATGCAGGTTTCGGTGCTACCTGGGCAGCGCCAATAGCAAAAGCAGTAATACAAGAGTACCTTAAGAATAAAGTTACACCAAAAATAAAATCAGATTCGGCTGAGGGAAAAGTTGTTCAAGCGGGCTTCTAAAATAGAATATAAATTTGAAGATAAATTTGATATAGCCTTAATTGGTTCCGCATTTTTACTAGTGATTTTTGGATTAATGGCAATTTACAGCGCAACCTCAAATAATCCTGAAGCCGCCGGCACTTTCCAGAAACAACTGTACTCGGCTATCCTCGCATTGATTGTATTTGTAATTGTATATTTTATTCCTTCAAGGTTCCTGCAATTTTTAGCATTACCTTCGTACGTGTTTTCAATTTTACTTTTAATAGTTGTCTTAGTTGCTGGTAAAAAAGTCTACGGCTCAAGAAGCTGGCTTGAATTTGGCTCAATGGGTTTTCAACCTTCAGAGTTTGCTAAGATTGCTACAATCCTTTTACTATCTTCATTCCTAAGCAGAGAAAAGATAAACATAGATTCATTTAAAGATATTGCTATAGCTTTGATGATAGGAATGTTTCCTGTCGGTCTAATTCTTCTTGAACCGGATATGGGAACTGCGTTTGTATTTATGGCAATTATTCTCTTCATGATTTTCTGGAAGGGAATAAGTATGTTTGGTTTGTTTCTTGTTATATCACCTTTCATCGTAATTCTTTCCTCAATTTTTGGAACAATAATTTTTATAGCTGCATTGGTGCTGGTATTGGTTCTGCTTGTTTATTTTAAAAGAAATTATTTTCTGAGCGCTTCGGTGTTTGTTATAAATCTTGCCGCTGGCTTTTTCTTTGAATCCATTTATAATGCGTTAAGTCCCCATCAGCAAAGAAGAATAGAAACTTTTATGGACCCTAATGCAGATCCTTTGGGAGCAGGTTATAATGTAATTCAGGCGCGCGTTGCTATTGGTTCAGGCGGTTTATTTGGTAAAGGTTTTTTGGAAGGGAACCAGACTCAGTTACGTTTTATTCCAAAGCAATGGACAGATTTTATATTTTGTGTTATTGGGGAAGAGTTCGGATTTATAGGCAGTATTGTTATTTTAATTTTATTCTTAGTAATTTTCATTCGGTTATTAAAGATATCATATTTTGCCAAAGCTAAAGATGAATTTCTTAGCTTAGTTGTAATCGGAATTCTTGCTCTGATGTTCTTTCACTTTCTTATAAACATCGGAATGACAATTGGTGTAATGCCAGTGGTTGGGCTTCCGCTTCCGTTTCTAAGCTACGGAGGAAGTTCATTGTTGGTTAATGTATTTCTTATTGCAATAGCAGCAAATATTTATAAAAACAGGAAACAATTTACATAATATGAATGCGCAGCAAAAATTATTAACAAGATTAAAAATGGGGAATCATATCTGTGTTGGGCTTGATACAGACATTTCCAAAATTCCTATGTACCTGCATTCAGAAGAAAATCCGATTGTTAAATTCAACAGGATTGTAATTGATAACACTGCTGAATTGGCTGCTGCTTATAAAATCAATTTTGCTTTTTATGAAAAAGACGGCGCTGCAGGATTTGATAACCTGTTAAAGACGCTTGAGTTTATTCCGGATGATGTGCTTGTAATTGCGGATGCAAAGCGCGGAGATATTGGCAACACGAGCGATATGTATGCCTTATCGATTTTCAATTATTTCAATTTTGATGCTGTTACTTTAAATCCTTATATGGGGCACGATTCATTGCTGCCTTTTTTGAATTATAATGATAAACTAAGTTTTATTCTTGCTCTTACATCAAATAAAGGCTCGGCAGATTTTGAAAAGCAAAAATTATCCGGTGGGACTTATCTCTTCCAAAAAGTAATTGAAAGTGTTAATGACTGGAATGCGAATAAAAATTGCGGTATTGTATTTGGGGCCACTAATCTAGAAGAACTTAAGGATAACATTACTTCTTTTAAAGATTTATTTGTACTTTTACCTGGAGTTGGAGCTCAAGGTGGTAGTCTGCAGGAAGTAGTAAAAACTTTTTCTGAAAAAAATAATATTAACTTTCTAATAAACATCAGCCGTGCTTTGTTGTATATAGATAAAACAACTGAATTCGGAAAGAAAATTAAATTGGAAATGAGAAGGTTAAATTCCGAAGTATTAGAATTGTTAGGCATTTAAGGTTTTTTAATCATTTTATTTTTTTTGATCATTTAATTCCGGTTTACCCGGAATAACATCCATTGATTTTAATATGAATCAAAATGTAAAGGTTAGGGAAGAGGTTTTATCCAGTATCTGGAAGAACCAATCTTTTATTAAAAATATTAAAACCATCGACGGTAGCCAGGTTGAAATTTATAATATTGGGGTTGAGAATGTTGAATACGGAGGCCCGGACTTTTCAAATGCTAAGATAAGAATTGGTAATCTTATATTTGTAGGTGATGTTGAATTGGATACGTCTGTTACTGACTGGAAAGCACATGGACACAACCTTGATAAAAAATATAACCGCGTTATTCTTCAGGTATCTCTTTTCAATAAAGAACATATACCTAATGTTTACAGTAAGGACGGAAGGAAAATTCCGACTGTATGCCTTTCCGAATATATCGAGAAATCAAAGCTTGAAGAATTAATAATACAAATTAACAGGAAAACCGCTGGTAGTGTGAATAAAATAAAATGCAGTAATTATCTGAAAAGCACTGATATAAATCTGCAATCGGAATTTGTAAAAAAGTTAGGAATTGAACGGTTAAGGAAGAAATGCGACAGGATGTTTTTCAGGTTAAAGGAATTGGCTTTTGTAAGAGAGTTAAACCTGAAAGAACCTGTTATTCGTTATGATTTGAACCAAAGTTTTATTTCAAGAGTATTTTCATACCAGGACTTCCAGGAAAAAGAATTGTGGCAGCAACTCTTTTATGAAAGTCTGTTTGAAGCGCTTGGTTACTCCAAGAATAAAAAAATAATGATTCATCTGTCACAGGCAGCTAATATAAATGTTATTAAAAAATATTCCGCACGGGAAGATTTGCTTGACGTTATAAATACTCTGTTGATTAAAGTTGCCGGTTTCTTTAATGATGGTTTTACAAAACTTGATGATGGTGACCAGGATTATCTGAACAAGCTTGAAGAAAAGTGGAATGAAATTAAAAATGATTATGACGGCAGAATGTTTGATAATTCTCTTTGGAATTTTGCCAAACTCAGGCCGCAGAATTTTCCGACAATCAGAGTTGCAGGCGGAACTTTCCTTGTCCATAAAATTATTAAAGAGAATTTTATTGAATTGCTGTTAAATAAAATAACCGCTATTCATAAACCTGAAACACTCATAAATGCTCTTCGTTCTGCGTTTATTGTTAAAGCAGACGGTTACTGGAAAAACCATTACACTGTCGGTGAATCTTCCAACACAAGTTTAAAATTCTTTATAGGCGGAATGCGGGCTGATGACATAATTGTTAATGTCGTTATACCATTCTTCGCGGTTTATTTTGATGTATTCGGCAAACAGGATCTATCTAAAAAAATTCTTATTGTATACTCTACAATCATTCAAAGAGAAGACAATTCAATAGTTAAAAATATTTCCGAGATGCTTAATATGCACGATGCCTGGAAGAAAAGTATTTATTCGCAGGGTATGCTTGAGCTATTCCGTAATTATTGTTCGCGGGATAAGTGCTTAGAATGCGAAATAGGGAAGAAAGCTTTTAATTAATTCTGGTCGGTTATTTTCTGAATTTCATCCCTCAGCTTGGCTGCTCTTAAATAATCTTCTTTTTCAACTGCTTCTCTCAACTGTGTTTGTAAAGCTGCAATCTTTGATTCTTTAGACTGTGGAATGTTTTGCTTCGAGTTTTCTTCAGGTTCCTGTTCAGGTGCATCTTCCTCAATATTTTCAAATTGATCGTCTTCCGATGCCGGTAAAAAAGCCGCTGTGTTCATCACTTCTTCATTTACAAAAATTGGGGACTGAGTTCGTACCGCAAGAGCAATTGCATCACTTGGACGGCTATCTATATCATTTGTAAGCGATGAAATATCAATTATGATTTTTGCAAAAAAGGTATTGTCTTTAAGTTCATCTATCAATACTTCCTGTACAGTACCACCAAGATTATCGATTACATTTTTAAGCAAATCATGCGTCAATGGTCTTGGAGGTTTAATTCCTTCCATTTCCAATGCAATTGCCTGTGCTTCGAATGCACCGATAATAATAGGAAGTCTACGGTTTCCGTAAACTTCCTTTAATAAAATTGCATACGCCCCACCTGCTGACGGAGTAGACGAAAGTCCTAGTATTTCAACCTGAATTTTATTCAACTAAAACCTTTTTTTTATTTCTTCTGTTAATGCAGGAAGCACTTCAAAAAGATCACCGGCAATTCCATAATCTGCAATGCTGAATATCGGGGCATCTTTATCTTTATTTATTGCCACAATATATTTTGCGGAAGACATACCGGCTAAATGTTGGATTGCACCTGAAATTCCAACTGCAATGTACAAATTCGGAGAAACAGTTTTCCCTGTTTGACCAACCTGCTCACTATGAGGTCTCCATCCTGCATCTACAACAGCCCTGGATGCACCTACAGCGCCGCCTAAAACACCGGCTAATTCTTCTATCATATTGAAATTTTCAGGTCCTTTTATGCCTCTGCCACCGGAAACAATTATATCTGCTTCAGCAACATCAAGTTTACCTTCAGACTTTTTTATTTCAATAACTTTTGTTTTTAGGTTAGGATTATCAACATTTTTTAACTCAACCTGGGTTTGTACCTTCTCAGTTTCATTCAAACCAAATACGTTAGGACGCAAAGTGAATATTTTTTTTAAAGAATTTATTTTGCATTCAACTAATGCTTTACCTGCAAACACCGGCCGTACAGCAACAATATCATTTGAAGCAACAGATAAATTGATACAGTCAATTAATAATCCGGAATTAGACTTTACACTTACAAAGGGCGCAAGGTCCTTTCCAAGTGAAGAGTTTGATATTACTAAAACATCCGCACCGGAAGAATTAAAATGCTCTGCTAATATATCTGCATAAGCGCTGGATGAGTAATTCTGAAGCTTTTCATTTTTATAGTGAACAATTTTTGCTATACCAAAATTACCGATTGATTCTAAATTCTCTACATCGTTTCCAATGCAAACCGCTTCAATGTCACAATTTAATTGTTTAGCAAGTTTTGCCGCAGTGCTGCAGGCTTCATATGATGATTTTTTTACCGAACCGTTTCTTTGTTCAATAAATACTAAAATTTTATTTGCCATTTTTAATTTCCTTGTGTTAGATTACTTTTGCTTCTTCTCTTAATAAGCGAACTAATTCAGGTACAACAGATTTATCCGTACCTAGGATTCTTCCTGCCTGTTTCATAGCAGGTTTTTTCATAGATAAAACCTCAACTGAGTTCTGATAATCTGTCGCAGTTTTTTCTTCAATGGTCTTCTTCTTTGCAGCCATAATTCCCTTAAGTGAAGCATATCTTGGTTCATTCAATCCTTTCTGAGCCGTGATAACAGCAGGTAGCGATGTTTCAACTACTTCCCGGCCGCCTTCAATTTCTCTCTCAGCAATAATTTTATTACCGTCGATTTTAAAATCAACTACAACAGAAACACAATTAAATCCAAGCAATTCAGCAGTTAATTGTCCGACAACTGAGCTGTCATAATCAACAGATTGCTTGCCAAAGAATACTAATTCAGAACCGAGTGATTTAATTTCATCTGCAAGCGCTTTAGCAACTCCAAGGGAATCTCTATCGCTGTTTGACTTTACTAAAATTCCGTTATCAGCTCCTACTGCTAAAGCTTTACGTATAGTCTCTTTATTGGAATCAGTTCCGATACTAATAACCGTAACTTCACCACCAACTTTTTCCTTAGTCTTCAATGCTTCTTCAAGAGCAAATTCATCATATGGATTTATAATGTAAGTAACACCGTTTGGATCAATTTCTTTACCGTTTTGTCCAATTACAATTTTTGCAGCAGTGTCCGGTACGTGACTTATACATACTGCTATTTTCATTTTTCCTCCAGTTAAAAAGAATTAAGATTCATCAAAAATATAAAGATAGGTCAAAAGAAAAACAAATAAGAAGGACTTAATAAAGTCATTCAGGCAACAATCAATAATTCAGTTCCAAACCGAGTACAAGATTCCACCCTTCTAAATATGAATCAAAGTAATCAAGTATTTCTTTGCCGTAACCATACCTTGCGTAAGCTCCAAGGTTTTCATTCAGATCGTATAATAGCTTAACATAAAAACGGTTTTCAGAATTCATCGGTGAGTAGATAATTTCTCTAACCCGTGCGAAGTCCTTCGTCAGTTTTAGATTTTTAATGTAATAATCCAAAAGAATAAATAATGAGAAGTCTTCTGAAAGATTTACACCTGTGAGCAATTTATAGTTTTGTTCAAATGAAGTTGCTTTTGTTATATCTGAAAAGTGAAACAAGATTCGATACTCACATCTTACAAGAAAGGATTGTAGATAATTAATTCCAAACTGCGGCCCGATACGCCAACCTTTGTTTTTGTCTAAAAAGCTTGAAGAAAGAGAATTTGTTTTATTAGAGATCAAAAATCTTTCAAGGTATAATCCACTGAAAAAATTAATATCCTCAAATAGTAAATCCTCATACCTGTTGTCAAGAAAGATAATGTCAAAATTTTTCTTTGAAGAGTAGTTGTAACTTTGATAAGCATAACCGGCGGTTAAATGAAAAGGTAATTTTTCATTTGAGCCAAAATAAAAATCTGAAGTTAAAAAGATAAGGTCCGTATTTATATCAAGTTCCGAAGAATTAAATATGTTTTTCTGTGCGCTAAAATTTATACCCCAGGTCATGAGTTCTGAATTATCATAATAACTTCCTTTCCCGTTTATTTTAATTCCGTTCAGATTATCTTTAAATCCATAAACTTCAGGTTTAATACTTAAAGAAGCGGCAAAATAATTCTCATCAATTTCGTACTCGTATTTACCTCTTAAGTCAACGCGGGTAATAAGATCATTCTTTTTCAATACACCGCTTCCCGCGTTTTTGTAATAACCAAATTCACTATTTGCGTTAAAGGAAAACTGGGCATAAAAATCTGAGAAGAAAGTAAATTGCAGGCAAAGATAAATTACAATTGCGCTTAAAGGTTTTAAAATCATTTAAATGAGTTGATTTTGTTTGAAAGCAAAGATTTGTATTCAGTAAGAAGCTGTTTTACGTCATTCAGCAAGTTCTTATAATCTTTAAGCTGAAAATTCTTTTTAATTGTTCCTAACGAATAATCCTGCCTTGATTTAATAAGAGAAGGTTCAAGAAAGGCAAGCTGATTTATCATCCGGTTGTAACTTAAAACAGATTTTTCAGAAAGAGCAGTTGTGGCGTCATCACGCGAGTTATCACTATATGCAGATGAAACAGTACGATTTGAAGTTCTTGTGGCGGACTTAATTTCATTTTCACCTTCGGTTTGTTCTAAAAATCTTGCAGCTTTTTTCTGTAATGAGATTGTCTTTTCTATCTCATTAAGTTTAAAAGTTATTTCATTCAATTGAGTATTAACCTCTGCATAAGCATTAGTTAAATATTCTTCAATTCTCTTTTTTTCAATTTCAGAAGTAAATGATTTTGAATCAATTCCAAGAATATTTTCGGGATTGTATTGTAGTTTTAACTTTCCCTGTGCTAATAAAAGTCTTCTTTCACGCAGACGAAATATCTGTTCCGTTAATTCATCTTTAGTTGATTTGGATTTAGCCTTGTTTAATAACTCAGTAAGCGAATCAATTGTTCCTGAATATGAGCGGAACAATTTTTTTTCCAAAGATGCAAGGTTTTCTTCCTGGCTGGAAATACTCTTTTGTATCTTCTCAATCTGGTTTGTTAATGTAATTGAATTTGCCATCAAACCGGAGATTTTATTCTTATCCTGAGGTGACTTATTTTTTTCATTATTGATCACATCTACTTTTTGATTTAGAATTTTATTCAATGAATCAAGCTTCACATTATCAGCAGAGATTTGTTTTCTTATCCTGTTTGCTGAGACCTCTAATGATAAAAGATTTTGACTATACAAAGGGTGAGTAAACAGAAGTAAAATTCCTAATAAATATTTTTTCAATTGATCTATCTTCATAATAAACCATGCTTTTCTAATTTATAATATAAAACACTTGTACCTATACCAAGAAGTTTGGCAGCCCGGTTTTTAACTCCATCGGATTTTTTCATTGCATCAATAATCAGGTTTCTCTCAAATATATTTACTGCTTCTTCAAGAGGAAAAGAATTATTTAGAGAACCTGCTAAAGCATTGTCCGGATTCAAAATAATCAGATTATCTTCAATTTTATCTCCTGGAGAAATTACGTATAAGCGTTCTATAAAGTTTTCAAGTTCACGGATGTTTCCCGGCCAGTTATAATTTATAAGTTTATTCATTCCCGCTTGTGAAATCCGTTTGGAAATATTTTTGTTTTTTGCCGAACATTTTTGCAGGAAATATTCTGCAAGTAATGGTATATCTTCCATTCTGTTCCTTAGCGATGGAATTTCAATCGGGATAACACTAAGTCTGTAATATAAATCTTCCCGGAATTTTCCTTCTTTAATCAGCATCTTTAAATCTTTATTTGTAGCAGAGATAATTCTGACATTAGTCTTAATGCTGGTTTCTCCGCCGACGCGTTCAAACTCGCCATCCTGTAAAACTCTTAATAATTTTACCTGCATAGCAAGTGAAATATCACCGATTTCATCAAGGAAAAGTGTGCCGCCGTCTGCAAGTTCAAATCTTCCTCTTCTTTGCTTAATAGCTCCGGTAAATGATCCTTTCTCGTGTCCGAACAATTCACTCTCAAGGAGGTTATCGTTCAGCGCTCCGCAATTAACTTTGATAAAAGGTTTTTCGTTTCTATCACTTTTTTTATGAATTGCGTGAGCGACTAATTCTTTTCCGGTACCGCTTTCACCATGGATAATTATAGTGGAATCTGTTTTTGATACTTGTTCTATAAGCAAAAATATCTTCTTTATCTCAGCAGAGTTACCTATCAGTTCATCAAAACCGGAATACAATTCATCAGTTAATAATTTGTTCTGTTCACGCAGATCATCAATTATTCTTTCCTGTTTTAGTTTAACGGCAATCCGGTTAACTCTAAGTCTTAATTCTTCCGGTGAAAATGGTTTAGTAAGAAAATCAAATGCGCCTAACCTTATAGCTGAAACCGCAATTTCTACAGTACCGTAAGCAGATATCATTAATACTTCCAGCTGATTATTAATTTCTTTTAGCTGTCTTAGTATTTCGATTCCATCAATCGGTTCCATCTTCAAATCAATTATTGCAATAGATGCGTGGCTAAGCTTGAAATTTTCTATTGCTTCCGGTCCGTTATCAAAGGCAGTTACAAAGTAACCTTCTCTTTTCAGGCTTTCAACAATTCCAAGCCTCATCGCTTCGTTATCTTCTATTACAAAAACATGTTCCATTTAATTTTCACTTTTTGTTATTGTAAAAATGCTTCCCCTGGGAAAATTTTCGGAATAAATAATATCTGCATTATTTTCTTTGCATAGTTTTTTACTTATAGCAAGACCTAACCCGGTTCCGTCTTTTTTTGTTGTAAAGAAAGGTTCAAACAATTTTGCCCGGTCATTTATATCTATACCATTTCCATTATCGGTAACAGCTATTTTAAGATTACCGTCTTCATGGAAAGATTTTATTTCAATTACTCCGTTAACCGGGCATGATTCAATTGCATTCTTTATAAGGTTTTCCGAAATCCGCTTGAGATGGTTGTAATCAAAATAAATTTTCTTCAATTCAATGTTTTGCAGCAGAGCAACGTTTTTATCAGCAAGATCTTTCCTGTATGATTCATTCATTTCTTTAAACATTTCCTCAAGATCAATAACTTTTACATCTGTAAGCACCGGCCGGCTGTAATTCAGGAATGCTGTTATTAATGATTTTAATCCGCCTACTTCTTTTAAAATTCTATCTAAGTAATCAGGATTTACCTTTCCCTGTAGTAAATCTTCCTTTGTAAGATTTGCTAATAGCTCAATACCGCCAAGAGGATTCCTGATTTCATGTGCAATCTGTGCTAACAAATCTTCTTTTTCCTTTTGGTTCATTTGTAAATCATTTCGCATTTTATCTAAAGCATCTGCAAGGACTTTAATTTCACCATAGATTTTCCCCGGTTTTTTATAAAATAAATTTCCTTTTCCGATCTGGTTACTAAATTCAACTAATTTATTAACCGGCTTAGTAATGTTTTTAGCAAGTATCCAACCAAGAAAGACTGAAAGCAATACTCCGGACAGGCCGATATACCAAAACAATTTAGAGAAATCATCAACCTTTTCAAGATTATCTGCTCTCTCCTGGATTCCAAGCCAAAGGTTATCATTAAATCTGTAAAACCCCCACAGGTACCATTTTTTATCTTCACCAAGAAAAGGCAGGGATGAAGTAGCTTCCTTATTTTTTAATTCGTCAATCTCTTTCTTGTTAAGTAAAAGGTAGTTTTCTTTTTTACCAATCAGGTTTCTATCCGGAGAATGAATTAAAACGTTCAGTTCTTTATCAAAGATAAAAATATTTTTAATTGTTCCGAACCTGATAAACGGTGTAGTGATTTTATCGAATTCCTTTAAAGTATAATCTGTTGGTATTCCAAGTTGAAGAAGAAACAAATCATTTGCTTTAATGTTATCCGCAATAATTTTTGATGTGCTGAAAATTTGCTTGCTTACCTGGTTCAGGTATAAATCCTTGACAAAATAATAACTAATCCTTGATGCGACTAATACAAGAGTAAATGAAAAGAAACTGAATATCAGGATAATTCTGATCCTGTAATAATTATTCTTAATTATGTTTTTCATGCCGGTCATTAACTAATCAAATATTTTCCAAACTTAAAATATGTATGTTCGATAATTCATTCAACTGTTCTTGCAGCAAATTATTTCGCACATAGTTTACAAGCTTAAGTTCTATTTAAGCAGAATGAGTTTTCTGAACTCAGAAAAATTACCGGTTTTAATCTCATATAAATAAAAACCGCTTGGAAGATTTTCTGCATTTCCGCCAGAGGCGGATCCGCCTTCGGCGGAAAATTCAACTTCATATTTCCCGGCTGGTTGAAATTTACTTACGAGTGTTGTTATTTCGTTGCCAAGGATGTTGTAAATTTTTAATGATACAAATCCATTTTGAGCGAGCGAGTAAGAAATTGTTGTAGTATTATTAAATGGGTTAGGGAAATTTTGGTGAATGGCATATTTATAATTATTTGCTTTGTTATCATCAATTCTTGTAATTGAATTAAATGTAAGTGTAATCTTCTTATAATAAAGAGTTGTTGTAGCTTCAAAGCCGGAATCAGTACCAATGCAAATCCAGACTTCTCCTTTGGAATCTGTTTTAATTGTAAAAAGGTGTCCGGAATTATTCCTGTTAATAATTGTAAATATAGTGGTTGTATCTGTTACACCAACATGACCGATTGTATCCATATCAGCGCCGGGATTACTCTGATTATCTTTATCAATGTTCATCCTGTAATATGAGTCAGCTATAATTTTTGCAGGTTCAATCAATGTGGCGCCGGCTTTTATTCTTACACCTTCACCCGGCGTACCTCCAGCGCCAATAGCGTTTGTTGGATACTTTGAAGCAAAATCAACACTTATAAATAATTGGTAAGTTGAATTAGGTGAAAGACCGGTTATCTTTCTTTTAATGAACATAAATAAATCATCACTATGGTTATTGCCGGAAATCATCAGTGCAAATTGGTTTGTATCGAGTGGAGAGGGAAGTTTTGCACGATAAAACTGAAGCTCATAAAAGAGCGAATCAGAAACCGGGTAATCTGCAAAATCGCCTGTCCATCCATCATTGCCGGTTGAAAAATCGGATACAAATGTCTGCGCATCAGCGTTACGTTGTAACGTTAAAAACATTAATGAAATAAGCGCTGTAAAATATTTTAACCTGTTTGGTATCATTATGTTTACTCTTTTAGTAATATCATTTCAAAAATAGTTAATCAGTTTGTACGATTGCAATCCCATCAACATATATGTGTGAAGGATTATCTCCACCGGAAAATATTCCAAGGCGCAGCCTTTTATTTGCAGCGCAATAAAAAGAAGTGTCTGTTACATAATGTGTCCAGACAGTATCGGTCACATTAATAGTTGTAAATGCAGGAGAGAATGATTCATCATCTGATGTAGTCAAAAATAACTTTCCACCATTTTTACCAACCTTACCCCAGCAGGATAATTTATATGAATGTCCGCTCAATGTTGAATCAAAATCAATCGTTGCGGTTGGAAAAATACATCCTCCGCCAATTTTCAATGATTTATTTCCACAGTTAGGAGCAGCATCATCAACAATCATATATTGATACAAACCCTGCCATCCAATTGTATCAATGGCAGATTCAAATGAATTCATATAAACGATTGGAATTGCAATTGAGCCACCATCAATTAAAATATTTTTTTGTTCTGTAGGGAATTCTTTTTTGCATCCACCAATAAATATAAAAACTAAAATAGTAGTAAGCTTAAAAGCATTTTTCATATTTCACCTGAAAAATAAATTTATTAGCGAGTTCGTTTATCCATCCAGATTAATTTTTCATTTGTTCTTTCTGAAAAGAAATCCGGGCAACGTCCGTCACCTCTGCCTGTAAAACCACCATCCGGAGCGCAAATTATATTTCCATTTTCATCATATAA
>CAZIDB010000040.1:0-11248 GCA_964537965.1 uncultured Melioribacter sp. | reverse complement strand
TGCCTGTAAAACCACCATCCGGAGCGCAAATTATATTTCCATTTTCATCATATAAATAACTAAACTGATCACAGCAAATCTGTGGTCTGAAGTAAACGATTCTTCCTTTATATTCGTACCTCCAGATTGAAGACGGGGGATTAGTTACCTTTTCACTTTTAATCTGATCTATCAGTTTATCCAACCAGGGTTTGCCTTCTACCGTTTCAGTTATATTGCAACCGGAATTTAAAATCAATAAAAGTACTGCAAAAGTTGCCAAAGATTGTTTCATATTCAACTTATAATTAATAAACCATTGAAAGTACTGACTGACTTTTTTCCACTTACAAATCTGCATTAAAACTTAGCCACCACTGCGCTACTCTGAAATTGTGCTCCCATTCAGGATCTACAAGCAGACTGATCTTAAACTCAGGTGAAACAGTAACATCAAGCTTAGTAATGAAATCAGTTTTATTCTCTGTTATCTTTTGCGCTGGTTGCGTGTAACGTTCACCAAAATTTGTTTCTTCTTTTGTTACACCGTTTTCAATCCTGCGCCTGACTGTTAAATAGGCAGTTGTGACATCTGTTATTTCCCAATCTTCAAGAACTCTGTTGACTGCAAGCATTAGTGAAAAATGATTGCTCAATTTTATATTAGCTACAATAGGAACCTGAAATGTTGAATAGTCTGAGGTGTATTGCCATTCTAAACGTTTCTGCTCCAATTGATACATTGTGTAATCATAATTGTAACTCTGATTACTGCTATTGCTATGATGATCAGACGTTCTTAAAGCGTAAACTGGTTCATTGCTTATTACATCAGACTTTGATCTTTGATAATAAAATCCTAGCGACACGATACTATTTTCCGTAAGCTTCCATCTGAAGAATAATCCAGCTTCGTTCTTTTTATTTTCTCGAGTACCTGTTCCGGTTCTTATATCTCTTGTTAAAGAATTTCCATGATATGTGTACACTGTATTATCATAGGTATAAATGTATCTTGAAGAATAATCGGATGTATCAATTATATCCGAAGTTGTTGCCAAATCGATATTGGTAGTTGAATATTTATAGTAGCCAAGAATTTCTTTATTGTTCAGTTTTCTGGTGAAGTTAATGCTTACATATTTAACGTTACCATCCTGGTTCCACTTCTGAACAGTATTTGAATTAGAATAACTCTTACTCCATTCAGGAGTAACGTTCGGTTCTTTATATTGATAGAAGTAGTAGTTACCGGAAGAGTAATCCTGATCTGCTTTACCGCTAAGCATACCCAGCTTTAAACCAAGGATGATGTTTGAAGTAAGAGCATAGCTTAATCCGCCTGAAAAATCAAGATGATGATAGTTCTGGTTCCGTTCACGCGATTCTGAATTTTCAGAAATATTATTATCCACATTTCCGTAATCATCTTTATTGGAATTCAGATAGCCGCCTTCACGTGAATGAGTAACACCACTCAGTGAAATTCCCGCATTCAGGTTGTCAAGAATTTTATATCCCAGGAAAGCAGAAAACAGATGACCTTCATTCATCATTTCATCTTTTGCTGAGTACCTGTCAATTATTGTAATATCAGCAACTTCATTCTTTGCGCCAAAGGAATCATATAAATAACGGGAGTTATAAATGTTGTACGGCATTGTATAAAACTTTTCATTACGATGTATCATCTGGTAGGTTCCTCCAATAAACAACCTGTCAGTAAATTCCTTTATTGGATATGTAAGCAATCCAAATGAAAAAGTTGGTTCAGGTTCACTCCTTGAATTGACAATCCAGCGCCTGTCGTAATAAGGACGATAATATAAATCCATTGTATAATAGTTTGGAGTAACATATTCATCAACAACTTCAGATGAAGTTCTGTCACCTCTGAAATCAACATAGAAATGAAAATCTGAATTATCCATTTGAGGAATGTTTGCAGGATTGAGATATAAATTCAGGAACGGATCATTAATTAAACCTACTGTGGAATTTTTAAAGTTACTTAATCCGTAAGGATTCAGGAAATAGCTGTTAAAATAAAGCTCTGAATTTTCAAAGTTCTGCTCTGTAGTTCTTTCATTGTAATATTGTGAAAAGGAAATTGAACTGGCAATTATTATTAACATAAATAATTTCTTCATTTCGATCTCTCCTTGAATAATACCGGTTTTAAGTTAGAAGAATTATAACACAGTTCATCATCAACCGCATTTTTAATGAAATCAACATAGATGTTGGTTGGATAACCGTAAGTAGAATCATACTGTACGATGAGGCTGTCAGCATTTCCGTCCTTCAGCGTTTCGATAAAATCAAAAAGCTCATCAACTGTTTTATAAATTTGAATTTCGTTTTGGTTAACATCATCTTCATTATCTGTATGCTTTGCCGCAACAATATTGTCTTCATAAATTTTAAGTAAGACTATATTACCACGGAAAGGACAAAAGCAAAGACGCTGTTGTTCTATTGTGTATTTGGCAAATCCATATGCCTTCCATCTTTCTCTTGGATTTTTAATTGAACTATAATCTGGCGAAGTTATTTTATCTTTGCACCCAAGCATAACTAATGAGACTATAATCAGAAAGAGGTATTTATTTAGCTTCATAATGGTATTTCAATTTGCTAATGATGGATTGATAATCTTTCCGATAAACAGAATTGCGTTACTGTTTTTCTCTTTTATTAAAAGTACAAATGGATGGTTAATCTGCATAAATACTTCTTTATTATTATCTCCGATTGATGTTCTAACCATTTCTACAGATGTTACACCTGCAGCCTCAGTACCTTCTTCATTAATCTCAACGAAAGTTTTATGTTTAACTGCACCAATGCATAACTCGCTGGGTTCATGCATTCTTGTAAAATCAGCATCTCCGGTAAATGCAACAGACATACCCAATGCACTTAGTACATCTTTCATCTCAAGCTTATATTCCAAGGTAAATTTTGGCAGGAAAAGATTTACTTCGGTTTCACTCATTTCAGCAAGCCAGTTGTTCCATTTATCTGCTGTCAGGTCTTCAATGAATGAGTTTATATCAGAACCAATTTTTGGTAGAAATATATTCATACAATAATTGCCGTCTCCGTATGGCAGTTCAATAATCTGGCATTCATCCATTGATAAATATTTGTAATTGCTTTTTACCTTCATCATTTTACAGTTGATTTGAGAACCATCGGAAAGATAAAAGTAGTCATCACTTGTATATTTTGGATCGAACTGGTATTTCCAGCTTCCCTTAAAATAAATTGCATTAATCAAAAACATCATTAAATCATTTTTAATAGGATCCTCAACAATTTCTTGTATCTTGCCATTTGTGTTTTCGTTTACCCAACTGTTAATTGTTTTAGCAGCCATAGGATCATTGAAATCCAGTCCTTTCACCAACGCATCAAAATAATTCTTATTTACAGATACAAATTCATCTTTTACAGTCAGATCATTTGTATACCAGATGGAGTTTGCAATCTGAAAATTAACTTTCGGATCGATTGAAGTGAGTAACTGCATCAGGGATTTGAAGGATTGATTGATTTCACTTTGAGATAATCCGTTTAGCTCAAGCGTATTAAGCATCGCATTATAGGTTTCACCGTTTGCACCGTTCAGTGTCATTCCTAATGCATAAGAAACACTTAAGGGAGCTATAAAAATATTTTTACCTGTTTCTAATTCATTTGTCTTCCTGAATAACTTCAAACCAAAATCCTCGCTTGAACCTGATACCTTCTTTTCCTGGGTAGATAGCTCCCTTACAGAATCCCCCTCGTACTGAGTAATCTGATCATTACACTGTAGAAATAGAAAGCTAAATGTAAATGAGAAAACGAATAAGATTAAATTCTTCATTAAATGCTCCAAATATTGACTTAATTATCAGCTAATATTGTTCCTGAAAAATTTCATAGTATTTCCTGGCTAATTATTTGATTTCAAATCCTTTTGAAGGTTTACTAATAACTGAAATAGAGATTGGATTTCAGATTTCCGAATCTCTATCAGAAATCAGATAATGAAATTGGAAAAAAATTTTGGTTTATATTCTTAGCGGATTTCCATATTTTTAGGCTATGAATGAAGAGATTTTAACAGGACAATACAAGCCGGAACAGGATGAGGAAACAATTGTCGGTTTACCTTGTAAAGTGCTGTTGTTTAATGATGACTGGCATACCTTCGATGAAGTAATCGATCAGCTAATAAAAGCCGTTAAGTGTTCTTTCGAAACAGCAAGAGGTTATGCTTTTGAAGTTCATGTTAAAGGTAAAGCAAATGTTTTTAACGGTCAGTTGGAAGAATGCTTAAAAGTAACATCAATCCTGGAAGAGATTGCGCTGAATACTCAGATTATTTCATAAGTAAGTGTTCGGGCACCATTCCTTTACTTCAAAATTGATCATTTACGTTTAATTACTTTTTCTTTCTTCATTAAGTATATTTAAAACCAAAATTAATTTTAAATGGTGAATTAAATGCAAATTGGATTAGTCGGGTTACAATATTCAGGTAAAACAACTTTATTCCATACTATTGGAAAAGGACACGAATCGGAACAATCATCCGGTTCCGATAAAGCAAATATTTCAACAGTTAAAATTCCTGACGATAGACTTGATAAATTAACTGCTGTCTTTAATCCGCAAAGAAAAATTAATGCAACTATTGAAGTTTATGATACTCCCGGACTTAGAGTTGCTGAAGATGGTAAGGTTAAAATTACATCTGATTTTCTTAACAATGTTAGAAATAATGATGCGCTGTTTTATGTCATCAGGCAGTTTGAAGATGAATCCGTATCTCATCCCGAAGAAAGTATAAATCCGCTTAGAGACATCCAATTCCTTGAAACAGAATTTTTATTATCTGATATGGCAATGCTTGAAAGCAGGATTGAAAAGTTGAAGAAGGAAGTTCTTAAATCTAAAAGTGATCTTCCCAAAAAAGAATTACCTTTGATTGAAAAATGTTTCCAGCAGACTGAAAAGGAATTGCCCTTGCGTATGCTTGAATTTGATGCTGCTGAGAAAAAGATTTTATCATCATACCAGTTCCTTACGAATAAGCCATTGATAATCGGTGTTAATTTTGATGAGAACAGCGTTTCAAAAGTTGATTCGATATTAAGCGAAATTGAAAAAGGTTTTGTCAAGTACCCGATTAAGTTAATTCCGTTCTTCGGTAAAATTGAAAAAGAATTATCTACGATGAGTGATGAGGATGCAAAAGTTTTTATGGATGAATACGGTATAAAAGATTCGGCATTAAACAAAATCCTTCAATCATCTTACGAGGTTTTAGGATTGCAGTCATTCTTTACAGTTGGAGAAGATGAATGCCGTGCGTGGACAGTTAAGAAAAATGCAAATGCCCAGGAAGCAGCAGGAGTAATTCACAGTGATTTTTATAATAAATTTATACGCGCAGAAGTTGTTCATTATGATGATTTTATGGTGCATGGTTCTTTTGCAAAATGTAAAGAAGCCGGCACATGGAGGTTAGAAGGCAAAGAATATTTAGTAAAGGACGGAGACATTCTGAATATAAGACATAGTTGAGGCTGGATACTTGATTCTGGAAGCTGGATAATGGATACTGGATAATGGAAGCTGGATAATGGTAGCGTAAATAAGTGTTAAGTTTTTTCCGAAATAAAGTGAGCATTCATTCCTGCTCTTACTCTTGTTTTTAATCTTACTCTTACTCTTGCTTTTACTCTATTTCAGTATTAAGGATCAGGCTCCACATCATGAATTCAAGGTATGATGAAAATTTTAGTGAAGGTTGAAGAAACAAAGAATTTTTAAAATGTTATTAACAAAAAGGAAACACATTGGACAATTATAAACAGATTCGAAACATTGCTATTGTAGCTCACGTTGATCATGGTAAGACTACATTGGTGGATCATATGCTAAGGCAAACCGGAGTATTCCGGGATAACCAGGTTGTTGAAAAAAGAGTGATGGATTCAAATCCTTTGGAAAAGGAAAGAGGAATTACAATCCTTGCTAAGAACACCAGCGTTAGATATAAAGATTATAAAATTAATATTGTTGATACACCTGGTCACGCAGATTTTGGCGGAGAAGTTGAACGTACTCTTAAAATGGTCGATGGAGTTCTTCTTTTAGTTGATGCTGCAGAAGGACCTTTGCCACAAACAAAATTCGTTTTAAAAAAATCGCTTGATCTTGGATTGAAACCTATTGTTGTAATTAATAAGATTGATAGAAAGGATGCCCGCCCTAATGAAGTGCTTGATGAGGTATTCGATTTGTTTACACATCTTGGAGCAACAGATGAGCAGCTTGATTTTCCATTTGTGTATGCAATATCAAAACAAGGTAAAGCACAGCTTAACCTTGAAGATGAAGGTGTAAATCTGGAACCACTTTTTGATTTGATTATAAAAACTGTTCCTCATCCTAAAGTTAATCCTGATCAGACATTCAGAATGCTTATAAGTGCGATAGATTATAATGACTACTTAGGAAGAATCGGTATTGGTCTTGTACATGAAGGATCAATTAAAATTGGAGAGACAGTTGTAATGTTGTCAAAAGAAGATTCTAAAGTACAAGGCAAAATTTCAAAGCTTTATACTTTTGAAAATCTTAAACGTGCTGAAGTTGATGAAGCTTTTGCCGGAGACATTGCTGCCATTGCTGGATTTGAAGATATAAATATCGGTGATACATTAGCTAATCCTGAAAGGCCGGAGCCGATTCCTTTTGTTGATATTGATGAGCCGACAATTACAATGAATTTTATGGTGAACAATTCGCCATTCTCCGGATTGGATGGCAAATATGTTACTACAAGAAATATCGCGGACAGATTAAGCAGGGAATTAAGGTCAAACGTCAGCCTTCGTGTTGAAATAACTGATTCGCCAGATGTATTTAAAGTTAGCGGAAGGGGAGAACTCCATCTCGCAATTCTGATTGAAAACATGAGAAGAGAAAGTTATGAATTGCAGGTTAGCCGTCCGCAGGTTATACTTAAAAAGATTGCTGATGTTGTTGCCGAACCGATTGAGCATGTCATTATTGATGTACCTGAAGAGTTTATTGGAGTAGTAATTGAAAAACTTGGCAAAAGAAAAGGTGAAATGAAAAATATGCTGCCGTCCGGTTCAAATACAAGACTTGAGTTTTTGATTCCTACACGCGGATTGATTGGTTACCGTTCAGAGTTTCTTACTGATACGAAAGGCACCGGAGCAATTCATTCAATCTTCCACGGATACGAGCCCTATAAAGGCGATATCGTTCAACGGCAGCGGGGTGCAATTATTTCAAAGGAAGAAGGAGTCGCTTCCGCTTATGCAATCTGGAAAATCCAGGAACGCGCAGTTTTCTTTATTGAACCGAACACAAAAGTTTATGAAGGAATGGTAATCGGAGAAAATTCCCGTAACATGGATATGAGAGTTAATGTTACCAAAACCAAACAACTTACAAATATGCGCGCTTCAGGTGCAGACGAAGCTATACGTCTTGAACCGGCAAGAATATTGACGCTTGAACAGGCTATTGAATGGATTACCGATGATGAGTACGTTGAAATTACTCCAAACAATATCAGGATAAGGAAAAAATATCTGACCGAAATGGATAAAAAGAATGCTCGGCTTGCACAGAAGAAAGCAGGGGAAGATTCGGAAGAACTTTAGTCTAATTAAACTTAACTATATACTCAAATGTTAATTCAGTATAAATGAAAGGAACAAACAATGTCTAAAAATGCAATTGAAGGTTTAAAACCACAATCTCTTTGGCAAAGGTTTTACGAGCTTACACAAGTACCTCGTCCATCTAAGAAAGAGGAAAAAGTTATTGAGTATTTAATCAACCTTGCTAAGGAACTTAAATTAAAATACAAAAAGGATAAAGTTGGCAATGTCGTTATCTCTGTTCCGGCTACAAAGGGATATGAAAATTCTCCGACTATTGTTCTTCAGTCACATGTGGATATGGTGTGCGAGAAAAACAAGGAAACCAATTTTGATTTTGATAATGATGCAATTAAGATGATCAGGGAAGGCGAATGGATAAAAGCTGACGGAACAACCTTAGGTAGCGATAATGGAGTTGGAGCCGCTGCTGCTCTTGCAGTTTTGACGGATACAAATATTACACACGGTCCATTGGAATGTCTTTTTACAATTGATGAAGAAACCGGATTAACCGGAGCAAATAATCTTGAACCCGGGTTTGTTACAGGAAAAACTTTGTTAAACCTTGATACTGAAGAAGACGGCGCATTCTATATTGGTTGTTCGGGTGGTATTGATACACAGGGTGAATTTGATATAGAACTTGTAAAAGTTGATGGAAACTTATCTGCATTTAATTTAATGGTAACAGGATTAAAGGGCGGACACTCCGGGATGGATATTAATCTTGGTAAAGCGAATGCAATTAAAATATTGGGCAGAACTTTAAAGAGCCTTGAAACAATAGAATATCATTTAGCTTTTATTGAAGGTGGAAGCAAGCGTAATGCAATCCCGCGTGAGGCAGAAGCAATTATTCTTGTAAAGAATTCTGATGCGAATGAACTTGAAAAAACTGTGTTTGAATTTGAAGCTTTAGTTAAAGATGAATTTAAAACAATTGAACCGCAGCTTAAATTAAAATTACAGAAGGTTGATAATAAATCTGTACAAATGTTTACTGAAGTATTAAAATCAAGACTTGTGAATACAATTCTTGCAATACCTCATGGTGTTGTTAACATGAGTCCTGATATTCCGGGTTTAGTTGAAACATCAACCAATCTTGCTACAGTTTCAAACACTAATGGAAAAATAGTTATTGGTTCCAGCCAGAGAAGTTCGGTTGAAAGTGCAAAGAAATATATTCAGCAAAGTGTAACGGCAGTTTTTAATCTTGCAAATGCAAAAGTTACCGGAGGCGACGGTTACCCGGGCTGGAAACCATCTTTGAATTCCGAGGTGTTGAATATTTCAAAAGTAATTTATAAGAAATTATATAAGAATGAACCGGAGTTGAAAGCTGTTCACGCCGGTTTGGAGTGCGGTATACTTGGTGAAAGATATCCGGGTATGGATATGATTTCGTTCGGACCAACCATTGAAGGTGCACATTCTCCTGATGAGAAAGTACATATCCCTTCCGTTGAAAAGTTTTACGAACTTCTTTCGGCAATCCTGCAGGAACTTGCAAAACAAAAGAATTAAATTTAATTTAAGACCGCATACAAATTAGTATGCGGTTTAAATTTATTTTTGCCAATAAACACGTCATAATCATGAAAAAAGAATTAAAACTTTATTCAGTTCCGCGAATTGAATCCGTCCAGGATATGATCCTTCAAAGCACAAAAAAATACAAATCAAAACTTTCAATTGAAGACCTGAATAAAACTCCAATTCAAAAGGTAACTTATGAAGAATTACTTGATAATATTTTAAGATTCGGCAGCGCATTAAAAAAAATTGGAATAAAAGAAAGAACTCATATTGCAATTATAGGAGAAAACCGGGTCCAGTGGTCAATCTCTTATTTGACTTCAATGTGTTACAACATGGTTGTTGTACCAATAGACAGAAACTTAAAGGAAAATGAAGTCCTGAATATTATTCACGAATCAGATTCAGAAGCAATTATTTTTTCGGATAATTTTTCCCATATGCTTGCAGAAAGGAAATCATCTCTTAAGAAGCTAAAATATTTTATTTCGATGGACAATGGAACAGTAGATGATGATTTCCTTAATATGAAAAAAATGATTGATGAAATTCAACCGACTGAAATTGCGGATTTCTCCAAAATTAATCCGAATGAACTGGCAGAGATTATTTTTACATCTGGTTCATTAGGTAGGGCAAAAGGTGTAATGTTAAGTCAGGGTAATCTTGCAGCCAACCTTATTGATATGGTTAGTATGTTATTTATGTACCCGGAAGATAGATTTCTTTCTGTTCTTCCTACTCATCATACCTACGAATGTACTTGTGGAATGTTATGCCCGTTGTACTCAGGATCATCTGTTCATTATGCCCGTTCGCTAAAAACTGTTGTTGATGATCTTCAGAATGTTAAAGCCACTATGCTGCTTAGTGTTCCGTTAATGTTCGACAAAATGTTTAAAAGAATTTACAAAACGATAAAAGAGAATAAGGTTAAATCCATTATTGTTCCGCCTATGGTTAAAATCTCAAATGTTTTGGAGATGTTTGGCTGGAAGAATTCAAAGAAAAAAATATTCGCGGAATTGCATCATAAATTTGGCGGACATATAAGATTTTTTATTGCGGGCGGTGCTGCTCCTGACCCGCTGGTTGCTAAAGGATTGCGTGAATTTGGTTTTGGTTTTCTGCAGGGATACGGACTTACAGAATGTTCACCGATTCTTGCATTGAACCGCAAAGATGATTTTAAAGACGATGCAGCCGGACTTCCTCTCCCTTCGGTTGAAATAAAAATAAACAAACCTGATGCGGAAGGTCATGGTGAAGTATGGGCTAAAGGTCCAAACATTATGCTCGGCTACTATAAGAACGAACAAATTACAAATGAAGCATTTGAAGACGGTTGGTTTAAAACAGGTGATATTGGTTTTATTGACCAAGATGGTTTCCTGCATATAAGCGGAAGAAAGAAGAATGTTATTATTTCTAAAAGCGGTAAAAATGTTTTCCCGGAAGAGATTGAGGATATACTTAACCGCAGCCCGTTTGTACTTGAATGCATTGTATTTGGTGAAGAAGATTTAAAACAAACTGAAATAATAGCTGCCCAGGTTGTTGTAGATGCCGAAGCATTTATTGAACTTTCTGAAACCAAGAAAGTTAAAATTACACCTGAGATGATAAACGAAGTTATTTCTGAAGAGGTTGATAAAGCTAACAAGCAGCTGTCTTCATACAAACAGATAAAGAAATTTTATATTCGTGAACAGGAATTTGAGAAGACAACTACTCAAAAAATAAAACGATACCTGATTAAAAATTAATATTTTTGAAAGAGCAATTAGGCTGCTGAAATTCTTTTTCTCAATTTAAGGGACTTGTAAATTATTTTTTCAGGCTGAACACTTAAATGAATTCGTTTAAACGATACTATAGTGCTTCAATAATTTTCCGGGTCATCCTGCTTCTGTTTAACTTGCCTTTAATAATTCATTCAGAAAACTATGTTTTTTCAAATGGGCACAGTAAAAGCCTTTCAAGCTCTCTTGTAGAATTACTAACTGCGAAGGACGGGGTAATACTAC
>CAZIDB010000039.1:6773-26967 GCA_964537965.1 uncultured Melioribacter sp. | reverse complement strand
TGAGATTCAATTAGAACATGCGTACGAATTTGGATTTGAGTTGGAAGAATCTCCGCAGCCGGATTCATTCTTAAGTGAAGATAGAATTTTACGATTAGGTGAGCAGGAGATTAAATCATTATTTACACCCGGGCATTCACCAGGTGAATTCTGTTTGTATTGTCGCAATGAAAACATTTGCATTACTGGAGATGTTTTATTTAATGAAGCTATTGGCAGAACAGACCTTTGGAGCGGAGATTATAAAAATCTGATTGAGTCTATTCAAACAAAACTTTTTACGCTGCCTGAAGAAACAAAAATTTATCCGGGGCATGGAGACGAAAGCTCAATTGGTTACGAGAAAATGCACAATCCGTTTTTATAATCAGTGGTGTTAGATTTATCAGTATTTCTCTTCCAAAATCATAAACGAACTAAATAACAAAACCATGTAATTTTTCACCTGTAAAATTATGAATGACAAATCAAAAGAATTAAACTCGACAATTAAACTTGTAAATGATAAGCTTCATTTTGTTGGAATTGTTGGTGATAACGTCCCGGTTTCAATTGATTATATTCCGCCTCTTGGTGATGATCTTGGATATACTTCACTTGAACTACTTCTTCTTAGCTTCTCATCCTGCCTTGGAAGTGCAATACTTACATTCTTACGTAAGATGAAAAAGACTATTATTAATTGTGAAATTAATGCAAGTGGACAGAGAAGGGAAGAACACCCGACAGGTTTTAAAAGCATTCATCTTGAGATAATTATGGAATCACCGGACGTTACCGGTGATGATATGAAGAAAGTAATTGATCTTGCAGAAGACAAATATTGTCCTGTATGGTCAATGATTAAAGGGAATACAAAAGTAGAAACAACATTTACAATAAAGTAAATCTGAACCAGGACTCATTTTTTGTAATCTTTTAATTTTTGTTCGATTGGTTGCAATCCATCAAAGGTAGTTAATTGATAGCAGATCAAAGATGGATTGAAGCGATAACTCAATCCATCTTTATTTTTGATTCAACAGAATGCTTTTAGTGAAAGAACATTTTTTCAGTAAAATCCTGTTTAAGTTCAGAATTAAATTTATAGAACAACTTGAGATTCTTTGACCCATCACACTGAAAATACTCAAGAGTGAAAGGATAAAAACCTTTTTTCAGATCAAGCAGTGCAAACTGTTCTTTTGTCCTATGCTGTCCATCAGTATTGATTATTTCTTTGCCGTTCAAATACAATTTACCGCCGTCGTCTGTAGCCAAAGCCAAATAATATTGTCCGTCATTTTCAATAAACAAATATCCATCGTACTTCAATGCAAAATTGTTAAGGGTTGCTGCTTTTTCCAGAGTTATTTTATCAGCAATTGAAATATTCTTTGGTGTAAGCCGGGAAAAATCCGGAAGCATTTTCCAGTTACCTTCGTAAAGTTTTAATTCTAACCCGGGTTTAAGGTTATTAATATTAATTTCTTTTAGCGGTTCAAATTTCTGCGGAGCAATTATCACGGATGAATTTAATTTTTCAATCTCATCAAGAAGATTGCCAGCAAAATTTTTCAGTCCTGCTTCTCTTATTGCTTCCTTCATAGGATTTGATTTGTATGGTTTTACAATCCATTCTTCTTCCCATTTATAAAGATCAACCGGTTTACCGGTCTTTAAGCTATCGAAATATCTTTCCCATCTTACAAGGTAATAATCCTTTATTAAACCACTCCACAACTTTGCAGCATATTCGGAAAGATCAGGACCGCCCCAAACGGTTATTTGTCTTTTTGCATTTTCTTCGTAATAATTTTTATCCTCTTCGGAATTGCCCCACTGACGTGCATAATCAATCCATCTGTTTAATGTTTTATCTTCCCTGAATGAAAATAAATTATCAACATTTAAAATCATTTTATTAGCTTCCTCAAAAGCTTTATCTCTTTCATTAAACTTTCCGGCATCATGAAATTTTACTGCGGCTGCAAGAAGAAGATCGGCCTGCTTGCAGCACATATTTCCTACAATTTCAATCAGATCATTTTTATACAGCTGGTTACCGTATAATTCCTTTTGCCCAAGGAATGCTCTTACGGCATTTATTTGTTTTTCATCATCAGGAATTGAAGCTACAACATTTCTCCAGCCGGGTCTTAATCCAAATGAAAAAATGCTGTTGCCCAAACTAAAAGAAACATAAAGTTTTTCTTTCAGTATTTTCCAAATGCCAATTGATTCTTTGGAAGCTGATCCATAGCGTGAAGATAAAAATGTTTTTAGCCATTTATCAGGATCAATGGGATTTCTATCCCAGCTTGCATCTAAAAGCAGCTCATAAATAATTTCATTGTTCTCAATTCCTTCAGGTGATAATCCGAAGCCGGTAAGATTTTCTTTTGCCGGATCATTTAATGTTACAGACGGATCTTCAGCGCAGAATTTCAGATCGCCAAACATTCTGTTTGTACCACCGAAATCATGAATTATACTGTAAATCCATTGTTTACCGTAAAATGAATCATGTTTTTTCCACCCATGCCAGATGTCATTTGCCAAATCGAGTATTATCATTCTATCATCAGGAATTTTGCTAAGCAGTGCCTTTGCGGATGGTTTATCCCAAAACCCGTCATCAAAGAAAAACAGCCAACCCATCATTACCCAGGTACCATCAGGATCACCAGCCAGGATTGATTTATATACTGCTTCGCCAAAATCTGCAAGCTCTTTATATCTGCCTTCTTCGGTAACCGGTACCTTAAGTTCGTTAAAACTATCAGCAAGATAATATTTCACTTCACCAAATTCTTTTTTGTATTCATCAATAAACTTCTTACCTATTTCCGGAAAGTAAGGTGAGAGTGGATCGAGAATATATGTAGCGCATTCTTTCCCGAATCCTGTCCAGGGTTCCAGATCTATTACTTTAGCATCAGGCTTTGCAGCTTTAAATGTTTCCGGTACAAATCCGGAAAATGCCGGAACGATTGGAGTCATACCAAGTTCACGCATTCTATTTAAAATTTTCTTTTGAAGTTCTTTATTATCGTCAATCCATTGTTGTGGAAGTGGACCGGCGTGCTTATTAATATTTCCCATCCTGTGCCATGGAAGAAAAGCCGGACCTGAAAAATGATCTTTCAACTGTTCATTTGTAATTCCATAGGAATTCCAGACCTTCTGCCATATTGCTTCCTGCCCATTCATTGCAAGCGGCATATTAATTCCGTGTAAAGCCATCCAGTCTATTTCCTCTTCCCAGCGTTCCCAGTTCCAGAATGCTGTTGTATAACCAAACGTACAAACATTATAATACATTCTGAAATGATTTGGACAAACTACTTTTCCACTTTTGAAATCGGGAAAAACTTCCGGGATGGAAATATTTTTTCCACTCCACGTTACCTGTGAATTACAGGCGCTTTTCAGGTAATCATAAAATCCTCTTGTAATTGCTACAGGTGAGTTTCCCTTAATTGTAACCTTTCCGTTTTCAGCAAGGATTTCGTACGAATCATTTTCATCTTTGTTAAAATCATACTCAAGCTTAATGCTGCCTGCTCTTTCTCCAATTAACCTTTCAATTACTTCTTTTGCAGCTTCAGTTTTATTAGTAACATTTTCTTTAGTTGATGATTGAATATTTCCGGTAAGTGATAACATCGCAATTATCGTGACAAGAATTTTACAGAAATTGGTTGGCATTTAATTCTCCGAATGATATAAATATTTTTATTTGGGTGTAGAACTTACCAAAATAAAAATAAAAAAGCCGTAAGGAGGAAATCTTTTTGTTAAATTAATTGACATAGAAAAGGTCATTCTATATATTCCTATACAAATCTTAAGGAATTCATAGTTAAAGAAAAATATGAGCACAACATCAACTAAAAACATTTTCCGGAAGATCTATTACTGGGCAGGATTTATTATTATTTATATAATTCTGTTTGAATTCTTAATTCCAAATTCAGCTTTTCCAAAACCATCCATCATCTTCGAATCTGTGATTTCCCTGCAAGGTGATTATGATTTTCTATTCAACCTTTTTTATTCTTTAAGCGGAATATATCTTTCAATTATTATTTCGTTCATGCTTCTCAGTTTGTCAAATAGTATATGGATTTCATTTCTTGAAAGAAATTTTGCGGTAACTAAATTTTTGAAAAGCTTTTTGTTTTTTCCCTTAATGGGATTGCTGCTCATTGTAGTTTATAATTTCCCTGTATCCATCATTTCGGAATACATCCTCTGGATTGTATTTTCACTTGTAACGTTGCTGGGTAGCGTTGAAAATAAACTGACTAATATAAAACCGGAATACATGGAATCTTTTCAATCTATTGCAATCCGGAATCCTAAAATGTTAACTTCAATCAAGTGGAAATTAATTCAGCCAGAAATATTTGATTCTGTAAAAAGCCTTCATCTTTACCTCTGGAGTGCAGTAATCATTTTTGAGTTTTTGAAAAACCATTTTGGAATTGGGCATATTTACAATAGCGCTTTTCAATATAAGGATTATACCGGTATCATCGCACTTTCTTTTATAGTTATGATTCTGATTTCTACGGGTAATTTTATAATAGGATTAATAAAACAAAAATATTTTTTCTGGGAGCAGTAGGTGGATACGAAACAGGTTATCTTAAAAATAAAAAATATATCCAAAGATTATACGGATGAATTTGGTTATACAAATCATCTTCTTGAAGATATCAGTTTTGTAATATCAGGCAAACAATTTACGTCCATACTTGCTCCGATGAACGCCGGTAAGTCTTCGCTGTTAAAAATAATTGCCGGGCTGCAAAAACAAACAAGCGGTGAGATTGAATTTAATAATGGTGGAAATCTTAATTGTATTTTCATTCCTTCAAAACCGACTTCACTGCCATGGCTAAACGTAGAAAAAAATATTGAGCTATTGAATAAACCCGGAAGTGGTTTCAGTGTTTCCAAAGATGATATTGCCCGGGCTATTAAAATTACAGGCTTAGCAGGATACGAGGATCATACTCCAAATAATAAAAGTTT
Organism: uncultured Melioribacter sp.; assembly: GCA_964537965.1. Lineage (GTDB taxonomy): Bacteria > Bacteroidota > Ignavibacteria > Ignavibacteriales > SURF-24 > SURF-24. Next base: position 21,945 of record CAZIDB010000039.1, on the reverse strand, counting down.
AGGATTCCGTTTTAGAATTTCTTTGGCTCGTGCCTTAGCTGCAAAAGCCAAATTGATTTTATTAGATGAACCTTTTAATCATTTTGAACAGACGACCAAAAAAGAAATTTATGAACTGTTAAGAGCTATTCACCAAGCTGAGGATACTTCATTCATCTTAGCTACATCAAATATTTCTGAAGCTGTTTTCCTTTCGGATAATATTATTTTGCTTCAAAACAAGCCGTCACGTGTTTTAGATGATGTTAAAATTGATTTACCTTTTAACAGGGATATTAAAATCCTGTCTGACGATTCATTTCAATTACAAAAAAAGAATATAGAAAACTCCCTAAAATATAACCCCGATCATGCATTAAATTCATTTCTGTCGTAAATTAAATTATATAGCATTCAAGTTCAGTCATTTCTAAAGAGGGCAAATGAAAGATAAAATTGAACTACTGAAAAAGAAGAAAGCCGAAGCAAAATCTGGCGGAGGCGAAGATAAAATTACATTGCAGCATTCCAAAGGAAAACTTACCGCACGGCAAAGAATAGAACTACTTATTGATGAAGGTACCTTTGAAGAAGTTGATATGTTTGTAAAACACCGTTCAAGAGAATTCGGTTTGGATAAACAGCAGTTTCCTGGTGATGGTGTTGTTACCGGGTTTGCAAAAATTAATAATCGTCCTGTTGCAATTTACAGCCAGGATTTCACAGTCTTTGGCGGCTCATTATCTGAAGCGCATGCCGAGAAGATTTGTAAAATTATGGATATGGCAATGAAAGTTGGAATTCCAGTAATCGGGTTAAATGATTCCGGTGGTGCACGCATTCAGGAAGGTGTTGTTAGTCTTGGCGGGTATGCGGAAATATTTCTTCGTAATACACTTGCGTCAGGAGTCATTCCCCAGATAAGCGCCATTCTTGGCCCTTGCGCCGGTGGAGCAGTATATTCACCGGCAATTACAGATTTTATTTTTATGGTAAAGCATACAAGCCATATGTTTGTTACAGGACCAAATGTTGTAAAGACAGTAACTCATGAAGAAGTAAGTTTTGAAGATCTTGGCGGTGCAGAAACTCATGCTGCCAAAAGCGGTGTTGCACATTTCGCAATGGATAACGAGGTTGAAATATTTGAAGGTATACGGAACCTTATAGATTACCTGCCATTGAATTATAAGGATTCAGCACCTGAGTTTAAATTTGATTTTAATAAAGAACTCATTGAGCCAAAACTAAATGATGTTGTTCCTGATAATCCTAACAAGCCTTACAATATGAAAGACATTATTCATCTGCTGACAGATGAAGGCGAGTTTCTTGAAGTACATAAAAACTTTGCCGAGAATTTAATTGTCGGTTTTGGAAGAGTTGGCGGAATTTCAATCGGGATAGTCGCAAACCAACCTCAATTACTTGCCGGTGTTCTTGATATCAATGCATCAGTAAAAGGGGCAAGGTTTGTCCGGTTCTGTGATGCTTTTAATATTCCTCTTTTAGTTCTAGAGGATGTCCCCGGATTTTTACCGGGCACGGAACAGGAATGGAACGGTATTATCCGTCATGGTTCTAAATTATTATTTGCATTCTGCGAAGCTACCGTCCCAAAGGTAACTGTAATAATAAGGAAAGCGTATGGCGGAGCGTACGATGTAATGAACTCCAAGCATATACGCGGAGATTTTAATTTTGCCTGGCCATCTGCTGAGATCGCTGTAATGGGTCCTAAAGGCGCTGTTGAAATAATTTTCAAGAAAGAAATATCTGAATCTGCTAACAGGGAAGAGGCATTAAATAAGAAACTGGATGAGTACATCTCCAAATTTGCCAATCCCTATGTAGCAGCGGAAAGAGGGTATATTGATGACGTAATTGAGCCGGCGGAAACCAAGTTAAAACTTATAAAAGCATTTCAACTTCTTAAGAATAAGGTGGACAAGAATCCAAAGAAGAAACATTGCAATATTCCTTTATAAGAATAATGTAACTGTTGAATTTATAAAGGAAAAATTTTGAATTTGACTGATATTCAAGAAGATATTTTCCCTTGACATTAAGAGATTCAAGGGTTAATTTTCAACAAAAAATATTACGTTTTGAAAAATCAAAATCCGGACATTTAAGAAAGAGTTTACGTTCGCGATCTGTAAATAAATAGGAGTTTAAATGAGGAAAGTCATTCTACTGATTTCTCTGATGAGTATTAGTGTGTTCATTTCTTCTTGCAGTAGTTCAAATGTAAGCAATGAAGGAAAACAAAATCAGGAGACATCTCAAACCAAAGTTAAACCATCTTTAATTGTTGCGGAGATGCTGGAAGAAGCCAGGCAGAATTACTTAAACGCCTTGGCTAACCAAACTACTTCCGACACTTTTGCTACAATAACATATTTTGAACAAGCCCTCCATATCATCAACAACCTAAGTTACTATCCAGAGATTGATGAGAATGAAGCTTTTAATGAATTAGAGAAATCTATTACCGAAGATTACCAAAAGTTTGTCGACAGTATAAGTGAACTGCCGGAAGGCGTTTCACTTGTTGCTTTGGAAGAATGGATGAAGAAAGTTCAGCCTGAAATTGAATTAAAACCAAGTGAAGTTTCAAAACCGAAAGATGTTGTTATTGTTGCTGATTTTCCAATGGAAGTGAATTCGTATGTAGAAAAATATATTGAAATTTATACCGGGAAGTGGAAAAGGTTTATGGAATTGTGGCTTTCAAGATCAGGTAAATATTTTCCGATGATGGTAAAGATTTTCGAGGAGGAGCAGGTTCCTACTCAGCTTATTTTCTTATGTATGGTTGAAAGTGGTGTTAATCCCGTTGCAAGATCAAGAGCAAAAGCTGTTGGTTTGTGGCAATTCATAAAATCAACCGGTAACCTTTACGGATTAAAAACAGATTTTTATTTTGACGAAAGAAGAGATCCTGAAAAATCCACAAGAGCTGCCGCAAGACATCTGAAAGATTTGTATAATTCTCTTGGTGATTGGTACCTTGCATTAGGTGCTTACAATGCAGGTGAAGGCAGAATTAAACGGGCAATTTACAGGGCAAACTCCAACAACTTCTGGGAAATAATGCAGTACCTGCCGCGGGAGACAAAAGATTATGTACCGCAGTATATAGCTGTTTCTTTAATTGCAAGCAACCTTGAGAAGTATGGTATTACTAATGTGCTTTATGAAAAACCGATTGAATATGAAACATATAATGTAAATGAGGCAATTGATCTTAGAGTTCTTGCAAACTGCGCCGGTGTTACTCTGGAAGAATTGGAGGATTTGAATCCTGAATTAACAATGCAGAGTACACCACCAAATTATACAAACGGTTATCCACTTAAAATTCCAAAGGGTGCAACGGAAATCTTTGCATCTAATCTGAAGAATATTCCTGACGAAGCAAAAGTACAGTTTACACTTCATTATGTTAGAAAGGGAGAAACGGTTTCCAAAGTTGCAAAGAAATATGGAATATCATCTACTGAACTTGCAAGGGTAAATAATATTACTACCAAAACTAAACTTGTAAAAGGTGTTGCATTAAAAATTCCTGTATCCGGAATTTCTGATACTGACTTTGCACTTAATAATGATATTAAACCTGCAAATGAGGAAAAGAGTACAGAAGCTCCGTATGCTATTCAGAACCAGACTGAAACTGATAACATCGAAGTTACTGATAATACTGCTGATACGGAAAAGGAGAATACTGATGTAGTTATTAAACCTTCAAACCTTGCTCTTGTAAACTATACTGTTAAATCGAAAGATAATCTTTCTTCCATTGCTCGGTTGTTTGATGTAAGAGTTTCTGACCTTAGAAACTGGAACAACATTTCATATACAGCTTCAATTAATGTTGGCCAGAGTTTGAATATTTATGTTCCGACAGATAAAGCTGAATACTATGCAAGTTTAGATAACCAGACTGCATCTGAAAAATCTTCAGTTCAGAATTCCTCACTTAAGAAAAGCGAAAGCTGGGTAACTCATAAAGTTAAAAGAGGAGAAACACTTTCTAGCATTGCTTCTAAATATGATGTTAGCATTGCCCAGTTGAAAAACTGGAATAGTCTTAAGAACAGTAAGATACAGATTAATAAACGTCTTAAGATCTATACAGGCATAAACAGTCATTCAATCGCTTCATCAAAGCAGAATTCGAATTATGAGAAAAGCGGTTTAACAAGATATAAGATTCGTAAAGGCGATACTATTGGCGAAATTGCCGAGAGGTTTGGAGTTACAGTCAATCAACTGAAAAAATGGAATGGATTACAGGATAACAAATTAATTGCAGGCAAAACTCTGCGTGTTCACGGTTCGGAAAATACTGTTGCTTTAGGAGATAATACATATAAAACTCCCGGTACATTAAATTCTTACACTGTGCAACCGGGTGACGTAATTGGTTCTATTGCTGAAAAATATAATGTTTCCGTAGCGAACCTGAAGAAATGGAATAAACTAAACAGCAATAAAATAATTGCCGGTAAGACACTAAAGATTTATTCCGATCAAAAAACAACTTCATCGGAAACAATTGCATCAAATAATAAATCGACAACTAAATATTCCAATACATCCACTTCAACCAAATCAAAAAATATTACGGCAAAGACGCACAAAGTAAAAAGAGGTGAATCTCTTTATACTATTGCCGATAAGTATAAGGTTGATGTAAAAGAATTAAAGACAAAAAACAGACTCAAAACAAATAAAATAATTATCGGGCAGATGCTTAGAATTCCTGATTAATTAGTTCTTTAAATAATGTAAAAAAAGTCGCCGTTAGGGGTGTTGCGCATGTGCGTGACTGAGATTATACCCTTAAACCTGATCTGGATAATGCTAGCGTAGGGAAATGGAATAGAATAATTAATTGTTCAAAGCCGTTTTCAAGACGGCTTTTTTTATTTCTAAACGGAGGTAAAATGAAACAGTTATTTATTCTCTTTTTTCTTTCTTCCTGTATTGTGTTTGCGCAGGAAGAAGTTATTAAAGGTAAAATTTTAAATTCAGAAAATATGCAGCCTTTAATATTTGCTAATGTCTACCTGGAAAAAACCGGTGTGGGTTCAAAAACAAATCAGTCAGGTGAATTTGAATTTAGTACCGGTTACAATCCTGAAGATACTTTAGTTATTAGCTACATTGGATATCAGACTTTTAAAATCATCCTTAAAGATTTTCTAAACCTTAAGGAAAAAGTTATCACGCTTTCTCCGAAATTAATTCCTTCGCAGACAATACTTGTTACAGGGTCAATTGGTACTAAAGGAATTACGCCTATGTCATTTTCCAATGTGAACAGGAAAGAGATTAGCGCAGATTATAATGTACAGGATATTCCACAATTTCTAAGTTCACTTCCATCAACAACATTTTATTCGGAATCCGGAAACAGTCTAGGATATAATTATATCAGCATAAGAGGATTTGACCAGAGAAGAATTTCTGTAGCTATAAACGGCATTCCTCAAAACGAACCGGAAGATCATAATGTTTACTGGCTTGATTTTCCTGATTTACTTGCAAGCACTGAAATGATCCAGGTGCAAAGAGGATCTGGTTCAGGTATGATTGGTTACCCGGCTGTTGGTGGTTCAATCAATTTAATTACATCGGGTTTTAGTAATGAAAAATCTTTGGATGTATCTGCGTCTTTGGGAAGTTTTAATACAAGAAAATACAGTGTTAATTTTTCAAGCGGACTTGTAAACAACAAATACTCATTCTATGCAAAACTTTCAAAGATGTTAAGTAGTGGATACAGAAATAAAAGCTGGATTGATTACAATGCATTCCATCTTTCCGCAATTAGATTTGATGAAAATATTACAACTCAACTTAATGTGTATGGCGGACCAGTTTCCGATGGCTTGGCTTACACAGGTTTACCAAAGTTTGCTGTTAAGGATAAAAACCTGCGGAAGCAAAATTTTTCCTATTTGGAAGCAGATAATAATAAAATCACTTATTCAACTGAAAGAAGACCGGATGAGATAGAAAATTTTTCGCAGCCTCACTTCGAGCTTTTAAATGAATTCAATATTAATGCTGACATGACTTTTAACTCAGCATTATTTCTGATACTCGGAACAGGATTTTTTGATTACGATGGTTCGTGGTCAGTTTATTATGATGATTATTTTCGTTTAAGAGATAATGGATTTGACAGCACTAAAATTCCAACCAATGCTTTAATTCGTGCCCAGGTTGAAAATACACAGTATGGCTGGATTCCAAGATTTAACTGGAAACATAAGAACGGAGAATTTATTACCGGCGCTGAAATTAGAATACATAAATCTTTACACTGGGGCAGCATTAACTATGCAAACAATTTGCCAGAGGGAATAACAAAGGAATACAGGTATTACCAGTACAGAGGTGCTAAGGATATTTTTAATTTCTTCATTCACGAATCTTATAACCTTACGAATCAAATCAACTTACTTGGTGAAGTTCAGTTGGCTTATCACAATTACAGATTATATGAAGAGAAATATTTGAATAATGATTTTAGCATTAACGAACTTTATGTCAATCCCAAGTTTGGTTTGAATTATAAATTAACTCCTCAATTGAACTTGTATACATCCTTCGCGAGAGTAACGAGAGAACCAAGGTTAAAAGATTATTACGATGCAGCCGAATCAAGCGGTGGAGAAACACCGCAGTTTGAACGAAATGCAGATGGAAGATATGACTTCACCAAACCAATGGTAAAGCCTGAAACGATGAATGATATTGAATTGGGCGCTTCATTCAGCAATAAAAACTTTAGCATTAGTTTGAATGGTTTTTACATGTTGTTTAAGGATGAAATAGTTAAGCAAGGGCAGGTAGATAGATTTGGTCAACCGGTTACGGGAAATGCGGATGAAACGATTCATATGGGTGTGGAAACATCTGTAAATTTTAAATTGAATGATATGTTTGAGTTAATAGTGAATGGTACCTACAGCAGGAATTTTATAAACAAAGGAAAAGTTTACATTGAATATAACAACGGCGTTGAAGATGTTATTAACGCACTTGATTTGAGTAACAACAGGATTAGCGGTTTCCCGGATTTTCTTTCAAACATAATAATGAAATTTAATTATAAAGGATTCTATACAGGTTTTACTGCACGGTATGTAGGCAAGTTCTATTCAGATAACTACGACGAGAAATTAGCTGAATATTTACAATTGTATCCTGGTTTTGCTGATTATTCCGATAACGTAAACGAAAGTTATTTTACTGCTGATTTATATCTTAGCTATGGAACCAAAATTTCTGCATATTTCAATTCGGTGAAAGCATTTGCACAGGTAAATAATATTTTTGATAATCTTTACTCTGCGAATGCTATCGGAAAAGAATTCTTTCCTGCCGCCGAAAGAAATTTTTTATTTGGAATTCAATTAGGATTATAATGAAGAAGTGCATCATCATTGCAAATGGAACTCCACCGGGTAAGAAATTAATTTCTTTTTTAGTAAAGAAAGAATATACTGATATTATCTGTGCAGATGGCGGCGCTAATGCTGCACGAAAGCTTGGAATAATTCCAAATTATATCATCGGGGATTTTGATTCTATAACAGAAACCAACCTGAATTACTTTTCGGATAAATCAGAAGTTATAAGAATTAAAAGACAGAATGATACTGATGTTGAGAAAGCGATCAAATCAGCAATAAAAAAAGGTTACAAAGATTGCCTTCTGCTTGGTGTAATTGGAAACAGGTTAGATCATTCTATCTGCAACCTCAGCATCATTCTTAAGTTTGCAGAAAAAATCAGAATAAGAATTATCTATGAAAAATCAGTGCTTTCTGTTGAAAGTGGAGAAATCAATATAACAACTAAACCGGGAGAAGTGATTTCACTTTTCGCATTTGATTCAAGGACGAAGATATTATCCAAAGGATTAAGATATGAACTGAGAAATACATCTCTGCAGTTTGGCAGGAAAGAAGGAGAAAGCAATAAGGCTAAAGGAAAATCTGTTTCACTTAAAATTAGGAACGGAAAAATCTTTTTAATAAGATTATTTGATATAGCGAAGAATAATGGTTTCATTTAGCAATACTGACCTGTTAATTATTTTTGGATTCTTTGCAATCGTTCTTTTGATTGGATTTCTTTCCGGTAAAAAGAAAGAACAGAATGCCGAAGAATATTTATTGTCCGGCAGAAGAGTAGGGTTATTTCTTTTTGTACTTACTACTGTTTCTACCTGGTACGGCGGAATTCTTGGAGTAGGAGAATTCACCTACAGGTATGGAATACTGAATTGGGTTACACAAGGTTTACCTTATTATATCTTTGCTTTTATATTTGCGCTTTTCTTTGCAAAGAAAATCAGAAACGCTTCACTAATTACTATTTCGGATAAACTTCACCAGGTGTATGGAAAAAAAATCGGGATCATTAGTTCAATCTTAATTTTCATTTTAGTTTCACCGGCGCCTTACCTGCTAATGTTTGCGAATCTTCTCTCGATTATTTTTAATATTAGTTTACTCTCGGCGTTAATCATAAGCTTTATTCTTTCAGCATCATATTTATACTTTGCCGGGTATAAAGGAGATATTTTAACTGATGCGTTTGAGTTCTTTGTAATGTTCGGTGGATTCATTGTTATTGTCTTTATTGCCTTTTCTCAATACGGTGGTTTTGATTTCCTTAAAACAAATTTGCCTTCCGAGCATCTTACTCCTTTAGGTGGTTCATCGGTTTCATATGTTGTGGTTTGGTTTTTTATAGCAATATGGACGTTTATTGATCCCGGTTTTCATCAAAGATGTTACTCTGCAAAAAATGGTAATGTTGCAGTAAAGGGAATTTTAATCTCAATTGTATTATGGGCGTTCTTCGATTTTCTAACAACTTCTACGGGATTATATTCTAAAGCTATACTTCCGGATTTAGAGAATCCCGCTTTAGCTTTTCCAATGCTTGCAGAGAAAATATTAGGTCCCGGATTGAAAGGAATTTTTTACGCAGGTATGCTCGCAACGGTCCTTTCCACTTTAAATAGTTTTATGTTTTTAAGCGCTACTACCTTTGGGAACGATTTTCTAAACAGGATTAAAGAAAAACCTTCAACATCAAAACTAAAAAGTTACACACAAATCGGGCTAACAGTTTCGGGGATAATTTCAATCATATTTGCTTTTTTACTGCCATCTGTAATTGAATTGTGGTATACGATAGGAACAATTTGTATTCCCGGATTAATTCTGCCTGTAATCGGTTCATATTATTCAAGGATAAAAATTTCTGATAAACTTACTCTGCTTGAAATTATTTCAGGATTTTTATTCAGCGGCCTATTTTATTTTATAAAAACCTTCAACCAGGATATAGTAATTTTCCAGATAATAGAACCAATGCTTGTTGGGTTAGCTGTTTCCATCCTTGTCCATCTTTATGGCTTAATGTCCAAAACGAAATAATTTTTAGAATTCATTATCTTTAAGTCAACAATTTGGTTGCCTTATGAATCAATCGATAATGATTCCCACCGAAATTATACAGAAAAGAATATTGATCCTGAGAGAGCAGAGAATAATGCTTGATAAAGACCTTGCAGATTTATACGGAGTTGAGACCAAGATTCTTAATAAAGCAGTTAAAAGGAATCTCGATCGCTTTCCTGAAGATTTTATGTTTCAGTTAAATAGCCAGGAATTTATGAACTTGAAGTTCCATTTTGGAACTTCAAGTTGGGGTGGAACAAGGAAGCTACCTTATGCTTTTACTGAACAGGGAATAGCTATGCTTTCTTCAGTTTTAAGAAGTGAAAGAGCAGTACAGGTAAATATTGAGATTATGAGGATATTTGTTAAGCTAAGGGAATTCTCAATTTCAAATAAAGAATTAGCAGCCAGAATGAAAATGCTTGAATCGAAATTTGAGAAACATGATGAACAAATCATTTCTATCTTTGAAGCAATTAATAATTTGCTTCTTCCTGTAGAAAAACCAAGGAAGCAGATTGGGTTCACAATAAAAGAAAAAAAAGTTAAATATGGTTTGAAAAAAGCAGGCAGATGATTTGCCTGCTTTTATATTTTAGTAATTTTATGGAAGAAGAACTGCTACGGCAATAACGGTTGTCCATAAACCGGTTTTTTCACCTTCAGCAGATTGGGTTATGTTAAATGTACGAACTATTTTACCGGACATCTTGAAAACATCTTCTTTATCGTCCCATCCAATATTAGGATCGAATTCAATTCCAAGTGTTGTGGCAAGCATTGTTGCTGCAAGGTCTTCAGCATAATCACCGGCAACTTTTTCAGTTTCACCAAACGGGTGATGTTCTGACAGATAACCGTATTGAGTAGCATCTGCCGGTATAGCAACACCTATGGATGAAGCTACTAACCTGTTTGGTTCGTTTGTAGAATTTCTTGCCATCACGCAGAATGTAATTTGTCCGGCTTGCAATTCTTTTAAGCCTTCCTCTTTGGAAATTCTTTTACAACCTGCAGGATAAATACTGCTAACACTAACTAAGTTGCACTTTTCAATTCCGGCGCTTCTAAGAGCAAGCTCAAAAGATTGAAGATAATCTTTATGGCGGCCTACCCCTTTTGTAAAGAATATTCTTGTTGGTACATACAATTTATCATCTCCATTTTTAATTAATAATTATTTTTACAAATTTTCTTTTTCCCACTTTAAGGATTTTATCCTTATCAAATTTTATTACGGCGTTTATATCGGAAATTTTTTCACCGTCTATTGTTACTCCTCCTTGCTGTACTAATCTTCTTGCTTCCTGTTTGGATGGAGCGAAGTTTACCTTGCTTATTAACTCGATAATGTTGATTTCTTTATTTGAATTATCAAGTTTGTATTCTTCAATTTCATCAGGTAAACCTTTGTTTACAAAAATATTGTCGAATTCCCGCTCTGCATTTAAAGCAACATCAGCATTATAATACATCTCAACTAATTTTTTTGCCAGAGCTCTTTTTATATCGCGGGGATTTGTTACGCCATCGCTTAGTTTAGTTTTTATTTCAGAAAGTAATTCGTTTGGTACATCTGTAGCCAATTCAAAATATGTATAGATTAAAGTATCCGGTATAGATAAAGTCTTACCGAAAATATCTTTTGGTTCTTCACTTATACCAACATAATTCCCATATGATTTACTCATCTTCTCAACACCATCGGTTCCAACAAGTAAAGGCATTGTTAGAATTACCTGAGGTTCAATTCCAAATTCTCTCTGTATATCTCTTCCAACTAAAAGGTTAAATTTCTGGTCGGTGCCTCCAAGTTCAACATCGGATTCAATTGCAACAGAATCCATAGCTTGTGCAAGAGGATAGAGTAATTCATGCATACTGATTGGTTCGCCTGCTTTGAAACGTTTTGTAAAATCATCACGTTCAAGCATTCTTGCCACGGTATATTTTGCGCTAAGTTTAATCACATCTTCAAATGACATTTTTGAAAGCCATTCGGAATTATAAACTATCCTGGTTTTTCCTCTGTCAAGAATTTTTGAAGCCTGTTCGAAATAAGATTGACCATTAACCCTTGTTTGTTCAAGTGTTAAAGGCGGTCGGGTGGAATTTCTTCCTGATGGATCACCAATCATTCCGGTAAAATCACCAATAATTAAAATTGCCTGGTGTCCAAGTTGTTGAAACTGGGCAAGCTTTCTAAGTACAACTGAATGACCGATATGTAAATCCGGTCTTGTTGGATCGCAGCCAAGTTTTATTTTTAACGGGAAATTTTCTTTTAAGCTTTTTTCTAGTTTCCTGACTAATTCTTCTTCGGGAATGATTTCAGATGCACCTCTTTTAATTAAATCCATCTGTTCATTCAATGGGGGGAACAATATTTTAGTGCTGTTCAATTCTTATTTTATCCTATAAATACCTTAATAATTTTTTTCGAATTATGTTTTTAATATTTAATTCTTTTTTCCTGTTCTCTCTGAAAATCCTTTTTGGCAATATCTTCGCGCTTATCGTAAATCTTTTTACCTTTAACAATCGCTATTTCAACTTTTACAAGATTCTTTTTCAAATAAACTCTTAAAGGAATAATTGTTAATCCCTTTTCTTTAACTTTGTTAAAAAGTTTTCTAATCTCGTTGCTTTTCAGGAGTAATTTTCTATCACGCAACGGGTCGTGATTTTCATAACTGCCCTGATCGTAATTGCTGATGTGGCAGCTATGTAACCAAACTTCACCTTTTTCAATTGATGCATAGCTATCAATCAGATTAATTTTGCCCTGTCTTATAGATTTAACTTCAGTTCCCTGAAGTACAATACCGGCCTCATAAGTATTTAATACAAAATACTCGTGATTGGCTTTCCGGTTGACGACGATATTTTTTTCTTCTATTGCCTCGGGCATTTTTATTTTGGAGGTCTAAACTTATTCTTAAATCAAAAAAAAATCAAGAAATACACATAGTATTTAAAAAAAAAATGAATCATTCCCAAACCTATTTAACATTTTTAATGACAGATTTTAAGAAATATGCTAAATTGAGCACAAATAATTTGAGGAATACATGCTTGCTATTCAAAAGAAGTTAACCAATACGTTTTACTCAATCCTTAGCCTGCCTTCTACTGCTATGGGATTTGCACTTTGTATTCAAATTTCAGCGCTAAGCTGGATTCTAAAAACCAAGTATAATCTTGATATTCATGAAATCGGTTTTGTCTGGGCTGCCGGACCTTTAGCAGGAATTCTTGGTCAGCCAATAGTTGGACTTATAAGTGATAAGGTGTGGTTCTGGGGTGGAAGAAGACGTCCTTTCATAATTATTGGTGCAACCTTAGCATCTTTAATGCTTTTAGCTTTACCAAACATTGATAAAATAAATGACTTCTTCGGCATTGGTAGTTTAATTGTTGTTGCGCTTATTGTTGCATTAAGTTTGGATCTTGCGATCAATATAAGTTTCAATCCGACCCGTTCAATTATAGCGGATGTTACCCCTGATGGTGTACCAAGAACAAAAGGCTACACATGGATGCAGACAATTTCAGGTTCATTTGGAGTTGCCGCATATTTTATTGGTGCTGTTATTGGAAACTATGAATTAATTTATATTGGTGTATTCATTGTATTTTTCTGTTCAATCATACCGCTTTTCTTTATAGAAGAACCTAAAGTTTTACAGGTTGATGAAAAATCTGAAAAAGAAGAAGTGAAAAAAACTACTACTCAATGGGGTCAGCTTATTCGTTTATACTTAGCGCATGGTTTTTCCTGGATTGGAATACAGACAATGTTCGTTTATATAATTGCTTACATTACTCAAAAAATTTATATGATTGAAGACGTTCATCAACAGTTAGCGCCGGAGTTATCTGATGAAATTGGTAAAGTTATATCCATTTCATTCTTAATTTTAAATGCAGTTGGATTTATTCTTCCAGCTTTAGTACTTGAACCCATCACAGAAAAACTTGGTAGGGTAAAAACTCATTTATCCTGTGTAGCAATTATGGCTTTAGGGTATTTTGGAATTGTTGTTTTGGCAAAGTCAGCTTTAATGTTATATATTTTTATGGCAATATGTGGAATCGGGTGGGCGGCAGTTGTTTCACTTCCGTTTGCAATAATGTCTGAGAAGGTTGATAAAAGCAGGATGGGATTCTTTATGGGAATATTTAATTTATCAGTGGTTATACCTCAATTAATTGCAAGTCTTGTTCTGGGAACTGTAATTCAAAATGTAGCAGATAAGAATATTATTTTTATTATTAGCGGTGTTACACTTGCAATTTCTGCAGTATTATGGATATTGATTAAGGAAGACAAAAAATCTACAGAAAAAATTGTAGCTCCCGCCTCACATTAGAACAATTTATTATGAGACAGAAACAAATATTTTTTTAAGAAGTTAAAATGGTAAACGAATTAAATAATAAACTATGGAGAGAAAATGTTTAGAAAGACTTTGATTCTGCTAATAACAGTTTTTATTTACGGACAAATATTTCCGCAGGAAAGAAAATCTGTTGCTGTTACTGTTTATAACCAGAACATTGGGATTGTAAAAGACGTACGTTACCTCGATATTAAATCAGGTAAATCGGAAATAGAAATTCGTGATGTTGCCCAGATGATTGACCCGACAAGCGTTCATATAAATCTTGATGGAGAAGTTATTGAGCAAAATTATAAATATGATTTGGTCAACTTCGATAAAATACTTCAGAAGTATATCGATAAGGATATTCAATTAATTTCCGAAACGGGCGAAATGCTGGAAGGTAAACTTCTTTCAAATTATGGTGGACAAATAGTTCTGCAGAAAAAGGAAGGTGGTTTACTGATGATACCGAACACCGGCAAATACAGGTTTAATGTAAGTTCGTTGCCTGAAGGTTTAATTACAAAGCCAACCTTAGTCTGGCTTGTAAATTCTCCGCAGTCAAAAAAACAGGATGTGGAAATTTCTTACCAGACATCAGGACTTAACTGGCATGCAGAATATGTTGCAGTGCTGAATGAGAATGATTCTAAGCTTGATTTAAATTCGTGGGTAAGTGTTGAAAATAATTCCGGGGCAACATATGATAATGCTTTGTTAAAACTGGTAGCCGGTGATGTCAATATTGTCCGTCCAACTCAGTATGCAACAGATGAAATAAGACTATACAAAACTGAAAGCGTTCAGGCGGGTCAGCAGTTTGAAGAAAAAGAATTCTTTGAATATCATATTTACAACCTTGAAAGACCGACAACTCTTGCTAATAATGAAACAAAACAAATTTCTCTTTTCGAAGCTTCTAACGTAAATATCATGAAAAAGTTTTTATATAAAAGCGGGCAGAGATATTGGAATAATTCAAGTTCTGCCGGAAAAGTATCTGTTGTTGTTGAATTTGAAAATAAAGAGAGCAATAACCTTGGTGTACCAATGCCTAAAGGAAAAGTAAGGGTAATGAAATCCGATGGAAAATCAATTGAGTTTGTAGGTGAAGATATGATTGATCATACACCGCGCGAAGAAAAGGTTAAACTGAAAATTGGAGATGCATTTGATATTGTTGTTGAGGAAACTCAGACTGAATTTAAAAAGATTTCTGACAAGGTAAATGAACAATCCTTTGAAATCAAAATTAAGAACAGGAAAAAAGAGGATGTTGTTGTTGAAGTTGAAAGGTATCTTGGG
>CAZIDB010000039.1:0-6673 GCA_964537965.1 uncultured Melioribacter sp. | reverse complement strand
TTGATAAAAATAAATGCGAAAGGAAATTATTTGTTTAAAATACTGATAATTGAAAATGATGAGGGAATGATTTCATTTCTATCAGGTACTTTAAAGAAAGAAAAATATAAAGTAATAATAGCAGGGAATAAAAAATCGGGATTGCTGATAGCTAACCGTGAGAAGCCAAATCTTATTCTTTGTAGTCTTAAAGGAAAAGATATTGATGGATTAGAAATCCTCTCCGAAATCCGGAATAATAATTCTTTACTTTCAACTATATTTTTTTTTATTGCACCTAAAACAGAAAGAACTTTATACAGGCAGGCAATGGAGAAGGGGGCAGACGATTATTTAACTACTCCGATAACCAGGAAAGAATTGCTGAATGCAGTTTCATCAAGATTGAAAAGGCAGGAAGCAATAAAGAAATATTTTTCTTCATTGTTAAAGCAAAAAGAGAGCAGCATTCAACCTGAAGAAAAGAACTTAGAAGACGGGGTTCTTGAAAAACTAGATCTGGATGATAAGATACTTGTCGATTCCGATGAACGACATAAGCTTGTCAAAGTAAGAACAATTAAGATGATCAATTCAGTCGGAGATTATTCAAAGATAATGACCTTTGACGGCAACAGATTTTTTTTCAGGAAAACAATGAAAGAATGGGAAGAAATTTTGCCTGGTAATAATTTTATCAGGATTCACAGATCGACAATAATAAACCTTGATTATGTAGATAAGTTAATTAGAACATCTAACCGTGCTTTTAATGTATTTCTAAAAAATGAATCAAAACCTGTAAATATGAGCAGAAGATACAGCATAAAATTCAAGGATAGATTTTCTAAATGAAAATTGCCAGACCATTTATCTTATTATTGGGCCACTAATCGCATTTAGCTTGTATATTCATTTTTAGGCTTTATATTTAATTAAAGTTAACAATGAGAGGCGCTGTGAAATTGTGTAATAAATTAAACTGTTAATTGATTGAAAAGTTCTTAAATGCCATTTTCATGGCGACCCCTCAGCCCCATCGGAAAGGTTAATCTTCTTTTTAGATGATTTGCTTAAACCCGGTGGGGTTTTTTTATTTTCAATCTAATCTTGCAGATACCACTAATCTTCAATTATCTTTAACCATAATGAATCTTTCATATAAACAACATTTTAAAAATACGACTTTGTTAGCTTATCCTATTGTAATTGGTCAGTTAGGTCATATGATGATGGGAGTTGTTGACAGCTTAATGATTGGAAGAGTTGGAGCAGTACCTTTAGCGGCATCAGCAATAGCCAATGGTCTGTTCTTTCTGATTTTCGTAATTGGATTGGGAGTTACGTTTGCAATTTCTCCTTTGGTTGCTATTGCTTCAAGTGCTAACAAACCGGATGAATGCAGCAGCCTTGTTAAACAAGGATTGATTTTAAATACTGTATTCGGCGTTATTCTCTGCATTGTACTTCTTATTTGTGCTGATTTGATTTTTTATTTTAATCAGCCGGAGAATGTTGCAATTGCGGCAGCATCATACCTGCGAATAATTGCGTATTCAATTCTGCCATTAATGATCTTTCAGACTTTTAAACAGTTTATTGAAGGTTTATCTGTTATGATACCTGCGATGGTTATTACAATTCTTGCAAACCTGTTTAATGCATTCGGTAACTGGTTATTCATTTTCGGAAATTGGGGTTTCCCGGCTCTTGGTCTCGATGGTGCAGGAATATCAACTTTAATCAACAGAATATTTATGGCTATAGCTATAATATTGTATGCTTTAAAAAGTAAGCGTTATAAAGAATTTAAACTGCTGGACCTGGAAAAAGTAAATCTTGCGATGATGAAAAGAATTCTTAATCTCGGTTTACCAAGCGGTATCCAGTATTTTTTTGAAGTAGGTGCCTTTGCTTTCGGTTCAGTTATGGTTGGATGGATCGGTACAATTCAATTGGCTGCACACCAGATAGCAATGAATCTTGCTTCAATTACTTATATGGCAATAACCGGAATTTCTTCCGCAGCCGCAATACGTGTTGGCAATGGTGTAGGATCAGAAAACATAATTGAAACAAGACGGGCAGGATTTTCCGCTTTAATATTAGGAGCGGGTTCTATGCTTGTTTTTGGTTGTGCTTTTATTATTCTTAAAAATACTCTTCCGACACTTTACATAGATAATCCGGAAGTAATTTCAATTGCTTCTGTTCTTCTTATCTTTGCGGCAATATTCCAGGTGTTTGATGGTTCGCAGGCTGTTGGTCTCGGAATCCTGAGAGGGTTAATTGATGTAAAAATTCCAACAATTATTACTTTTACTGCATACTGGATAATAATGATCCCTTCCGGATATGCATTTGCTTTTTTATTAAATATGGGTGTAAACGGAATCTGGTTAGGATACGTCTTCGGTTTAGCGACCTCTGCAATATTACTTAATACAAGATTTAATTTAAGAAGCAAGAAAAAAATTCGACTATAATTTTAGATTAAATTTTTCTTCCATTTTATTTATCTTCTCATACAAAGAAAAGAATTATAGGTGCAATATGTTCAAAAAAGGTTTGGTAATCATTTTATTCTTTGTAAATATGATTGCTGCCCAGGATTCCTGGATTAGAATTAATCAGCTTGGATATTTAAATAAATCTATCAAGGTTGCGGTTCTTATTTCAAAGCAAAAAGTTAACCCGACATTTTTTGAAATCTGTGATGCTTTAACTGGTAAATCAATCTGGCAGGGACAATCAATAAAAAATTACGGCGCTTACGGCAATTTCACCTCAAGCTTCAGATTAGACTTTACTGCATTTCAGGAGGATGGAGCATATTATTTAAGAGTCGGAGAAATCAGATCACCAAACTTTAGAATTGCAAATGATGTTTATGATGGCACTGCAGATTTCCTTTTGAAATATATGAGGCACCAGCAAAGCGGTTATAATCCCTTTCTAAAAGATTCCTGTCATACTCATGACGGTTATATTATTTATCATCCTAAACTTGATTCCACACATATGGATGCATTTGGCGGATGGCATGATGCTACCGATTATCTTCAGTATGTAACAACTTCTGCAAATGCTGTCTTCCAGTTACTATTTGCTTATCAGCAGAATCCGAAATACTTTAAAGATTTATATGATAAAAATGGTGATCCGGGAGCAAATGGAATTCCTGATATTCTTGACCAGGCAAAATGGGGATTGGATTGGTTATGCAAAATGAATCCTACTCCTAATTTAATGTTCAATCAACTTGCAGATGACAGAGACCATAAAGGCTTCAGGTTACCAAATAAAGATACTGCAAGTTATGGCAAAGGTTTGGAAAGACCGGTTTATTTTTGTTCGGGTGAACCGCAGGGTGTATTTCAGTATAAAAACAGAACTACAGGTGTTGCTTCCACTGCCGGGAAATATGCATCAGCATTTGCCCTCGGTTCAAGAATTTTAAGAAAATATTATCCTGAATTTGCAGAGGTTATTAAGAAAAAAGCTGCCGATGCTTATGAACTTGGTAAAAAATATCCGGGAGTTTGCCAGACTGCTCCGTGCACTTCACCTTATTTTTATGAAGAAGATAATTATGTTGATGATATGGAATTAGCCGCCATTCAACTTTATGATATTAGTTCTAACAAAAAATATTTTGAGGATGCTGTTAAATTCGGTAAAATGGAAACTGTAACTCCCTGGATGGGTGCAGACACTGCAAAACATTACCAGTGGTATCCATTTTTAAATCTTGGTCACTACTTTCTTGCAAAAGGACAAACAAGTGCGTCAGGTCAGTTTAAACAGTTTATGCAAAAGGGAGTTGATCTTGTTTACGAAAAGGGGAAATCAAATCCTTTCTTAATTGGAATTCCTTTTATCTGGTGTTCGAATAATTTAGTAGCTGCTATGCTCACGCAGTCAAGGTTACTTACAGAAATTACCGGTGAATCAAAATATCTTGAAATGGAAGCGGCATTACGAGATTGGTTGTTCGGCTGCAATCCCTGGGGGACAAGTATGATAATCGGTTTACCTGAATACGGAGATTACCCTGAAGATCCTCATTCATCAATACAAATAATTACCAAAAGAAGGATTGACGGAGGATTAGTTGACGGACCGATTTATTCTTCCATATTTAATTATCTAAAAGGATTAACACTGTCTGTGCCGGATGAATATGCAGATTGCCAGCCGGGCAGAATAGTCTATCATGATGATTATGGTGATTATTCAACCAATGAACCAACGATGGATGGAACAGCCAGTCTTACTTATTATCTTTCTGAAATGCAAAACGAAGGAGTAACTTCTAAAACTTCTTCAGGTTTGTATGAATATGATGAAGGCGGAATAATTCGTACAGACAGAACAAAGAAAGAAATTCATCTTGTATTTACAGGCGGAGATTATGGCGAAGGAGGAGAAATTATCCGTAAAGTTCTAAGGAAACATAAAGTAAAAGCAATGTTTTTCTTTACCGGTGATTTCTACAGGAATAATAAATTTGCCCCGGTTATTTACGGCTTGAAAAACGATGGTCATTATCTTGGACCACATTCGGATAAACATTTGTTGTATGCTCCATGGGAAAACCGTGATTCTTTATTAGTTACAAAAGAAGAATTTCTGAACGACCTGAAAAACAATTATGCTGAGATGGAGAAATTTGGTATTGAGAAAAAAGCCGCAAAATATTTTATGCCGCCATATGAATGGTTCAACCAAAAAATAAGCGACTGGTGCAGGGAAATAGGAATTCAATTAATTAATTATTCACCCGGCACTTCTTCTAATGCTGATTACACAACACCGGATATGAAAAACTATTTAAGCAGTGATGCTATCTATAAAAAAATTCTTGACTATGAGGCCAATAATAAAGACGGACTGAACGGTTTTATCCTGTTAACTCATATTGGAACTCACCCGGACAGAACAGATAAATTTTATAAAAAGCTTGATAGTTTATTAACTGCATTAAAGAAACGCGGATATAGTTTTACTGTGATGGAATAGATTAACTTCTTTTAGTTAGAATGAAATAGAATGTCGGTGTAAAATATTTATTAAGAATACCTGCGTTGTCATTTGCAGATTTTTTTACAAGGTAATCTAATCTGAGTTTTTTACAAGTTTGCAGAAGGAATAGGTGGAATTTACTCCACAGTATTCCTTTTGAATTTGTGAATAATTCTTTTACAACTAAAGTTGTCAGTAATCTCATTTCAAATTCTTTATAAAACAAATTATATATTTTTGTAATTGAATAAAGCCTGGCAATATCTTTCCTGTTGCTGTCTTGGCTTCGGACTACCGGCAGAATATATTTTCTTAAAAAATTTCTGCTCATTACAGAAACAAACGGCATCCCCCAATGCGGATCACTCATTAAGTTGAAGACAGACAATTTATTTGGTGTACTTAAAAATATTTTACCGGATTTTTTTAACAGACGCGATAAACCTGGAATGAATTCGGATGAAATTTCAAGATGTTCAATTACATCCTGAAGAATGATAAGGTCAAATGAAGCCTGCTTAAATGGAAGATTGAGCGCATCACTCATAACGAATCTATGCTTAACATTCATTTTACTTTCAATCAATTCATGCCGTGTTCTGTCTATGCTTACAATAAAATTTGAAGTTGCAAAAACAGCAGATGTACCACCTGCACCGCAACCGATATCAAGCACACTCAGGTTTTCACATTTTATAAATTTTTCAACTAAGGTTTTAACAAATTCACCTCTATCCTTAGATAGTGAATCAGACTTTGCCCACAATTCGGGTTTATTAATTTTTCGATTTGATGTCATCAGCTTTTTCCCAGGTAATCTTTCTGCTGAAGGTAGCTCTCAGGTAATGAATAACGAGAAATATTTCGTAGCAGAATTGTAAACAGACTATTTCATATAACTTAAACTCAACTCCAAACCGCTTCATATATTTTTTTACAATATAAATATCCAATAGTAATTTTATTAGGAAAGGGGCAATGAAATAGATTGATATAAAAACCAGAAAAACTGAACCAAGTGATACTAAACTTGTAAAATGCCAAAGACCTAAAATGAGCTGATGCCTGAACAAGTAGTGATTTGATGTGGAAGTATGTCTTTTCTTTTGATGGAAGTATTCAGGCAAAGTGGATTCTGAATTTGAAAAAACAAAAGTACCGGGTTCAGTTAGAATTCCTATTTTCAATTTATTCTTTACGGCTTCTCTTATTAATAAGTCATCATCACCGCTCAGCGCTTCAACAGTATTTTTATAACCGCCGATTTTTATGAATGATTCTTTACGAAAGCCAAGACTTCTTGCCGCGGCTGAATAGGGAAGACCAAGATTTGCGATACCAAATGTTAAAATTTCTGTCCTCAGGTTTTCAAAACATGATAAAAGACTAATAAAGTTTTTCCCTTTATTAATTGGGCATATACCGAACGTAAAATCAAATCCGTTGGAAAATATATTTGAAAATTCCCTTAACCAGTTTTTGCTTACAACACAATCCCCGTCGGTAATTAATATATTTGGAAACTTTGCCGAAGCAATTCCAAATTCTAATGCGCCTTTTTTACCGGGATAAATTTTATTCTCAGCTTTAATCAGTCTGAAGTTTTGACAGGATTGAATTGAATGTCGGATGAATTCATAACTGCCGTCATCCGAAGAATCATCAACGA
>CAZIDB010000038.1:7283-27457 GCA_964537965.1 uncultured Melioribacter sp. | reverse complement strand
TTAATAATCCGGTTGCCATACTCTGCGTTTTCTTTTGAGTGAGTTACCTGGATTATTGTTGTTCCGTCTTCGTTTAATTTTTTCAACAATTCCATAATTTCTTTCCCTTGATCGGAATGAAGATTACCGGTTGGTTCATCTGCAAGAATAAGTTTTGGCTTTGCAATAATTGCTCTTGCAATTGCCACAAGCTGCTGCTGCCCGCCGCTTAATTGATTCGGGAACAAATCTTTCTTTGCAACAATGTTAAACTTATCAAGAATGTCGGCAACCATTCCTTTTCTTTCGGATGATTTAATTTTCTGGTAGAGA
Source organism: uncultured Melioribacter sp. (assembly GCA_964537965.1). Classification (GTDB taxonomy): domain Bacteria; phylum Bacteroidota; class Ignavibacteria; order Ignavibacteriales; family SURF-24; genus SURF-24. Next base: position 27,145 of record CAZIDB010000038.1, on the reverse strand, counting down.
AGCGGAGTTTCAAGATTTTCATAAACAGTCAACTCATCAATTAAATGATATTGCTGGAACACAAACCCAATGTGCGATTTATGTAACTCGGCAAGTTTCTTCTCTTTCATTTTGTGAACGGGTTCATCATAAAAATAATATTCGCCTTCAGATGCAGTATCAAGCATTCCTATAATGTACAGCAATGTCGATTTCCCGGCACCGGATGGACCCATTATAGAAACGAACTCACCCTCATTAATTTCAAGATTGATATTCCGTAAAACGAAAGTTTTAATAAACTTGTTTTCGTAGTACTTTGTAATGTTGTTTAGCCTGATCATTTATTTCCTCTATGTTTAATTTTTCATTCATACTTTAATGATTTTGCCGGGTTGGCTAATGCTGATTTTATTACCTGTGAACCGACCGTTATTAATCCGATTAGTATTGCGATTAAAGCAGATACTAAAAAAATCCAGTATGGAAAATTTATTCTGTAAGCAAAATCAGATAGCCATTCTCTCATAAAATAAAACGCGGCCGGCCATGCAATCAGGTTAGCCAGTATAATCCACTTCATAAATTCTTTTAAGAGCATGAAAAGTAACGAAGGAACAGAAGCGCCAAGCACTTTTCTTACTCCAATTTCTTTTGTTTTTTTCTCTGCAAGAAAAGCAGCAAGACCAAACAGACCAAGACAGGCTACAAAAATTGAAAGCAAAGAAAAAATAAGAACTGTAATTCCGGTGTTTTGTTCCGCGCGGTAAATTTCATTAAAGGACTCGTCCATAAACCTGTAACCAAAAGGCATTGTCTGGGCTAAATCTTTCCATAATGATTTGGCTTTACTTAAAAATTCAGGAATTGCGTCAGCGTTCACTTTAAAAGAAACATTGCCGTAACTTTTACCTAACGTTAAACAAAGTGCGCCTATATCCTGGTGAAATGATTCAAAGTGAAAATCTTTTACCACTCCAATTATTTTGTACTTTGCAATTTTTCCGCCTTCTTCCCACGTATACATTTCAGCATTAAGCGGGGAGGAGTACTTCATCCTTTTTACTGCGGTTTCATTCAGAATAATAGAAGCCGAATCAGAACCAAAGTCCTGCGAGAAATTTCTGCCTTCAACTATTTGCATACCGAATGTTTCCAGGTAATCGTAATCAATCTTCCATCTCTGCATTGTTAAACCGCTTTTAGAAACAGAAGCAGCATCTTTGTAAAATGCGGTAAAATTTCTTGCGGAAGGAACAGGCAAAAATTCTGATATTGTTCCCGATACAACGCCCGGAACTTTTAACAATTCATTTTTAAATGCTTCAATATCATGAAGCGCATAAGTATCGTTTACTATCAAAATCTGGTCTCTTTGGTAACCGAGATTTGTGCTTTGAATGTAATTGAGCTGTTTGTAAATAATTATTGTGCTTATTATAAGAATTATAGATGTGGCAAATTGAAATACAACAAGTGCACTTCTTAAACCTTCTCCCTTCTTACCGGTTAAAGCGCTTCCTTTAATTATAAAGGCGGGGTTAAATTTAGAAAGATAAAATGCAGGGTAGCTTCCGGCAATAAAACCAATAATAAACGGCATTAGTATTATAAAGGGAAAAATCTGCAAGGAAAATATTTTTGAATAATATAATTGTTTGCCGGAAAGCTTACTGAATGCCGGTAATGTTAAAAACACGAGCGCTAAAGCAATTAACACAGCAAGACAAGCCATCAGTGTTGACTCTGAAAGGAATTGCGAAATTAAATTTTTCCTTTCTGTTCCAAGAACTTTTCTTATGCCCACTTCGCGTGCACGGTTGGCAGAGCGTGCAGTTGTAAGATTCATAAAATTAACGCATGCAATAAGAAGAATGAATATAGCGATAGCAGCGTATATGTAAATATACTTAATGTTGCCGGTTGGACTTAATTCCTGCACTCGTTTGGAGTAAAGATGAATCTTAGTAATAGGAATTAAAGAGTTGTCAATTCTGTTGCCGGCTTTTTCAAATTCTTCTCTGCTGTTTACCTGTAAGAATTTTTTTGCATAAGGGAAAGTATATTTATTGTTAAACTCAACTAACTTTTTATCGAAGGCTTTGTAATCGGTTCCTTCTGTTAACAGAATATATGTGTGGAAATTTGATGATACAAGATTTCCCCAATCATATTTCAAATCTTTCATTGATAAAAGAAAATCAAAACGGAAATGAGAGTTAGAAGGCATATCTTTAATTACTGCGGTTACCTTAAGAAATGTACTGCCGTTATCGTCTGTCTCTATAAATCTGCCAATTGCAGTAACAGTTCCAAAATAGTTTTTTGCGAAGGATTCTGATACAACAACTGTGTTCGGTTCAGTTAAGGCCTTATCAACATTTCCGGAAATTGCAGAGAAAGTAAATACTTTGAAAAAAGTTGAATCAACATAAGCAAAGTTTTGGGTGGCAATGTATCCGCTTCCTTGCTTTAATAATTTCTTCCCGACAAAACTGTAAATGCGGGTGTATTCTTCCACTTCAGGGTAATCTTGTTTTAATAGTGGTCCCATCAAATCGCTTGTAACGGGAATATGAAGTTCCGTCCCGCCGAATTTTAAATCCGTGTTTACCCGGTAAATTCTATCCGCATTTTTATGGAATGTGTCGAAGCTTAGTTCATCTGAAATGTATAAAACTATAAGCAGGCAGCAGGCAACACCAATTGCAAGCCCAAAGATATTAATGAACGAATAGAGTTTATTCTTTTTAATGTTCCTTAATGCAATGATTAAATAATTTTTAAACATTATTTCTCCTTACTCATACTTCAAAATCTCCAAAGAATTTGCAGCCTCTCTTAAATCCTCTCCAAAGGAGAGGACTTTTAAAAACACAACTTCTTTTGATAAATAAATTATGAAAGCACTATTCATACTTTAAACTCTCCACCGGGTTTGCGGTTGCAGCTTTAAAAGATTTAAAAGCAATTAAAAATATTGATACCATAAGGGTTAGGATTGTTGAGAGGATAAACGTCCAGACTTTTATTTCTACGCGGTATGCAAAGTCGCTTAACCAGTTTATCATATAATAATATGCAAAAGCACTCGCAATAATTGATGCCACTAACACCATCAAACCAAACTGTCTTGTTAATAGAAAGAAAACACTTTTTGATGATGCGCCAAGAACTTTACGTATTCCTATCTCTTTTGTCTTCCGTGCAATGGTTATGGTGGTTAGACCAAGAACTCCAAATCCGGAAAGCAACAAAGTTATAATGCTTACAAAATTCAGAAGTTCTCTGCTGTTTATTTCTTTGCTGTATTCTTTTCCCCAGGACTCCTCATAAAAAGTGTAACCGAATAATGCATTGGGAAAGAATTCTGTCCATTTACTTTTTAGTAATTTGATTACGTCCGGAATATCTTTCTGGTTAACTGTAAAATATAGTTTTGATGTACTCATGTTGGAATTTTTAATTGCTAACCCACCTATTTTATGTTTTATATTTCCAAGCGAGAAATCTTCTACTATGCCGATAATAGAGTACTGCTTACCGCCAAGACCGATAGTCTTACCAACCGGATTTTCTATTTTATTTTCTTTTGCGAATGTTTCATTTATAATAATTGAATTTGTTGAATCGGCAGGAAAGTCATTTACATTGAAACTGCGTCCTTTAACTATTTTTATATTAAACATTTTAAAGTAACTATCAGTAAAATCTATCAGTGCACTACTCCATTCTCTTCCATTGTACTCTGTTTTTGAATTACTTATTCCTCCCGGTTTATATGCAGAATACTTTATTAACGAAGACTTTGAAACGTCATTTATAAATGCACCAACCTTTAACCTTTTCATTTCCCAATCAGAAAAGACGGAGGACAAAGTTTTTGTATTTATTTCAATGATTTTTTCTTTTTCCGGCACATGATGTCGGTTCATTATAAAACTGATCTGCTGAGACATAATTGATGTGCATATCATAAAAAAGATTGAGAGAGAAAATTGAAGGATAATAAGAAACTTAGTAAACCCGGAATGGCTGCTAATCCTAACTTTACTGTTCAATAAACTGATGCTTTGATATTTGGAGAATAACAAAGCGGGAAAGATTCCGATGATAATACCGGTGAATAAAAAGACTGCCGCAATGTGTGAAAGAGTATTACTGTCGAGGTTAAAATTGATCTGTCGGTTTACTAACTGGTTAAATTCAGGCAACAGAAATCCGGCCAACGCTATACCAAGAATAGTAGCCACAAAACAAACAATGAAAGCTTCGTTAAGAAATTGAATTAGAATTTGCTTTTTAAAAGCGCCTAAAACTTTACGCAAACCTATTTCCTTAAAACGTGTAGCCGTTTGTGCAATTGAGATGTTGATAAAATTTATTATGGCAATTATCAATATAAAAAGCGCAATTGCAGAATAAATAATTACAGCCCTGTAGTCTCCATAGTAATCAATTCCATAATTCGAGTATGAATATAGGTGGATTCTATTAAATGGCTGTAGTGTAAAGTATGTGTTTTCTTCCGGCCAGCCCTCCAAGTTTTTATTGAGGTAACTGTTTATCTTATTTTCTAATTGCTGATCTGAAGAATTGCTTTTTATTTGAACATAAGTTTCTGCAAGATTATTTCCCCAATGGTTATCAAGCTTAGTAAAACTACTACTGTTTACTCCGGGAATTATGGCTCTTATTTTAAGTGTTGAATTTGCCGGTAAATTTTTTACAATCCCCGTGATTTTAAAAACGTTTTTACCAATAATAATTGTCTTAAATAACGGGTCTTCTTTACCAAAGTACTTCTTTGCAATTTCCTCATTAATAACCACACAGTTAGGCTCTGATAAAGCTGTTTTCGGATTACCTTTTATAAATTCAAAAGTAAACATCCGGAAGATATCAGAATCAGCAGCAATAATATTTTCTTCATTAAACCATCTATCTTTATACCGGATTGATTTCCAGCTGCTGCCCGAAGTTAATCTTACTGCATATTCACATTCCGGGAAATTTCTTTTTATTGTTGGACCGAGAGGAACAGGTGTCCCATCATCATAATTGGATCCATTATAGTTTGTATGTGCGAGAATTTTATAAATAGAGTTTACATTCTTCTGGAATTTATCATAGCTTAATTCAAACTGAACAAATAGAAAAATCAGGATACAACAGGCCATTCCAAAAGCTAAACCTGTTACGTTTATAATGGAAGTAGTCTTGTACTTAAAAATGTTTCGTAATGCTATTTTCAAATAACTCTTAAACATTATTTCTCCAAGTAAATGTCATGCGCAGTTTTTGGAAAAGCGTCATACTCATTACTGACTTCTCCTTACTCATACTTTAAACTCTCCACCGGGTTTGCAGTTGCAGCTTTGATAATTTTTAAACTAACAGTAGCTATTGAGATTAACAGGGCAAAGCCACAGGCAAGGATGAATATCCACCAGTTTATATTTGTTCTGTAGGCATAGTTTTGAAGCCAACTGTTAAAAATGTAATAAGAAACCGGAACGGAAATAATTCCGGCAACAAGAATCCATCCGGTAAAATCTTTTACAAGAACAGAAATAATTTGTGAGGCAGAAGAACCGAATACTTTTCGGATTCCAATTTCTTTTGTGCGACAAGCAACTACAAAAGAAATTATTCCGTATAAACCAAGGCAAGCGAGAAAAATTGCAAGCACTGTAAACGCAAGAATTATACTGGAAAAGTTTGCTTCTGCTTTATATTGTTTGTCAATAATATCATCAAAGAAATAATATTGAAAAGGATTGCCGGGAAACAACTCATTCCATTTATCCTTAGTAAAATTCATCGCCTCATTAAGATTTGCCTTGTTGAATTTTAATGTCAGGTAGATGTAGAAATCTGGATTGACGGATAAGAAAAGCGGTTCAATTTTATTTCTCAGTGAACTGAAATGGAAATCTTTTATAACTCCAACTATTTCCCGCTCATCAAAATCAAAAAGATGTTTGCCAATTGCTTCTTGCGGGGAATGCAAACCCAAAGACTTAACCGCCGATTCATTAATTAAACATGTTCGTCCAAAATTATCCGTGTTGTTTTGAAGTGCTCTCCCGGTAGACAATTTTATGCTGTATGTCGTTAAAAAGTCCGGATCAATAATCATAATATTTATATCCCGCTCGTAATTGTTTTCTGCCAGCTTAAATTTTCCTTTAAATATATTTTTATCCATACCGGGAATATATGATGTTGTCGAGGCGGAAATTACTGAAGAATGTTTTTGAAATTCGTTTGAAATGTATTCTTCAGATTCTTTGTTGAATAATTTTCCCGCCGGAATTGGAAGCGCAATAAGATTATTCTTGTCAAATCCTAAATCATAATTTTTAAGAAAATGAATTTGCTTGAAGATAATAACCGTTCCCGAAATTAAAATGATGGCAAAAGTAAACTGAAGAACAACAAGTATTTTCCGTAAGAGAGAATTCGAAATATTCCCGGCCGAAAATCCTTTTAAAATATTTACCGGCTGAACAGAAGAAACTGCAAGTGCCGGGTATATTCCTGCCGAACACCCTAGAATAAAGACAAAGACAATTAGCAATATTACCTGAGAATATGAAAGCGAGGATAAAGCAAGAGTTTTGTTTGTTAAAGAATTAATTGCCGGGAGAGATATATCCGTAATGATTAATGAAATTAAAAAAGCTGTTGTGGTAAACAAAACAGATTCAACAAAAAACTGCTTTATAATTTGAGAGCGAAATGCTCCGGAAGTTTTCCTTACTCCAATTTCTTTAACTCTTGAAGTATTACGAGCAGTAGATAAATTGATAAAGTTAATGCAGGCTATAATTAGTATTACCAACGCGATTATTCCCAGTATGCTGATTGCCTCAATGTTACCGGGCGCTTCAATTTCATTTAAGCGGTTAGAATATAGATGAATATCCTTAACCGGCTGTAAAGAGAAAGACATGGTTTTGCTTAAATCAGCCGTTCCGGGATATTTGGCTATAGCACCATTTAACTGCCTGCTGAAAATATTCCGGTCAAAATCTTTAGTGAATTTTATATATGTGTAAACAAGGCTGCTTTGCCCGTCAACATCTGCCCAGCCCTGGTCTTGCCAGTTGCGGGACTCGAATGGTTTCAGAGAAATCAGGAAATCTAATTTCAGATGCGTATTAACAAGTGGTTTGATGACTCCGGTTATTTCAAAAGTCGAATAACCAAAGTCTAAAGTTTTTCCAAGCGGATTAACATTGCCGAAATACTTTTCGGAAATATCTTTTGTGATTACTATTGATTTAGGTTTGCTAAGGCAAGTGTTTGGGTTTCCGTAAATAAAAGAGAAGTTAAGTATTTTGAATATGTCCGAGTCGCAATGGAATACTCTGCTTTCGCTGAAATTTTTCTCGTTAACTTTAATTTGTTGTTCCGGGTTTGTAATTATTCTTGCTGCGTACTTTACCTGCGGAAAATCATTCTTAAGTGAATAAACTAATGACGATGGTGTGGTTGCATATTCAAGCCTATCATTTGATGTTTTTTTATTGGTTACTATCCTGTTAATTAGATTTGCATCCTGAAGGCTATCATAGCTTAATTCGTTTATTACATATAAAGCAATAACAAGGCAGGCAGAAAAACCTATAATCAAGCCAAGCAGATTAATAAGCGAATACGTTTTATATTTTAGAAAATTTCTAAATGCTATTTTCAAATAATTCTTAAACATATTTCCTCCGCATAACTTTCATTGATATCTCTTATGTAAGCTGAGTGTTTGTATTGAAGAATAACTGCAATCAATACCTGAATTTAGACAAAGTGCTGACGCTTGATGAAACAATCTTGCGATCAGATTCCTGATGCCAGATGCTGGATGGAATTCTAATTCAGGATTAATAATTAAATAAATCAGCCCTTCCCTTGGGCCTGCCTGCCGGCAAGGCAAGGAAGGGTAAGGGTTAGGCCTATTCATATTTCAAACTCTCCACAGGATTTGCTGTTGCAGCATTTATTACCTGATAGCTTATAGTTGCAAGCGTAATTACTAAAGCAACGCCACCTGAGATTAAAAATGTCCATATGCTAATTTCAACCCTATAAGCAAAATCCTGCAGCCATTTATCTACTATTAAATAAGAAATTGGTGCTGCAATTATAAATGCAATTGAAACCCATTTAATAAAGTTACTCAATGAAAGTTTAACTATATTAAAAACAGAAGCTCCAAGTGTTTTGCGTATACCTATTTCTTTAATTTGTCTGTCAGCAATAAATGTTGATATTCCCACCAAACCAAGACAAGAAATTAAAATAGTAATTATTGTGAATATGCTAATAATAAAACCGAGTTTATCCTCATCGGAATAAAATCGTTCATATTCATCTTTAATGTATGTAAATTCAAAAGCTTCATCCGGATTAAATTTCTCCCAGCTTGCTTTGATGAAAGAAAGTGCTTCCTTGTAATTTTCTGTATGAATTCTAATTACAACTTGTCTTATCTGTGAAGGCATAATACTAAAAATCATTGCCGGAATTAGGTTATGAAGCGAGCTTTCATGAAAATCCTTTGCAATACCGATAATTTTCCGGGGTTCTGTGTTGTCTCCAATATTAATTTTACAAGTTTCAATATTTCTTACCCCAAGTTTCTTAAAAGCTGTCTCGTTTAGGATTACAGATTCTTGTATGTCGTTAAATTTGCCGGAGAAATCTCTGCCCTTAAAAAGTTTAGCTTGGAGTGTTTTAAAAAAATCATATTCAACAAATACCCACTTCATGTCATGTTGAATCTCGGGTTTATCTAAGGTTGAAATCTTAATGGGAATACCGGATTCTGATGGCGGGACATCATAGGCGGCTGATACTGATATTATATCGGGACTGGCCTCTGTCTCATGCTTAAATGTTTGAAATGTTTTTTTGAAATTTTCATTGGTAATGGAAAAAGTAATAAGATGATTTATATTAAACCCAATATCTTTCTTGTGAAGAAAGTTTAATTGTTTATAATATATTATGGTACAAACAAGCATAAATATTAAGACTGATAATTGGGCTATAATAAGGCTTTTTCTAAAGCTATACTTGTTTCTTCCTGAATGTGGTATTCCTTTTAAAATTTCAGTCGGATGTAATGCAGAAGCATGGAATGCAATGTATATTCCGGATAAAACTCCAACGAGTGAAGTTATAATTAATAAACCTAAAATATACTGCCAATTATTTAGATAGTTAATAACTAATGTTCTATCGAGGAGTTGATTTATAAAAGGAAGAATAATTTCTACAAACAGTAAGGAAACAGGTAACGCCGTAAATGAAACACAAATACTTTCTCCTAATATTTGTTTAAATATGTCGGTTTTATCTGCTCCAATTACTTTACGAAGACCAATTTCCTTTAATCTGTTAGTGGAACGTGCAGTAGATAAAATAATAAAATTAAAGCAGGCAACCGCTAAAACAAGTAATGCAACTGACGAAAAGAGAAATATGTTTCTCATACTGTTGTTTTGTCCATTCTCTGCCCGGGTATCGGAGCTAAGATGAATATCTAACAATGGTTGAAAATGAAGGTTAAATTTTCCCGCAGTTTCTTTGTGTTTTTTATAAAAAGCAGGAAGTTTCTCGTCGAGCTTTTTAATATCGTATTTATCAGGTAGCAAAATATATGTGCTAAAACTACTTGCATCCCAGCTATCTAATAAAGAAATACAGAATCCAAATTGCGCCTGCATTAACTTTTCCATACTTTTAAACACTTTTTCTGCAACTGACATAGATACAATAAAATCACCTGTAAAATGAGAGTTCTTCGGGAAGTGGTCTATTAGAGCAGTTATTTGTAAATCGTAATTTGTTTTGTCTATTAGAATATTTAGTGTTTTTCCAACAGGATTATTCTTGCCGAAATATTTTTCTGCAGCCAATCTTGTTATAACTACAGAAAAAGGTTCATTCAGCGCACTTTTATAATTTCCCCTTATTAATGGAAGAGTAAATATTTCAAAGAAAGATTTGTCTGCAAAAAGAATATTCTTTTCTTTTATCCAACCGCTACTGTTTTTGATTTGGAGAGATGTTTTAATAACACGAACAGTATTAAGGATTTCGGGAAAGTCCGCTTTAAGAATTGGTGCTAACGGAAAAGGTGTTGCTGTTATATATTTTTCATTTCCATATACAACCCTATAAATATTATCTGCCTTTTTATTAAACCTGTCATAATTAAATTCATCAAGAATAAATAAAAGTGTAATAAAACTTACAGTAAGAGCGGCTGCCAATCCCAGAATTGTAATAAGCGAATAGGTTTTATCTCTTAAAAGAGTCCTAATTGCTATCTTAAAATAATTTCTAAGCATAAAGCCCTCCAATTTATAATTGGAATAATTAAGAAGAAGCTATTCATTTTTTTTACATGTTTTTTTTATTCATACTTCAAACTCTCCACAGGATTTGCTGTTGCAGCTTTAATTGCCTGGAAACTTACTGTTGCCAAAGCAATTGCCAAAGCAATTCCTCCGGAAAAAAGAAACATCCACCAGGTTATTTCTATTCTGTATGCAAAATCCTGCAGCCACTTATTCATGAAGTAATAAGCAACAGGTATGGCAAAAATATTTGATATAATTACCCACCTTATAAAATTATTTGTAAGCAGATAAGTTATTTTAAAAGAATCTGCGCCCAATACTTTGCGAATACCAATTTCTTTTATTTTCTGCTCCGATTGAAATACGGCTAAACCTAAAATTCCCATACAAGAAATAACAATCGCCAATACGGTAAATATCCCAAGTAACGCTGCAAGGTTTTCTTCTTTCCTGTACATTGAAGCAAAGTGTTCATCATAGAACTTAATATCGATAGGGAAATCCGGGTAAATTTCCTTCCATACACTTTTTATGTTTTTAATTGCCTGCTCAACTGAACCTTTAACTTTTATAGTAACACAGTTGAATCCCCATTCATCCGTATATATAAGAGCTACCGGTTTATTTTTATTATACATTGAAGCAATATGAAAATCCGACACTACACCAATTATTTCGTGCCCGTTAAACTTACCTCGTTTAAATTCATCATTTGCATATTCCTTTTTTGCAGTTTCATTTATATAGCATGTTCTCCTAAAATCTCCGTTTAATAAAGTTCTTCCTTCAATAACATTAAAACCAAATGTTTTTAATGAAGTTGAATCAATGGCAATTACATTCATATCATTAATAACCATATTTATCATTCCGGGAACACCCATTGTTAAACTTATTGCTTTTATTTCCGGGTATTGTCCAATCTTATTTGAAAGAGCAGAAATTTTATCTTCCATTTGACTGTTTATACAAATGTATAACAACTGCACGGTATTAAAACCAAGATTTTTATGCTTAACGTATCCAATCTGCTTTGATATAACTATTAGACTAAAAACAAGAATAATTGATACTGTAAATTGAAATACTATTAGAATATTTCTATAAATTCTGCCTACTCCTTTTAAGAAAAGATTTTGTTTAAATAATTGAAGTGGGGAAATTTTGGATAGTATAACTGCCGGAAAGAAACCGGCAGTGAAGCTAAGCAGAATTATAAACAAAATGAAGTACAAGACAAATTTCAGATTAGAAAAAATTTGCAGGTGAAGCGGTTTATCAATAAACCGGTTAAAATACGGCAGTAATATTTCAGCAAACCCGATTCCTATAATTGAAGCAAAAAAGCAGATAAGAAAAGCCTCGATTATTAACTGTGCCTTTAATTGATTGCCTGTTGCACCAACACATTTTTTTATTCCAAGCTCTTTTAATCTATATTTATAACTTGAGGTTGTAAGATTGATAAAGTTAATTACAGCAAGAAGTAAAATTATTATACACACAAGAGATAATATTTTTATTAATCTTAAATTACCATGTTGTAATACAGAGTCATCATAATAAGTATTGAAGTAATTGGTTTTAAGCGGAACACAATTGGCTTTGTAAAGCTTTGAGATTTGTCTGTTAATTATATATATATCTGTTGCTTCATTTATCTTAATAAAAATATTAAATGGATAACTAACCACATCTCCAACATCGGATTTTTTAAAAGAGATTCTTTCTTTAACGGAGTTTTCGTAGTTAATTAATAAATCAGCCTGCAGACTTATATCTTTGGATAAGTCTTTAATTATACCGCTTACAAACAATTGCGTATTAAAATCTATTACAATGGATTTACCTATAACATCTATACTTCCAAATATTTTTTTTGCCGTTGATTCTGTAAGAATTATCGCATCAACACTTTTTATTGCTGACTTATCACCCCTTATAAATTTTATGTTGAACATCTCAAAAAAATCGATATCAACCACAAGCATATTATCAAAGTGAATTATATCTTTTCCTTTGGTAACAACAACTCCGAATTTGTTCATTATGCATGCGCCTTTAACACCCGATACATTTTCAAGAATTTTATCCTTTGCCGTATAATCAATTTCATAACCCCAAATATCATTTTTATCATTAGCAAGTCTGTAAATATTATCAACATCTTTCAAATTACTGTTGTAATTGAATTCATTGTAAAGATATTGCCCGATTAAAATGACGAATGCAATTGCGAAACCCAATCCGCAAATATTAATAAATGAAAAAAGTTTTCGCCTTGATATGCTGCGGAAATAATATTTCAAGAAATTTTTAAGCATTTTATTCTCCCAAAATGTAAAAATATTTATTGGAGCTAAAATTTTTACTTAAGTCCTGTGAAAGACTTTGTGCTTCTAATAATTCCACATAATTTTTCTTTGTTTTATGATTCATCTTTTCTATCTATATCTTTCTTCCTGCTATTCATGTCTGAGTGATTCCACCAGGTTTGCGGTTGCAGCTTTGATTGCCTGGAAGCATACGGTAGAGATTGTAACAAAAAATATTATTGTTACGGTTAATGCAAATACGAGAAAACCGGGGTCAATTCTGTATGCAAAATTTTGCAGCCACTTGCCGCTAAAATAGAATGCCGGCGGAAGTGCGATTACAAGAGAAATTATTAATAGAAGGAAATACTCCTTCACGAGTAATTTAACAACTTCAAAGACCGATGCACCAAGAACTTTCCTGATTCCTATTTCCTTTGTCCTGCGTTCTGTGGTGAAGAGAATGAGTCCAAACAAACCCAAGCATGCAAAAAATATTGCTGTGGCAGAAGCATAGGTAATAAGATTTTTCCACTTGCGCTCGTTCTTATAAAGCTCGTCAATACGTTCATCAAGAAACTGGTAATAAAAACCCTGGTTGGGGAAAAATTTTTCCCACTTGTTTCGTAAAAATGAAAGCGATTTGTCTATATCTTTTCCTTTCAGGCCGGCATAAATATACGTGCAAAATGTTTTTTCTATCTTGGCAAAAAAGAAAGCAGCCGGGGAAATACTATCACGCAAGGAAAAGTAGTTAAAATCTTTTACCACGCCGATAATATTCATCTGTTTTGCTTTTATAAAACGAAATGTAACTTCAGATGTAAGCGGCTCTTTAATATTTAATTCTTTAAGGAAAGTTTCGTTTACAATCAACGCGTTAGAAGCTTCGTTTTCACTAAAATTTCTACCTTTTATTAACTTAAACTTCAATGTTGGCAAGGCAGATGTATCCACATAAAATATACTAGAAGCTATGAATTTGTTGTTGTAATCAAATCTGCACATTGATTCAATCCCTTCTCCGCCAATTGCCATTTGAGTTCCTGTTACACTGCTAATTAGCGGGCTTGCCATAACTTCATTTTTAAAGCTGTTAAGAGAAATTGCATCAATATAGCGCCCAAACATTTCACTTGCTTTAATCATTACCATTCTATCTTTCTTAAAACCTGTATCTTTGCTTTTAATAAAATTGAATTGAAGATTTAATATGATTGCTCCAAACAACAGGAAGATTGAAATTGCGAACTGCAGGCTGATAAAAATCCGGGAAATCAGCTTTGAGTTATCTTTAGGCTGATTACCTTGTAAGATAATTTGCGGGCGATGTTTTGAAGTTTTTATTGCAGGGAAAACTCCAATTATTACAGAAAGAGAAAGTAAAAATATAAGCCATATAAAGCTTGAAAGATTTGCACCGAAGTCAATTTTTATTCTCTCATTTAACAAAGAATTGAAGATGGGAAGAAATAACGGCAACAAAAGCATGGATAAAGAAAAAGAAATAAAAACAGTAATAGACGATTCAATTACGAACTGAGAGATAATATTATTTCTCAATGCACCAATAGTTTTTCTTATTCCAATTTCCTTTAATCGTTGAAATGATTTTGCAATAGTAAGGTTTATGTAATTGAAAGAAATGATAATCATTATAAATAAAGCTAACGCACTTAAAATGTAAACATTATTCTTATCGGAAGTTTTAACCCTTGAGTAAGCCGCTTCTTTATCAAAATGCATTTCCGAAATTGGCTGCAGGAAAAATTTATAAATGTTATGATATTGTGTTTCAACATTTGGTTTAAGAATATCTGAAAGTTTATTTTCAACAACAGACTTATTGTTAACATTATTTAACTTGATGAAACAGGAAGAAGAGAATTGATTGATCAGCCAATCATTATTAAACATTTGAACGATTTTATCGCTGTAATTTACAAATGGCAAAATTACTGTAAGGTTAATGCTTGAGTTTGCAGGTGCATCTTCAATAATTCCATCTATACGATAATCAACCAATTTATCTCCAATCTCAACTGAGATTGTATTTCCTATCGGATTGTTTTCTCCAAATAAAAAGGAAGCAGTACTTTTAGTAATAATTGCAGAACTTATGTCTTTATCAAACTTAGAATAACTTCCTCGGATTGGTGAGAACTGAAATATTTTAAAGAAGTCCTTTTCAACAAACTGCACCGGCTGTTTAAACTCAGAGTTTTTAGTTTTTATCAGTAATTCTTTTTCTGCGAATGGAGTGACAAGATCAACCTGCGGGAACTGGGTTTTAAGGCTTTCCTTTATTGGAAAAGCTGCGGCATCGTACCTGTTACCCTTAAAAACGGAGACAAGGCGGAAAACTTTTTTGTTCTCATGGAAATAAGTATCGTAGGTAAGTTCATTCTTAACAAGATGAAAAATGTACACGGTAAATATCAAACCCAATGTAAAACCAGCCAGGTTAATAGCTGTTATAGTTTTATTCCGAAATAGATTTCTTATTGTAGCGACTAAATAATTCCTGAACATAGCTAATTCCCCTTTTTTATTTATTTCGCAAATTCATAATTCTTAATGCCTATTACTTTAAACATGGATTGTTGTCTCCATAACGCTCAACCCTTCCCTTTGGCTTGCCTGCTTTGCATTGCATTGCAAACTGCAAGCAGGGAAGGAGCAGGGATGGGCTTATTCATACTTCAAACTCTCTACTGGATTAGCAGTTGCAGCTTTGATTGCCTGGAAACATAAAGTGGTTAATGCAGTCAATAAAGCCAAACCGCCGGCTATAACGAATACCCAAAAGCTGATGTCAATCCTATATGCGAAATCCTGCAGCCATTTATTCATAAAATAATATGCTATTGGACAGGCAATTATATTTGCTGCAAGTATTATCATTACAAATTCCTTGGTTATCATTAACACAATACCTTCAACTGATGCGCCTAATACTTTACGAACGCCAATTTCTTTTTTCCGCGTCTGCGATAGGAGTGATATTAAACCGAACAATCCTAATAATGAAATGATAATTGCAAAAGCACTAAAGATCATTATTAGTTTTTCAGTACGCTTTTCGGATTGATAGAGTTTATCAAAAGATTCATCAATAAATTTATAAATGAAAGGTTGGTCAGGCATAATTTTTTCCCATTCATTTTCAAGCATGTGAATAGTTGAAGCTATCTCATTTCCATTTAATCTCACAACAATATTAGTAGCGCTCCATGACCGCAGGTAGAAAACTATCGGCAGTACTTTATCTTTAAAAGATTTAAAATGAATATCTTCAACAACACCAATTATTTTTTGCCCGTCGGCAGCATTATTTACACCGTTTAATTCAACACCAAGAGGATTTGATAACCCGAGCTCTTTGGCAACCGCACTATTGATAATAACTGCGTTCTCTTTGTCGCTTGTTATTTCTCTCGAAAAATCTCTGCCGGAAAGGAAGGTTGCCTGCCATGTTTTTAATAAATCATAATCAATAGCAATCTGTGCCGATTTAATAGTCTCTTTATCGTTTTTACCTTTTTGATAGATATAGGTATAGTTGTTAATATTTTCCGAAGGATTATTTCCGCTGGCTGAAACCGAGATGATCTGCGGGTATTGAATAATTCTGTTTCTAAAACTCTCAAACCGATCATACATTTTTTCATCCCAGGGATTTTCAATTGTTAATAGATGTTCCTTGTTGAAGCCAAGCCTTGCATTATTGGCAAATTCCAATTGTTCATAAATAACTAGAGTACATATTAGGAGTCCGATTGTAATAATGAACTGCAATCCGGTAACAGTTTGCCTGAAACCGAATCTGGATTTTGTAAAATTGAACTGATTGATAAATTTATTCCCCCGTACGTTTGTCAGCCTATTTGTTCTGATTGCCTTGAACACCGGGTAGATCATTGAAAAGAAAGCGGTGAGAATTAGTATTCCAAGAATGGACAGTATCATTTCCGGAGAGAATAATGAACTGAAGACTATTTGTTTATCGGTAAGTTGATTGAATTCATCCATCAACAATTTTATTAGCGCCAGTGCAAAACCTAACGAGATAATCAGAAACAAAAAAGTCTCGTAAATGAATTGTATTATAATATCTTTCCAACCAGCCCCAAGTACTTTACGTGTGGCTATTTCTTTTTCTTTTATTTTTATTGATGTTGTGAGTATGTTGGTATAATTAAACGAGGCCATTAGAAGAATGAGAATTGCAATAATAATAAAACTTCTCACAATATTAATGTCGCCGTGTTTAGCAATATCCCATGCATTGCCTGAAGGATGTAAATATAATTCCGTCAGCGGTTCCAGCTCAACAATATTTTTTTTTGCCCAGTCTGCGCCGTATTTTTCATAGACTCTTGCGGTTAGTTTAGTCTTAAATAATTCTTTTGAGATATTCTTTTTTACAAGGAAATAAAAGAAACAACTGCTGATATGCCAGTCTTCCATCAGATGGGGTTGCGTGGTATTCAATGTCACAATTGATGCAATCATTGAAGGGTTTATATGTGAGGTGGGTGGTATTTCTTTGAGAACACCTGTTATTTTATAATCATATTTGTTTTCAATATTAATTGTCCTTCCTATAGGATCATTAGTTCCAAAATACATTCTTGCCTTTGCTTCTGTTATAACTATTGAAAACGGTTCTTTTAATGCTGTGTTTGGATCTCCTTTTAAAAGCGGGAATGTTAATACACTAAGAATTGTATAATCTGCGAAATAGATATCTTCAACAAATCTTTTATTGTTTATACCGATTACCTGTTGAGAGGAGCACATAAGACGAAAGCCGCTTTCAATTTCAGGCAAATTATCTGTAATCATTGGAAAGTTACAGGCGGGAATAATTAAAGATGTTTCACCTGTGATTTTTGATTTTTCCATGTAACGGTATATACGATTTTTATTCTCATGAAATTGATCATACTTTAACTCATCAAAAACAAATAAAAGTATAAAAACACAACCGGCAATTGCAATTCCTAATCCGGTTATATTCACAATTGATGATGTTCTGTGTTTGAATATATTCCTTATGAATATTTTAAAGTAATTTTTTAGCATTTGAAAAATCTCTATGTTTTAATAATTATGGATTTATATCCTTTCATATCCTTCACAGCTACCGTTTCAGACATGAAACTTCTCTTTATAATTTTCTGTAACAATATGTCCGTCAAACAAATGAATAATCCTGTTGCCGTACTCTGCATAAGCAGGTGAGTGTGTAACCATTATTATTGTTGTTCCACCTTCGTTAAGCTTTGTAAGCATACTCATTACTTCATCGCCATGTGTCGAGTCGAGGTTCCCTGTCGGTTCGTCTGCAAGAATTATTTTAGGACTGCTTACAATTGCACGCGCTACTGCAACTCTCTGCTGCTGTCCGCCGGAAAGTTGCTGCGGAAAGTGATTCTTGCGGTGCATTATTTCCATACGCTCAAGTTTTTCAATTACTCTTTTCTTCCTTTCTGCGGCAGAATATTTTAAATACAGAAGCGGTAATTCAACATTTTCATAAACGGTGAGCTCATCAATTAAATTAAAACTCTGGAATACAAACCCAATATTTTCTTTCCGCATATGAGCTCTTTGCCTCTCGGTAAATTTTGATACTTCCTTTTCCAGGAAATAATATTCACCTCCGCTTGGATTATCTAATAAACCAAGCAGGTTCAACAGCGTGGATTTGCCGCAACCTGATGGTCCCATAATCGAGATGAACTCGCCCTGTTTTATTTCAATGTTTACATTATCCAATGCTGTTGTTTCAACTTCTTCTGTTCTGTAAATCTTTTTCAGATTGTTTGTGCGAATCATTTTATTCTCCAATTTATTTAAAGCCTCTCCTAAATCCTCTCCAAAGGGGAGGATTTTTAAAAATCAATTTATTTTGTCTATACAATATTATTCTTATTCATATTTTAGACTCTCTACAGGATTTGCAATTGCTGCTTTTATTGCCTGGTAGCCTCTCCTAAATCCTCTCCAAAGGAGAGGACTTTTAAAAATCAATTTATTTTGTCTATACAATATTATTCTTATTCATATTTTAGACTCTCTACAGGATTTGCAATTGCTGCTTTTATTGCCTGGTAACTAACTGTGGTTAATGCAATAATCAGGGCGAGCAAAGCGGAGATTATAAAAATAGTCCAGCTCAATTCAATCCTGTAAGCAAAATCCTGCAGCCAGTTGTTCATTACCAAATATGCTACAGGCCAGGCTATTATGTTTGCAAGCAACACCCATTTTGTAAATTCTTTGGATAGAAGAATTACAATTTCAAATATTGAAGCGCCAAGCACTTTTCGTATTCCTATTTCCTTAATTCTTTTTTCTGTTACAAATGCTGCAAGTCCGAACAAACCAAGACAGGCTATAAAAATTGCCAGCGAAGAGAACACGGTTGTAACAGTTTCAATTCTGATTTCATCTTCGTACATGTTTGCAAGGTTTTCATTTAGAACTGTACAAAAGAAATTTTTGCCGCCGGTAAAATCTTTCCAGGTTTCCCTGATTGAACTTATTGCTTCGCTGTAATTCTCAGTTCGAATACGAATAGTAAGAATGCTTGCCGCCTGCTTTACCGGGCCTATATGGAAAATCAATGGTCTTATATTCTGGTGAAGCGATTCGTAATTAAAATCCTTTACAACGCCAATAATTCTATAAGGGATGCTTCCCCTGGTATTGGTGTTAACATTAAAAATTGTTTTGCCAACAGGATTATCTAAATTAAATAACTTAGCTGCGGTTTCATTCAACACAACCGTATTAGTATCAGTAGAATATTCTTTCGAAAAATATCTTCCCATTAAAATCCGGACCTGGTATGTTTTGGCAAAATCATAATCAACGTCTAAAAACTGACTTGCTTTGAATTCTGATTCGGGGGTCCCTTCAATTCTGAATGTGCTGCCAGGGATTCCTGTTTGAAACATCAAAGAAGAATTTGTAGATGACAGTACATTAGGATTGCCGGAAATTATTTGCCTGAATGTTTCAACACGGCTTCCTAAACTGGATGCGTTGTTAATAACTATTAATCTATCCTTCTTAAAACCGAGATCTTTATTAAGAATATACTGCATCTGACTTTTTACAATTAAAGTCCCGATTATTAATGTAATTGAAATGGCAAACTGAATTATTACAAGAACGCTTCTTA
>CAZIDB010000038.1:0-7183 GCA_964537965.1 uncultured Melioribacter sp. | reverse complement strand
CCGATTATTAATGTAATTGAAATGGCAAACTGAATTATTACAAGAACGCTTCTTAATCCACCTTTACTTCTTGCTGTTTTTGTTTTAAGAATATGAGATGGCTGAAAAGACGAAAGATAAAACGCCGGGTAACTGCCGGCTATTAATCCTACAGCTAATGTAAAAAGTATTAGCAATGGAATTGTATAAAAATTAGTAAAAAGCTCAAGTGATAATTCTCTTTCGACAAAGTAGTTAAACAACGGAAGAATAAATTGTAGAATGATATATGCTGCAATAACCGAAAGCAAACAGGTAAAGGTGGATTCGGTTATAAACTGCCGGATTAATTTTGACCTGTCCGAACCCAGGGTTTTTCTTATTCCAACTTCTTTCGCACGGCCTTCTGATTTTGCGGTCGCAAGATTCATAAAGTTGAAAATGGCTATCAGCAGAATAAATAATCCGATGGCAAGAAAGATATAAGAATAATATATGTTACTGTTTCTAACGTCACCCCACTCAGTGTTCAATTCAATATTATACCTGGATTGAGAATACAAATAAATTGAGGTAAGCGGTTGTAGAAAATACCCGTACCTGTTTCCCTTTGTAAGGAACTCCTTAAGATTGATTCCCATAATTGCTGCAGCCTGCGGACCAACCTTTTCGTTAACAAACCGCTCCAGCTTCTTCTCAAATTCCTGCTGATTAATTTTCCGGTTAAACAGAATATACGTGGTAACTTCTGAGTTTATCCAGTTATCGCTTTTGCTTTCCGGGTAAGTTGACATTGATACTAAATAATTACAGGAGAAGTGAGATTTCCGGGGAAAGCTCTTCATTACGCCCGTTATATTATAAGTTGTAGTATCATCAATTATAAATTGCTTTCCCACCGGATTTTCGTTGCCGAAATATTTCTTTGCTGCTCTTTCTGTTATTACAATTGAATTGGGTTGTACTAAAGCTGTTTTGGGATTTCCGACGAGGAACGGTAAAGTGAATATTTCAAAGTAAGTTGAATCGACCGCATAAACATCTCCTTGTCTGAAAAGCTTTTCTTTATATCTGAAATTATGCTGACCGAAATATGCTATCCTTGTATAACTTGCTACTTCGGGATATTCATTCTTAAGAGTTTCTCCTAAAGGGAAAGCTGTTTTGGAAGTGTTTGATGCATTGCCATTAATATCTGAGCTTATATAAACTCTGTAAATGTAATCGGCTTTCTCATTGAATCTGTCGTAATTCATTTCATCAAGAACAAAAAGAAGCAGGGCTATAAAGCAGGTAATTCCAACAGCAAGACCAATTATATTAATTGCAGAATAGGTCTTATGCTTTATTAGATTTCTTAATATGATTTTCAAAAAGTTATTGATCATATTTTCTCCGGCGTGTAATTCAATGAAATAGCTGATGATTTTAGACGACTGAATCTTTCTTTTATAAAATTGTGGCAGAAGATAACAACCAGAACCGTGCAGGCGAAAACAGCAATGGAAATAATTGTATTCAAATTAATTTCTATATTAAGAACATCAGCGTTTTTCTCGCAGCTTATTCCAAATGTGTTGGTAGTAAGTGAAATCAGGTTTAATCCGTATTTGAAAATATCACTCATCAATAATTCCGTTACTGCAGTACAAGTTTATCATAATCGTTATAGTTATCGTAGGAAGAAGTAATTACTTTTTCTCCGGGTCTCAATCCTTCAAGAACTTCATAATACTGTGGGTTTTGTCTGCCAATCTTAATTGGTCTTCTAACTGCAAAGCTGCCGGATTTATCAACCACAAAAATCCACTGCCCACCGGTTGTCTGGTAAAATCCTCCTGCATCAACTAAGAGAGCATCGCTTAATCCGCCCAACTCTAACTTTATGTGAAATGTTTGTCCGCGTCTTATTCCTTTTGGCGCTTCACCAATAAAGTGCATATCCGCCTGGAATCTTCCGTTCGTTACCTGCACGAACACGCGTTTAATTTCAAGTTTATAAGTTTTGTCGTCAAAAGTACATTCGCCAACCTGCCCTTCGCGAACACGAGCAATGTAATGTTCATCAATATCCACGCGTACTTTGTAAGCTTCGGTATTATCAATTTGTCCAATGTTTTGTCCGCCTGCAATTGATTTTCCAATTTCTGCATTTAAAGCCGTAAGCTGACCGTTTATTGGAGCGCGTACAAGTAAGTTTGAAAACTGGTCATCAATTAATTTCATATTCTTTTGAAATTGCTTTAAAGTGGTTTCAAGCTGTTTAATCTGCTCATCACGAGATAGGGAATCCAGCTTAAAAGACTGAATAGAAAGGTCACGGCTTTTAAGTAAGTAATCATATTGATCCCTGCTGTTCTCAAATTCAATTTTGGAAATAAGATTCTTCTCATATAATCGCTTGTTTGTTTCATAAACTCTTTGCTGGTTTTTAATCTGGTTGTTAAGATTCAAAATTTGTGTCTGAAGATTTAATTTGTTCTGCTCTAATGTAAGCCGGTAAGATCTAAGATTGTTTTCTTGCTGAACAACTTGTGTTTGGTTATAAATTGTTTGCAAAGTAAGATTAACATTTTCCAGTTTGATTATGGGGTCGCCGGCTTTAAGAATTGCGCCTTCCTCAACAAACTTCTGGATAACTCTTCCTCCATCAATAACATCAAGAAAAAAAGTTTCTATTGGCAGCACTTCACCTGTAACAGGAATGTAATCATGAAAAGAACCGCTCTGAACAGTTGAAATGGTAATTCGTTCTTTCTCAACATTAAGTTTACTGCTTTGGTCGCTGAGCAGAAAAACATATAAAATAAAAAACACGAATAAGACGGCTGCGGAGATAACAGCAATTTTTTTAGGAGTAAATCTTTTTTTCTCTATTTGTTTATCCATTTTAACCCGAAGAAATTTAGAATCATTTTTTATTGATCCATAAAAACCAATAATCGTACCGAAGAGTATTTTTATTTTCTGTTAGAAAACAGAGATTTTGAAGAAGCTTTAAGCAATAATTGTCCGGTTACGGTCACCAGTGTACGCATTCGTACATCTAAGAATAAAAAATGCTATTTTACCGGCAGTATTTTGCAGGAATAAAATTTGGAATTATTTAACCTAAAAAAGATTAACCGGTTTAAAACGTGAATCCCAAAGGAACTAAAATATTATTTGTTGATGATAATGAAGACATTCTTCTTGCGGCTAAGCTTTTGCTGAAACCGCATTGCGGAACAATCAACTTGGAAAAGAATCCCAACAATCTTTACGAGCTGCTAAAGAATGAATCTTACGATGTAATTTTTCTTGATATGAATTATTCCAAGGATATTACAAGCGGCCACGAGGGTTTTTTCTGGTTGAGTGAAATTTTGAAAATGGATCCCACTGCAGTTGTAATTTTAGTAACTGCTTTTGGTGATGTTGAAAAAGCAGTTAAAGCTATTAAAGAAGGAGCAACTGACTTTGTTCTTAAACCGTGGCAGAATGAAAAATTTCTTGCGACATTTTTTTCAGCGCTTAGGTTAAGAGAATCAAGGTTAGAACTTGAAAACTTAAGGATGCAGCATAACCAGCTAAACAAAGATATTGACAAGAATTTCTTTGATATGATTGGCGCTTCTCCTTCTATACAAAAAATTTTTAATACAATTGCCAAAGTTGCGGAAACGGATGCTAATGTTTTAATCCTTGGTGAGAATGGAACAGGTAAAGAGCTTGCCGCAAGAGCATTGCATCGTCAATCCTTAAGAAATGATAAAGCATTTATTAGTGTGGATATGGGCTCGCTTAGCAATACACTTTTTGAAAGCGAATTGTTTGGTCATGTAAAAGGCTCATTCACAAATGCAATTGAAGATAAGCCCGGCCGGTTTGAAATTGCTTCCGGCGGTACTTTGTTCCTTGATGAAATTGGAAACATCCCTATAGAGCTTCAGGCTAAACTGCTTGCGGTGCTGCAAAACCGGCAGGTAACAAGAGTTGGTTCTAATAAACCAAAGCAAATTGATATAAGATTAATCTGCGCTACCAATATGCCCATTTATCAAATGGTGGAAGATAAAAAGTTCAGGCAGGATTTGCTCTACAGGATAAACACAGTTGAAATTCATTTGCCACCGTTAAGAGAACGGAAAGAAGATATTTCTTTGCTTGCAGAACATTTCCTTTCGGTGTTCAGAAAAAAATATTCCAAGCCGGAACTTGTTTTCCACGGGACAACATTAAGAATGTTTGAAAACTGTCCCTGGTTTGGAAACATAAGAGAACTTCAGCATTCAATTGAAAGAGCAGTAATTATGTGCGAGGGTGAAATTCTTCTTCCATCAGAATTCTTCCTGCAATCTTCTTCAAGGAATATTTCCGATGTTGAATCATCTAAACTTGATGAACTTGAACGCCAGACGATTAAAAAAGTGCTTGCAAAAAATAACGGGAACGTTTCCCAGGCAGCAAAAGAGCTGGGATTAACAAGAGCTTCTCTTTACAGAAGAATGGAGAAGTATGGTTTTTAAAAGCTTTAGAGTAATTGTTTTTACCAAAGTGACTCTGCTTTGTCTTACAATTATTGCCGGCTTTCTTGCTTACAGAATATTTCCTCTGGTTGCTGTCTTATTTGTGGTGTTGTTAATCTACCAGGTTAATTTACTAATTCGGTTCATTGAAGTTTCCAACAGAGATTTAAAACGCTTTTTAGATTCTGTTCGGTATTCCGATTTTTCACAAAGCTTTACCGGGGAATCGCTTGGACCTACTTTTGCCGGTTTGCGCGAATCTTTTTCTGAAGTTATAAGTGAATTCCGTAAACAGAGAAAAGAAAAAGAAGAGCAGTATCAATATCTTCAAACAGTACTAAAGCATATTGGGGTTGGATTTATATCTTATGATGAACAAGGGAAAATAGAAATGATTAATTCTGCAGCATTAACACTGCTTGGCAGAGACAATTTAATCTGGATAAACCAGTTAAATTCAGTTCATCCTCAATTTGAATTCATTCTTACAAATCTAGAATCAAACCGCAATTTTCTTCTTGAGATAGACGAACAAAACGTTATTAAACAATTATCTCTTAATTCAACTGGGTTTATAATTACAGGAAGGAAAATTAAATTAGTTACTCTTCAGAATATAACAGGAGAACTTGAGCGCGAAAGAATGACAAGAGAATTTGAAATTTCACGGAATATTCAAATAAAATTAATTCCGCAGAAATTTCCGGAAATTCCCGGTTATGATATTTGTAGCTTTTGTAATCCCGCCAAGGAAGTTGGTGGCGACTACTATGATTTTTCAATTCCCGGAAAAGACAAAATTGGTTTTATTATTGGAGATGTTTCCGGCAAAGGTCTTCCGGCTTCAATATATATGACCCTTTGCAAAGGTGTTTTTCAATCTTATTCTGATGGGAATCCTTCACCTAAAGAAGTTCTTACAAAGATGAACAACTCAATCCATAAAATGATTGAGAAGGGTGTTTTTGTTACAATGTATTATGCGGTTCTGAATTATGAAAAGGATGAATTATTGTTTTGCCGTGCAGGTCATAACCCAATGTTCTTCTTCAATTCAACAGCAAATCATTTTGTAAAATTTAAACCTTCCGGATTAGCAATAGGCTTAAGTTCCCAGGAAAGGTTTTACAGTTTCCTTGATGAAGAAAAAATTAAAATGAATTCCGGAGATTACCTGATGCTTTTTACAGACGGTTTAACAGAAGCTAAAAATTCATTGGGTGAATTTTATGGAGAAGAGAGATTAGAAAATATTTTTTTGAAAAACTCCGGAGTTGATGCTCAATCTTTAATCGAGGCCGTTAAAAATGATGTTAAATTGTTTGTTCAGGAGTCCGAGCAATATGATGATATTACAATTATCGTAATAAAAAAATTAACGGGGGTGGATGAGAGATGAAAAATTTCAGAATAAGAATATTAATTCGTGTTTCATTGTTGGTTTCTGCTGTTTTCTTGCTCTCTTATTTCCTCTACCGGGAAACAACATTTCTTGTTGAAGTAATTCTGCTTGCTCTTATAATTTACCAGGTTTATGCTCTAATAAAAGATTCGGAATCTGTTGTAAAAATTATGACAAGATTTTTTGACTCAATCAGATATTCCGATTTTACACAAACATTAACCTCAAGGGGATTGGGTTCTGCCTTTGATGAATTAAACAAATCTTACAACGAAGTAATGAACGAATTCATAAAGGCAAGAAAAGAGAAAGAAGAAAACTTCCGGTATATGCAGACAATTGTTCAGCATATTGGAATAGGCTTAATTTCCTTTTTCCCGGACGGCGAAGTAAATCTTATAAATAATGCGGCAAAAAAACTTTTCAAGATTAACAACCTTAGAAATGTTAAAGCACTTGAAAGTATAAATAAAAAACTTGTTAATGAACTTCTTTCAATAAAAGCAGGGAAGAAATCTTTAATCAAGTTTGTTTACAATAATGATTTTTACCAGCTCATGCTTTTTGCTACAGAGTTTAAGATGAACGAGAAAATATACAAGTTCGTTTCAATTCAGAATATTATGAGCGAACTTGAAGAAAAGGAAATGGAAGCCTGGCAAAAACTCATCAGTGTTTTAACTCATGAAATTATGAACTCCATTACTCCGATTTCATCAATCTCGCAAACTCTAAACGGGTTAGTTAATCAAAAAGAACTTAGTGAAGAAACGCTTGATGATATTAAAGTTGGAATGGAAACAATCCACAGGCGAAGCGAAGGCTTGATTGAATTTGTTAACAACTACAGATCAATCTCAAAAATTCCGGTTGCAAATTTTTCGATTGTGCAGGTGAAAAATCTTTTTGCAAATATTTCTATGTTGATGGAAAAGCAGATTAAAGAAAAGGGAATTGAGTTTAAAGTTTCTGTTGAACCGCAAACACTTGAATTAACGCTGGATCAAAAACTGATTGAACAGGTTCTTATAAACTTATTGTTAAATGCAATTGATGCTGTTAAAGAAAAAGCTAATCCTGTTATTACACTGAGTGCGGATATGGGTGAGCGTGGTTGCCCGGTTATAAATGTTAAAGATAACGGAGTTGGGATTCTTGAAGACGTGCAGGAGAAAATTTTTATTCCTTTCTTTACTACAAAGAGTAATGGCTCTGGTATAGGATTAAGTCTTGCGAAACAAATTATGAAGCAACACTCCGGCAATATCCGGTTTGTGTCCAATCCTGATGAAGG
>CAZIDB010000037.1:0-27805 GCA_964537965.1 uncultured Melioribacter sp. | reverse complement strand
AGTAAGACGCAACAATATTCCGAAGGAATACAGCATCATGACTTACAAGCAGCAATGCACAGGTGCATTCCTTTAACGCACTTTCTATACACTCAACTGATGGAAGATCCATATGATTTGTTGGTTCATCCATAATTATTAAAACCGGATTTTTGATAATACCTTTTGCAAGCGTCAATTTGCGTACTTCACCCGGACTTGGATTTTCCGTTTCCAGAATATGTTTGGGATCAGAATTCAACCTACTGATGATTGTCATTATCTTCCCCTTATCATCATCCTTAAGGTTGAACACTTCTACCATTATTTCTTTTACTTCTTCAGAATTAATTTCCTGCGGAATATAAACTAATTCATCCTTGGAAAAATGTAACTGCTTGATGAGGTAATTTATAAATGTACTTTTACCTGCTCCGTTATTACCTGTTATCCCAATCCTGTCATTGGATTCGAACAGCAGATCAGGAATGTGTAAAATTTTTTCTTCGCCTAAACTAATCTCAGTTGAATTGATATGAATCGGGAAGTAATGTTTTGACAACCGGGTATTAAATTCAATACCAAGCTGGCGGTTTCTGTTAAGCAGGATTGATTGCTGGTAGTCGATTTTTCTGTCAAGCTTTGTCTTTATGCGATTATACAATCTGCCGTCAAGAGCATCCTTACCTGTTAAACGGGCACCATTAATTTTTGCTTTTGCATCATGGTCATTTTTATCAATGTTTCTTTTTGAACGCAGCTTATCTGCTTTATCGGCTTTCTCTTTTTGTTCAGCCGCTTTATTCTTTAGTTTTTTTATCTCTTTCTTTAAGGAAAGAAATTCATTCTGCCTTAACAAATTTTCTCTTTCTATTTCAAGATGAGCTGTTGAATAATTGCATTTACGAACATCAATATTTCCGTTTGAAATAAATAACGTATGCCTGCATAATTCATCAAGAAGCTGCCTGTCGTGGCTTACAAGCAATCCTATTCCTTTAAATGATTGCAGAGCATAAAAAATTATTTCTTTGGAATCTCTGTCAAGATGATTTGAGGGTTCGTCAATAGCCAGCACTTCAGGATTTATAAACAGTGCAGTAGCAATCTGGCATCGTTTCCTTTCACCATGACTTAAAGTATTCCACCTATGAATCCACTCATCTTTTATTTGAAGTATTTCTTTTAATCTGAAAGAACTTTTTTCAAAACTGTTAAGAAAATCACTAAAACGCTCTGGAATATTTTCCGTTGGCTGTTCACAGTAATATGCGGATGCAGAAAATAAAATGCTTCCCGAATGTGAATTGATTAAACCGCAGATTAATTTTAACAATGTAGATTTGCCGCAGCCGTTAGGACCAACAATTCCCGTCCAGCCTTGATGAAGTTGAAATGATACAGAATCAAGAAGAATTTCCGAAGATGACGGAAATGAAAATGACAGATTGGAAATGGTTATAAATTCAGACATAATAAGCCTCAGTAGATTATTCAATAAAATGTTAGTTAACTGATATGAGGCTTATAATCTCATTGGACTTCCTGTTTTTTGTTTGAAATATAAATATTTATGTATTCGTGTACAAGACATCATTTTCAGTTAAACCGGCTTCTTAAGATTAGCTTGATTTGCCAGGGACCTTATTGTATGATATACAGCGACACATAAGGTATCTTAAAGAAATAATTAACACTTTACAGGGAATTTATTTAATATATTAGCCCAAAAATTAAATTTTGTGTTCAAACTAATAATTCCGGATAAATGGCATTTAAAATCAAAATAAAAAGATTAATTGTAAACTTTTGGTTTGTAAACATAGCCGGCTGGCTATTGTACATTATTCCTAATATTCCAATTCTATACTTACGGCAGAATCTTTCATTCAATTTTGTAATTGCAATGCTTGACGGAGTTTTAAATGGGTTTATTCTTAGCATCCTATTAAGATATTATTATAAAAAAATCCGTATAGCTGAAAAGAAAGTATTAATAATTGTTATAATCACATTTATTAGTTGTTTCCTTGGTGGAACAATATGGTATGTACTTGATAGCATTACAGCCTGGATAATTCATAACAGGGAAAATGTATTCAAGGAAGATAGCCTGGTACTTGTACTTTATTACATTATCTGGTATGCTATAATCCTGTTAACCTGGACAGCCATTTATGTTGCAATAAATATATGGAGGAAATGGCTTGCAGAAAGGACAAGGAATACTGAGCTTGAAAAACTTGCGATAGAAGCTAAATTAAATGCTTTAAGGTACCAGCTTAATCCCCATTTCTTATTCAATACTTTGAGTACAGTAAGAGTGATGATTTCTAAAGACCCGTTAATTGCAAAAGAAATTATTTCAAAGATATCAGATTTCCTTAGGTACTCATTAACAGAAAACAATAATAAAAAAGTACCTCTCAAAGAAGAACTCGAAACTTCTTTAAATTATCTTGATATAGAAAAAATACGGTTTGGTAATAATCTTGTAGTTGAATATAATATTGATCCTGCCGCCGAAGAATACCCTGTACCTGCATTTTTATTAAACCCTTTGATTGATAACGCAATTAAACATGGCTATAATTCAAAAGATGAAGTATTGAAAATTAAAATATCAGCTGAAGTAATAAATAATAAATCACTTCTGATCGATATTAGTAACTCCGGGCACTGGAAAGAGAATAATACTACTGTAAAAGGGACCCAGACAGGATTAAGAAATATTAAGGAACGCTTGGAATATTATTACGGGGAAAATGCCGAATTTATAATTATGAAAGAAAAGGATTTTGTTAACGTCCGAATACTCATTAAACCTAATAACATAGATGAAAAAGATAAAAGCAGTAATAATTGACGACGAACAACTGGCAAGAGAAGATCTTATTGATGTTCTAAACGATATAGAACAACTTGAAATTACAGGTGAGGCATCTAACCTTGCCGAAGCTAAAAAGCTTCTTGAAGAAAAAAATCCGGATGTTATTTTTCTGGATATACAACTTAAAGGAGAAAGCGGATTTGATCTGCTTCCCTTTCTGGATGAAAGAATTGCGGTTATATTTGTCACAGCTTTTGATGAATACGCCTTTAAAGCTTTTGAGGCTGATGCAGAAGATTACCTGTTAAAACCTGTTAAACGTGAAAGAGTTCTGAAAGCATTGAGTAAAATAAAACCTCATTTTGAAGAGCAGTATTCCGATGAAAAGTTTTCCATTGATGATTCTATATTTATACTCTTAAATAAAAATTACCAGTTTTTAAGAATCAGAGATATTGTTGCAATCAACTCGGCAGGAGATTATTCTGAATTATTAACATCAGATTTAAAAAAATCATTAACAGGAAAATCTCTGCGCGAATGGGAAGAGAGGCTGCCAGAAAAAATGTTCTGCCGTATTCACAGATCTTCAATAATTAATCTTTCTTATGTTGAAAAAGTTGAGGAATGGTTCAACCAGACTTACAATGTAAAATTGAAATCAATTGAAAAACCTTACCTGATGAGCAAAAACTACGCACTACGAATAAAAAAATTTTTTTCTTAGTACAGGCAATTCCTGTAGTAACATTCCTTCTTAAATTTCAGGTTTTACACCCGACCGAAAATTTTCACTTTTTTATCAGAACTGTACCTTAGTAATAGTAACATCAAAGATTCATTAGGAACTTTGGCGATTTTAGATTCTGATTTTCTTTCTATCCATCTATTTTAACTTCAAAAGTTATGCTCTTTACCTGCATTGAACAATTATAAAATTATAACAGAACATGCAGTTGATCATTAAAAAGGAATCTAATATGAAAAAAAAATTAATTATCTCAGTACTTATCCTGATAGCTACATCAGGACTATTCTCTCTGCAAAGCAAACCAACAACAGTACTGTCAAATGTGAGGGTGCTGGCAGTACTGGCAGAGGGATGGGGATTAAATACGTTCTTAATAACAGATAATCTTGAACAATACGGATGGTCAGTCACATTTACAGGTTTGACAAAATATGTTAAACCGTGCAGTAGCGCCAATTCCTATCATAAAATTCCATCATATACGGTTGATTCTCTTATTTCTGAAATAAAAGATATTAACAGTTATGATGTAATACTAATAATGACTGCAACAAAATATCAGTCTAATCCATTTAAGGATATAATGGAGAGCCAGCAGGCAAGAGATCTTTTCTGCAAAGCAGATAGTCTTAAAAAGATAATATTTGCTCCATGCGCAGGAGTCAGAGTGCTTGCTGCATTCAATTTAATAAGTGGGAAAAATGTAACCGGTGAAATTGCATATAAATCCGAGTACACAAACGCCGGGGCTACATACTTGACAAATGATACGGCACCTTTGATTGACGGAAATATTATTACAGCAGTGCGAAACCGCTATTATCACCAGGAGATTGTTGAGACTATTTCTCAGGCAGTTATCCAAAACAAATCCAAATAATAATTCTATATAGGTGAAGTTATGAAAAGTTTATTCGTACTATTCCTCACATTATTCTTTTACGGAATTTCAACAGCACAACCACAAATATCGTGGCAAAAATCATTCGGCGGGTCTTTCTCCGACGGCATTTCCAAAATAAGACAAACAAGCGACGGTAACCTTATTATGGCCGGATATACATACTCGGAAGGAGAAGGTTTTTCCGATATCTATATTGTAAAAACAGATACAGCAGGAATTCAACTTTGGTCAAAGACATATGGTTCAAAAGCATTTGATTATGGTTATGATATAACTGAAACATCAGACGGAAATTACCTGGTAACCGGTTATTCATCTTCTCCAATCAACGGCAATAAAGATATCATTCTTTTAAAAACCGATTACAACGGTAATTTAATATGGTCAAAAACTTTTGGGGGACCAAAAAATGATATTGGAATTTCCGTGTTCGAAAACATACCGGGCCAATATGTTCTGGCAGGTACAACTGAATCCTTTGGTGCAGGTGAATCAGATGTAATAGTTATTTTAACAAATTCTTCCGGTGATTCTGTTTATTGCAATGTTGTTGGCGGTAAAAAACCCGAATGGATTAAAAGCTATGTGAAAACATCTGATAATGGTTTTGTTCTTGCCGGTGCTACCGGTTCATTTGGTGCTTTTAATAAAGATGTTTATATCATAAAATTTTCGGCAGCAGGTGAGGTTATTTTTCAGAAAAATTATAATCTGGCAACACTTGACTGTGCTTACGATATTAAAATTGGAAACAATGGAAATTACATTATTGCAGGAAGTTTTGACAACGATGGTAAAGATTGTATGAACGCATTTTTAATGGAAGTAGATACGGCTGGCACTTTGAAATGGAATACAAGTTACGGTATATCGTCATTCTATGATTATGGGTCAGCTTTGTGCTTCCCTTATGAAGATGGTTATTTAATTGCAGGTAATACAAAATATAAGCAGGGCTACAGAAATGATATCTTGTTGATGAAAACAGATTTGAAAGGTAAATTGTCCTGGAAGAAAAGTTTTGGAACAAGCAATTCTGACTGGGGAAATTCAGCTATTCAATTGAGTAACGGATCGATAATTATTGCCGGTTATACTTATGTTGATTCCAGTAAACTACAGAGCACTAATGCATACTTAATCAAACTTAGCAGCTCAGCAACTGATGTGGATGATTATCAGGGTAATAGTCAAGGATATAATATGTTACAGAATTACCCCAATCCTTTTAATAATTCAACAGTATTAACTTTTTCATTACCTAAAAAAACTAATATCAATCTAACAATTTATAATACTATCGGACAAAAAATTCAGACACTGATTAATGAGGAATATCCGGAAGGGATTCATAAAGTAAATTTTAATTCGGAACAACTTTCAAGCGGCATATATCTCTGCCGCTTTTCATCTCCGGAATTTGTATCGTATAAGAAAATATTATTAGTAAAATGAGAAATATTTTATCTTCCTACAGCAACGCATTTAAATTATCAAACAGTCTACCTTCATATATTGCAAATAAGAAAATGGGTGCAAGATTGTTCTTGTATTTCAGCATTTTTATTCTTGGTGCTGATTGGTTATATAAAACGACTTTCAGCATATCGTTACAAAATCGTTGGGATTGTTTTATTTACAAAAACATTCCAAGATCACTTTTCCTTATTTACGAATACTTTGTTGAACCTTTTCTGCTAGTTGCTGTAGGAGTTTTTATTGCCGTGTTAATAGAGAAACATTTCAGGAAATTAAAAAAATATTATACCGGGAAATCAGGTAGCTGCATTTCTGCTTGCATCCGTTCTTCCAGTTTGTTCCTGCAGTGTTATTCCGTTAATACAGGGATTAAATGGTAAAATAAAATCGCGTACTATAATAACTTTTATAACAGCCGCTCCAATATTAAATCCTTATATAATAGTTCTTTCATTTTCGGCTGTTGGGTTTGAATACGGAGTTCTCAGGATTATTTCATCATTCCTTCTCTCGTTTTCTTTGGGATGGATTATCGAATTGTATTTAAATAGTAATAAATCAATTACCCTTCTGTCACCATTAACCTGTTTTACAAAATCCCAGAACTGTTCCATTCCTTTTAATGAGGATACATATGTAAAAACCATTACAATCTTTAGGAAGCTTTTGCCTTACCTTTTATTTGCCGGATTTACAGGAATTCTATTTGAATTTTATAATCCGACAAAATTTCTCCACAATTTAAATTATAGCAATAATCTGTATGAAACTTTAGCGGCGATTGCAATTAGAATCCCCATTTATTTATGCAACGGAGCAGATATATTTTTTTTACGTCCGCTTATAAATTCATCAGGTCTTACAATGGGAGCTGCCATTTCTTTTTCAGTAACATCAACCGCAGTATGTTCATCTTCAATTATAATGTTATCCCGATTTCTTGGTAAGAGAATAACGGCGATTATGGTTTTTTACATAATAATTTTCTGTTTTACATCAGCTCAAATAATAAATTACTTTTCATTATAATCTTCTTCAGAAAAATTAAGTTTGTAACGCCATTTAAAGGAAAGGATAAACAACAAATTATTCATGAAAGGCAATAAGAAAAAAGGAACAGATCACTGTTCCTTTCATCATACATGTAAAAATTTTATTTCAATTTCTTAATGGGATTGCTTCTATTCCCGCTTTTATCATCAAGCTTAAATCTTTCTATCAGCATTTGTAAATTATTGGTCAACTGATTCAGGTCTTCTGCAGCTCTTGCAATCTGCTGTGTACCTGCGGCAGATTGTTGTGTAACACTGCTTATGCTTTCTATGTTCTTGCTTATTTGTTCTGCAGTAGCAGATTGCTCTTCACTGGCGGCAGCTACCTGGTCAACCATATCACTTACTTTCTCGTTAACATTTAATATCTCATCAAGTACAAAGGATACCTCTTCCGTCAATTTCATACCTTCTTTAACTGATTCACCGGCTTCAGCCATAGAAGTATCGGCTTCTTTAGCTTCTTTCTGAATCGTCCGTATTGTTTCGGCAATTTCTTTTGTAGCTTTGGTTGTGCGTTCGGCAAGTTTTCTAACTTCATCAGCAACAACTGCAAAACCTCTGCCCTGTTCGCCGGCTCGCGCAGCTTCAATTGCTGCATTAAGTGCAAGCAGGTTTGTCTGATCTGCTATGTCATCAATTACCTGTGTTATTTCACCAATCTGATCTGATTTTAATGCTAACGAAGAAATAATTTTTCCGGTATTTGCAGTTGAGATTACAATTTTTTCCATTCCTTTTTTAGTCTCATCAATTTTCTGTGCACCTTTTTTTGCGCTGGTACTTGCAAGTTTTGAATTATCTGCAACAATGCTTGCGTTCTTAGTGGTTTCAATAATAGTCTTTGTCATTTCTTCAACTGCACTGGCAATCTCTGTTACCTGGGCGCTTTGTTCCTGTGCCCCGGCTGCCATTTCTTCTGCCGAAGATGAAATTTCACTTGATGCACTTGCAGTTGCCTGCACTGATTCCGTTACATTAGTAATTATGTTTTTAATGTTAAGAACGGAATTATTAAATCCCGAGAAAAGATTAGATATTAGATTATCTTTATCTTCAATTTTGAGTTGAACCGACAGATCACCTTGCGAAAATTTTTCCATTTCAACAAGAATTTCCTGAACGCTTTGGCTGAGATATTCCTTTTGTTTATTTGAGACCGATTTGGCTTCCTCCGCCTCTTTTACAGCAATTTCTGCCTGAATATTTTTTTGTTTAATACTTTCAATTGAATTACGAATATTCTGCACCATAGTATTGAATGAATTAGCAAGGCTGCCAAATTCGTCTTTTGTATTTATGTTAATTGTAACGTCAGTATTCCCACCAGCAACTTTATTAGCACTTTGCTCCAGATTCTTTAATGGTTTAACCATTGCTTTAGCTGCTAAAATGAGGAAAGCAAATAAAATGAGAATAACAATAGCAGAAGAAACCATCAAGTTCATACCAGCCGCATTAGTATCACTTTTTACATTTTCTTTCTTTTTCTGAACCTCATTCTCTTTCTGAGAAATCAGACCTAATAACAAATCTTTAAGCTTTCTCCATGCTTTTGTTTCTTTAGTATTCAGCAGTTCAACACCCGCCGCCTGATTTCCGGACAAAGCCTGTTGCTGTATTTCTTCTTTTAACAAATCAATTTCTGTCCAAAGGGAATTTATTTCATCTATTCTTTTTATGAGGTTTAATGAATCAGCAACAGACTGTTTTGCATTTTCTAACTGTTTTGAAAAATCTTTGTTAGCGGCCAAATAATTCGTTCTTGCTTTTGGATTTGTTGGATCAAGCAAAACGTTTCTTGTCGCCTGCTCAGATTGAAGCCCCTGCGCATACATATTAGTTAAGGCTAAAAGTAATTTCTGGTCTTTTTCAATAAAACTAATCATTTGATCGGAGCTTTTATTTAAAGCGCTTCTCCCATAAAGCACTACAAATAAAAAACCTATAGTGATAATAAAAATTTGCAGCAGATTTTTTGTTCTAATCTTCAGATTGTTGTAAAATTTCATAGTAACTCTCCTTTTTCATCAAACAAATAAGGGCAAAGAATTGGTTGTTTTTGTTAAGAATCTGCTATCAGATTTAAAACTAAATGCAAATTTTGTCTAACAAAACCAAAAGGATGCCTCTTTTAACTTTTCAATATAAGTGGGAATAATTTAGAAGCATTAATCTATACTTATATTCGTCATTTTATTTGATTTTTTTAGTTTCGTACAATTTTTTAAAAAAATCTTGGAACACTGCAGCTAAAATGAGTTTATAGCTACAAATAAAAAAGGAACAGCCATTCTGGAAACTGTTCCTTCTAAGGTTATGAGGGGGAGGAAAATCTATATTTTATTTTAGTAACTTTTTACTTTTCTGGCCGGCAAACGTCTGGTTATTATCCAACTTAAATCTTTCTATCAGGATTTGTAAGTTATTCGTTAACTGATTAAGGTCTTCTGCTGCTCTTGCAATCTGCTGAGTTCCTGCTGCACTTTGTTGGGTTACACTGCTAATACTTTCAATGTTCTTGCTAATCTGTTCGGCTGTAGCAGATTGTTCTTCACTTGCCGCAGCAACCTGGTTCACCATATCGCTTACTTTTTGGTTTACACTTAAAATTTCATCAAGCATACCGGCTACTTCATTTGTAAGATGCATACCTTCTTTGACTGATTCATTAGCTTCTTCCATAGATGTATCAGCTTCTTTTGCTTCTTTTTGTATTGTATGGATAGTATCTGCAATTTCCTTAGTAGCTTTGGTTGTACGCTCTGCAAGTTTTCTAACTTCATCTGCAACAACTGCAAAACCTCTCCCCTGTTCACCGGCTCTTGCGGCTTCAATTGCTGCATTCAAAGCAAGCAAGTTTGTTTGATCTGCTATATCGTCAATTACCTGTGTTATTTCACCAATCTGATCTGACTTTAATGCAAGAGATGAAATTATCTTGCCGGTATTTTCCGTTGATAAGACAATTTTTTCCATCCCTCTTTTGGTCTCATCTATTTTCATTGCGCCTTTCTTTGCATTATTACTTGCAAGTTTAGAGTTTTCCGCAACGATGCTGGCATTTTTGGTGGTTTCAATAATTGTTTTGGTCATTTCTTCCACTGCACACGCAATCTCTGTTACCTGTGAGCTTTGCTCCTGTGCACCGGCAGCCATTTCTTCTGAGGAAGATGATATCTGGGTACTTGCACTTGCAACCGCGGCGGTAGCTTCACTAACGCCAAGCAATGCAGAACGTAATTCATTAATTGATTTATCAAGATCGACACCAAGTTCATAGAGGTCGCTGTTTTTATCTGCTTCAACTTCAACAGTCAAATCACCTTTTGAAATTGATTCAAGTGCAACAGCCAATGAATGTGCTTGTTGCCTGACTAATTCTCTTTGCTTAAGCTGCTCTTCATTCAAATCAAGTATGAAAATAATTACACCAACCCCTTCACCTTCAAAGTTTTTAATTAAGGCGGTATTAATCATTATGGACATTGGTTTTCCATATCGATCATGCCCGTTAGCTTTAAATCCGGAAATTGGTCTTCCGGCAAGAGTTTCCTGAGAGGCTTTATCACTCCCAAAAACTTCCTTAATTGTAATTTTCCCAATTAGTTCTTCAGGTGCATAGCCAAGTATTTTTGCAGCTTGCTTATTTATATTTGTGATTAATGTTTTACCATCAAGAATTATGTATGGTGTAGTAACAGCATCAAAGAAACATTTTAATTTTTCTGTTTCATCTTTCAGGCTATTTGATAGTGAAGCACAGCTTTTTGTTAATAGGAATAATTCATTCCGGTTATCAGTTTCATTCTTCTTGTTAAATTGAATATTGCCATTTTTAACAGCTTCAGCAAGATTTGCGAGAGGAGTACTAACTATTTTTGTGATTAGATATAACAGGGCAGAGATAAAAATCAGAGTGAAAAGTAAGATTGAAATTATGTAATTATTATACGCAAGTGGCTGGATTATTAGAATAAGAGTAACAAGATAAACTAAACCGATGGGTACAGCTATTTTAGATGCTAATTTAGTATTCATTTTGGTAGATCCTTTTTTATAAAATTACGAATCTTAATAATTCGTTTAATTAGCGTTCTAAAATTTTCTAATATAAAAGATCAATAAAACTAAAGTACAGGTGTCTAATAAGGTTAAACAGATAATTTTAACAACAGAATAATTTAACGTTACATGAATGATCTTTTAATTTATTATCGGAAGTAGCCGTGAATATTTTAATAACCCAAAAAGCAAAATATGATTTCAGGAGTTTTTGATTTCAAAAAAAAAGGAACAGCCATTCCGGTAACTGTTCCTTCTGAAAGAATTACTGTTAGAATTAATTTCTTAGCAATTTATTGTTTGGAGAAATAACGTAACCACCACTAT
The DNA here is from genome assembly GCA_964537965.1 of uncultured Melioribacter sp. Classification (GTDB taxonomy): domain Bacteria; phylum Bacteroidota; class Ignavibacteria; order Ignavibacteriales; family SURF-24; genus SURF-24. The sequence goes on along the minus strand of CAZIDB010000037.1, from coordinate 16,418 downwards.
TATCAATTGTAAATTTTTCAACAAGTTCCTGCAGATTATTGGTTAATTGATTTAAATCTTCTGCGGCTTTTGCAATCTGCTGTGTACCTGCGGCAGATTGTTGTGTAACACTGCTTATGCTTTCTATGTTCTTGCTTATTTGTTCTGCAGTAGCAGATTGCTCTTCACTGGCGGCAGCTACCTGGTCAACCATATCACTTACTTTCTCGTTAACATTTAATATCTCATCAAGTACAAAGGATACCTCTTCCGTCAATTTCATACCTTCTTTAACTGATTCACCGGCTTCAGCCATAGAAGTATCGGCTTCTTTAGCTTCTTTCTGAATCGTCCGTATTGTTTCGGCAATTTCTTTTGTAGCTTTGGTTGTGCGTTCGGCAAGTTTTCTAACTTCATCAGCAACAACTGCAAAACCTCTGCCCTGTTCGCCGGCTCGCGCAGCTTCAATTGCTGCATTAAGTGCAAGCAGGTTTGTCTGATCTGCTATGTCATCAATTACCTGTGTAATTTCACCAATCTGGTCAGACTTTAATGCAAGCGAAGAAATTATTTTTCCTGTTTGCCCGGCCGACAAGACAATTTTTTCCATTCCTTTTTTAGTCTCTTCAATTTTCTCTGCACCTTTCTTTGCATTATCACTTGCAAGTTTGGAATTTTCTGCAACAACTCCGGCATTCTTAGATGTCTCAATGATTGTTTTCGTCATTTCCTCAACTGCCCCGGCTATCTCAGTAATCTGTGCGCTTTGTTCCTGTGCCCCGGCAGCCATTTCTTCGGATGATGAAGAGATTTGCGTGCTTGCACTTGCTGTTGCAGATACAGCTTCGGTAACTTCCTTTATTACTTTATGCAGGGAGTTCGCAGTATCGTTAACAATTTTCTGCAGTTTAGCGTAATTGTTTTTATAATCGCCGATCATTCTTGCAGTCAGATTTCCTTCAGAAATTCTTTCCAATATCGTTTCAACCTCTCTTACATTTGTTACGATTTCTTTTATAGTATCGTTGAATGCTTCAACAATTGTTCTGTAACCACCCACAAATTTTGAAGAATCAATTCTTTTATCAAGCATTCCGTTTTTTATATTTTCCCTTATAATATCAATCTCATTTTTCATGTTGAAAATTGCCTTAACCGTGTTATTTACGGTTGGAGCAATTTCATCTTTATCATCTTTATGAGGAAGTGTAAAATCAAAATCGCCTTCGGAAATTTTCTTCATACTTCCCAATGCAAATTTCTGCAGATCATCTGCAAGTTGGTTTAAGGTTTTTAACATCTCGCCTATTTCGTCTTCAGAATCAACTTTAATTCTTTCACTAAAATGACCTTTTGCCATTTCAGAGATTAAGTAACTTGTGTTCGCAATCTGAGAGCTTATAAGTTTTGAAATTACGAGTCCAAGCCAGATCGCAATACAGATACCGACAATTAAAACAATTATCATCTCTAATGTTGAAGAATTAACAAGAGAAGAATTATCACCGGAAGTTTTACCGGCATATTCAACTTTGGCTTTGTTAAGATTCTTAATTGCATTTTCCTCTCTTGATGACACTGTTTTCATATCCCCATTAATTATGGCAAAAGCTTCTGTGTCCATATTTTGTAATGCCATACTTTCAATTTTCTGCAGGAACTTACCATATTCAATTCTTGATTCAATGAATTCTTTATAAGCTTGTTTAACCGCAACTTCTTCATCAAGTATTGTGGCTTCCAGTTCTTTAATGTTTTTATTTATTGCTTCTCTGCTTTCATTTATTGTATTTATTTTATCCTGTATTTGGCCAGTCTCATTGGCTAAAACCATATCTCTTGCCAATACTCTTACCTTTTGAAAAGCGGTGGAAATTTCCAACAGGTTACTTAGCGGTTTAGTCATATTCTCATACAGAATAACATCAGCGTTCCCGATTTTATTTAGATTAAGTATGCCTATTGCCCCAATAATTACAGCAATAATTGAAAGCACCGAAAAGCTAATTAAGAGTTTTGCACGGATTTTTAAGTTTTTAAATCTTTTCATGATGTTCCCTTTAATATTAAAATTGAATTTATTTTTTTATGTTATAAAGCCGTTTCAACCTGGTGACAATTTTCATATGAAATAATTTTTTCAAGATCAATCAGTATTAGAATTCTATCTTCCAGTTTACCAACCGATTTTATGAACTCCGTATCTATTCCTGAAATTATCTGTGGCGGTTCTTCCGTAATGCTTGCAGGAATGCGCAGGACTTCACTAACGGCATCTACAATAAAACCAACTGTCCTGCCGCTAACATTCACAACAATAATTCTTGTATTGTTTGTGTGTGTAATTTTTTCAAGACCCAATCTCATTCTTAAATCGATTATGGGTATTACCCTGCCTCTTAGATTTATTACACCTTCAATAAAATACGGTGAGTTAGGTATCTTGGTAACTGAAGTAATTTTGTTAATCTCCTGCACCTGCAGAATATCGATTCCGAATTCTTCCCGGCCAATCTTAAAACTTACAAGCTGCAGAATCTCCGATGAATCCTGATTTGATAAATTATTATCTTCCATTTTTAACCTCTGTAGGAATTAGTTAAAAGAAAATTTCATTTTTTAATACTGAAATTTTTCATACACACAATATTCGTTATTGAATAGAGGACTATTAATGATAGTTGTTCCGGGAGGTATTGAAATGTTTCAAGCGGTGCAATCTTGCAACAAGAGGTATAGTTTTGTAACGAACGGTGATGGTAACTTGATTCCTTGATTTAGCAGATATGAAATTCTCCTGTTCCTTAATATAAAAATACCACTTAAATCCCACTCTGAATATATTGATAAGAATTAATCGATCTTCAGACGAATAGCACGGGAAATAAACTTCTCTCTTACTTTATGGGAATAACGTCTGCTTATTTCAAAATCATGTTGCTTATCCTTAAGATGTACTTTATAACCTGTTGTGGATGTACCTGCAAGTTGAGAGATTTCATCCAGATTAACTATTGTCTTCCGGTTAATACGTACGAATAATTCAACCGGTAAAATTTTTTCCCAGTTGTTTAATGATTTTCTTAAAACAAGATTTTTATTATTTGTAAAAACAAGTTCCGAATATTGCCGGTCTGCGAGAATAAATTTAATCTTCTCAGGTTTTAAATAAGTTGGAATGCTATTTATACTAATAAGAATATTATCCTTGTCCTTATCATTTTGCTTTTGTGAGGATGGAATTTCTTTTGATTGTTTGTTCCTGATTGCTTCAGCTTTTTTTAACCTTGTATTAATTGAAGCAAATAGTTCTCTTGATTGAGGTGGTTTAAAAAGATAATCATCTGCTCCTAAATCCATTCCCATTCTTACGTTAGTGTGTTCAATTCTTGCTGTGAGAAAAATGAATGGGATTAATGAAGTTTTCTTATCCTTATTTAATTCCTTTTTGAACTGGTACCCGTTCATTCTTGGCATTGTTACATCGCAGATTATAAGATCCGGTAAATGCAGTTTTGTTAATGCAATTCCTTCCTTACCATCTTTTGCTTTTATAACAGAATAATTCTGAGCCTCGAGCATATTTTGTATTTGGTTTGCAATTTCGAAGTCATCTTCAACGATAAGAATTTTTTTGTGCATAGCTTTTTTCAATAAGGGATTTTAAATTATTTTTCATTTGGGTTAATTACCTCATCCCCCTTAATACGTCAAGCACAGTACAGATATTAAATAAATTATTCCAAGCATAGAATTGGAGATAAAATTAAAACCGGAATTCATTTCTCTTGTACTTATGTTAGAAAACCTCATCATCCGGATTCAATAAGTTTTATTAAGCGATTGTTATTACCTGTTTGGTTTTGTTGTTATTATTATAAATTCTGATTGTTGGATTTTATTTTCCTGTTAAAAGAATACTGCTTATAATATAATATTTTTGAGCTAAAACTTATAGATTGTAAAAGAAAAATTCCAAATGAAAAACCGGTTTATATTCAATTATAAAAAAAAAGGGACAGCCATTCTGGAAACTGTTCCTTCAAAGGTTATGAGGGGGAGGAAAATCTATATTTTATTTTAGTAACTTTTTATTTTTCTGTCCGGCATACGTCTGTTTATTATCCAGCCTAAATCTTTCGATCAGGATTTGTAAGTTATTCGTTAACTGATTAAGATCTTCCGCTGCCCTTGCAATTTGCTGTGTACCTGCAGCCGACTGCTGTGTTACACTGCTTATGCTCTCAATATTCTTACTTATCTCTTCGGCTGTAGCTGATTGCTCTTCACTTGCTGCGGCAACCTGGTTTACCATATCAGAAACTTTGTCGTTTACTTTAAGTATGTCATCTAATACTTCTGCAACCTGACCAGTCAGTTCCATTCCATGTTTTACTGATTCTCCTGCTTCAACCATTGATCTATCAGCTTCCTTTGCTTCCTGCTGAATAGTCCTGATAGTATCTGCTATTTCTTTGGTTGCCTTTGTTGTTCTTTCTGCTAGTTTTCTTACTTCATCTGCAACCACTGCAAATCCTCTTCCCTGCTCACCTGCGCGTGCTGCTTCAATTGCAGCATTTAATGCAAGCAGGTTTGTTTGGTCTGCTATATCATCAATAACTTGTGTTATCTCTCCTATCTGATCTGACTTCTGTGCTAATGATGATATTATCTTTCCTGTTGTTGATGCAGAAGCTACTATTCTATCCATTCCTTTCTTTGATTCATCAATTTTCTGTGCACCTTTCTTTGCGTTATCGCTTGCTAGTTTTGAATTATCTGCCACAATACTTGCGTTCTTTGTTGTTTCTATAATTGTCCTGGTCATTTCTTCAACGGCACTTGCAATCTCCGTTACCTGCGCGCTTTGTTCCTGTGCGCCGGCTGCCATCTCTTCGGATGAGGATGATATCTGGCTTGATGCGCTGGCTGTAGCCTGTACTGCTTCCTGAATACTTGAAATTAATTTCCCAATGTTTTCTACTGATTTATTGAACCCACTGGATAATTTTCCAATATCATCATCATTCTCTACCGGTAAACTAACAGTTAAATCTCCTTCTGAAAATTTTTCCATTTCATGCAAAATCTTTTGTGTGCTTGAGGATAAATATTCAGCTTGATCAAGAGCTTTTCTTTTTGCATCCTCAGCTTCTATTGTTTTATTTTCTGCCAGTTCACTTTTAAGTTTGATTTCATTGAAAGACTCTCTAATGTTTCTCACCATATCATTAAATACATTTCCCAGTTTTTCTAATTCATCTCCTGTTTTGACCTGGACGTTTATGTTATAATCATTATTAATTACTTTTTCAGAAGCTGAAACCAGACAGTTAATTGGTTTTGTGAATTTAACAGCGAAGAAATAAACAAAAATGCTTAAAAAAAGTAGTGCAATAACTCCAACTATTATAATACTATTGACAATTTCATTAATTGCAAGAAAGATCTCTTCTTCTGGTACAACAGTAATAATACCCCAGTCAGCTGCACCAAACTGTTTGTAGTAAGCTTTCATTTGTTTTCCAAGACGATTATCAAAGTATTTTATATTACCGCTTTCACCTTTTTGGATTTTTTCTACAATTGAAGCAAGTACAGGCTGCTCAATTTCCTCAGCAACTTTTTGAATATTCTTTTCACCTAATCCCTCTTTGAACTTATCTGCGATTAAAATTCCGTTTTTACTTATAATTGAAATATAACCAGAATTAAGAATCTTAATGTTTTCAACCGAGGCATTGATATCATTAATGGCAACATCAATTCCCACGATACCAATGAACTTCTGATTTTCTAATAAAGGTGCTACATACGAAGTCATTAAAACTCCCTGATCATAATATGGCTCAAGGATACTTGTTTTTAAAGTTGCTTTTGGAATTGCATAGTATTCTGATCCAGTCTCATCGGCATCAACAATTTTAGAGAATAATGAACCATTAATTCTTTGCCAATAAGGTTCGAAAAGACCTTTAATGTTCGAACCATTCTCATGGTCATTAATGAAAAGCTCATCTTTTCCATCAAAAGCGTTTCTCTCGTACATTATGTAAATTCCATTCAGGTCAGGATTTTTTTCTAACAATTCTTTATAGATATAGTTAATTTCTTTTCTGCTCTTTCCTTTCATATAAACCATTTGATCAGAAAGATTTCGTACAAAGTTATACTTGCTTTGCATATCAATTGAGATTTTGTTTCCATAGCTATCCGAAACAGCAGTCAGTTCACTATCAGTTTTTATTTCCAGTTCTTCTTTAACTTTTTCGGAAATAAAGTATAATGATACTCCTAACACGGCTACAAACATAAGTACCACATAAAAAATAAATTTAGTCTTGATCGAATTCAGAAGTTTTTTCCTTAAACTTGACATATCATTCTCGAATTATTATTGTAAATAAGTATTAAAGCGAAACTTTTAAAACCAGGTAGGTTTTTTCTAAATAAGGATTAATAATAAATCCCACATTTATTGGTAATGAGTATTCAGGGCTTATTTTAATTTCCTTTGAAGCCGAAATAGAAAAGTTTATTATTTGAAAATTTGTACTTGATATTGAATACCATGAACTTTCACCTTTTGTTCCACCAACTGTAATAGCCATATCGGTATTTTCTATGCTAAAGTTATAACCAAGTTCAACATAGAATGAGTATGAAGTATCATTGTAAACATTAGACGATGCCTGCAATGTCAGGGGAAAAGTCTCTGGACCAACGTAAGCCAAATTTATATCAACCGTATGTGCCCCTTCATTTTTCTTTTTAATATTGAAGTATTTTAATCCTGCATAAGGATAAAAATAATCTGTTAATGTAAGGCTTATAGAACCGAAAGGCTGTTCAGTATGATATCTTAAATAAATATCATTTTCATTAAATGCATTTACCGATGGAGCTAATGATATAGATCCCCATAATCCTAATTCAAATGCCTTATATCCAATTGACATAAATGGTTGAATGGCGGGAATATCATTTAATTCTAAACCCCGCCATATATACTGGCTCACAATGTCTGCCCCAGCATTTGCGTTAAATTTATTACAACCAATTGTATTTATCTCAGTATCTTGTTGTGCTTTAAGACTAAAAGAAATAAACATAACAAGAATGATAGAAAGTTTTTTCATGATACCAATCCTTACTTTTACTTTAAACAATTCAAAATTATTGTCAGATAAATTGCATAAACGATTTCTCACATTTTGTAAACTACGTTTCACTCTGTTTACAAGTAGCATATTTTAATCATTTATATATTATTTATACTCCACCAGATTATTTATCCGGATCAATTCCTGATTTAATCCAATCTTCTCCTTTCTTTTCAAAATCGTTAGTGGTTGAAGCATCTATATAGCGCTCCCATTTATAAATTCCACTTGATAACGCTAATCTTTTAAACTGACCGGCAAGAATTGAACTGTCTACTATTACTACTGAACGTTCCATCCCTTTTTGTTTATAAACAGATTGACCTTCAACCATTAACTGCTGTGCATCAGAAGGGAGTGGTTTAAGGTTTCTCATATCTACAAATATTCCAAATTTTCCTGTTTTGTTAGCAAGAACTTTTTTAGATTCCTCAATCCATTGCTTCATTTCTTCTGTTTTAATAAAACCTTCAAAAGTCAATTTAAAGCCGTAAACAGTTTTATCAATTTTATACATGGTATTTCTCCTTAATTTTTTGAAAAATTTATTAAGATAATTCTCTACTAGTAATTAGAACTTATCCAATTAAACAATCGTAAAAACCTTGGCAGATTTTATAATAGTTGTTTCAAGCGGTTAAACTGTGTTTCGGATAGAAGTTATTTGAGAAGGAAATTTTAAAAGGTGTTTCATCTGTTGGTTAGTTATCAGAAATAAGAAACCTTAGTGTTACTGTAGTGTATTTATATTTTTCACTTTTTATTTTAATTTCACCACCGATATTGTTCATTACCTTAAGGACAAAAACCAAACCTAATCCATTCCCTTCCTGTTGAAAATTATCTCTTTCGAATTGTTGAAAGGCACCAATGCTGGATATCTGAAAATCCTCCATTCCAATGCCGAAGTCAGTAATTTCCAAGATATAAAATCCACCTTCTTTTTTTCCATTAATAATAATTTGAGAATCCGGTTGTGAAAATTTAACAGCGTTTTCCAACAACTCTCTTATTATTATCCTAAGAAATCTTTCTGGTATTTTAATTACTTCAGGTTCAATGGATAATACAAATTTTTCAAATCTCTCTTTAATAATATGATGTTCAAGAGAAATTATTTTAATCTCATCGTTACTTATAGTGCTTCCAATTTCATTCTTTATCCAAATATCTTTTACTACGGGTTCCAGGTCAGAAAGTTGAATAAATTTTTCAATTCTGTTATAAAGACGTTTTGCACCGAAATTAATTCTGTCAGTCATATCCTTAATTTCTTCTTTTTTCAAATTGTCAATATCAGACAAAATAATTTGAGAATAACCAAGTATAGCTACAAGCGGAGTTCTTAATTCATGTGGTACATATGTGCTTATACTATTCCTTATTTCATCAATCCTTTCATTTATACCCTCGCTTTTTTTTAATCGTATATTTATTGCATTCACAAGATCTTCAGAAGAAAATGGTTTTGTTATATAGTCATCAGCACCAAGACCCATACCTTGCCTTATAGACGAAAGATCACTTTTAGCTGTCAAAAATAAAAACGGGACAAATTTCGTTTTGATGTTTTCTTTAGTTCTTCTTAGTAATTCATAACCATCAAGGTAGGGCATCATTATGTCAGAGATTATCAGATCCGGGATTGTAGTTTCTATTTTTTTTAATGCATCCAATCCATCTGTAGCTGAAATAATTTCAAAGTCTTTAATTTCCAGTAATGAAACAATGTTTTCTCTTAGATCCTGTTCATCTTCAGCAACTAGAATTTTTTTCATAGGAATTTTCTCCTTTACAATCTAAATTCGCAATTTCTTATGCCTGCACAAAAAGAATAGTTTCCAACGGTTTATTTATGTTTCGAATGGTTGCAATCTACAAACAAGTTCATATGGAATATAATTGCTTGATTTTTTGGGCATATCGCCTGCTTACATTGAACACGATCGTGCTATCAATAATTTTAACCTGGTAGTTTGAACCCGATGTTTTTTCAATTTTTTCAATTTCATTGGTATTTACTATTGCAGTCCTGTGAATTCGAAGGAATAATTTTTCCGGTAATATTTTTTCCCAGTGGTTCAGGGATTTTCTTAAAACTAAATGCTTATTATTTTTAAGCGTAGTAATAGTGTATTGCCTTTCAGCTTTAATATATTTAATCCGATCTATACGGACAAAGCTAGACAAATTGTTTATTGTAAATAATACACTATCCTCCGGGGAATATCTTTTTGGCTTTTTTTCATCAGGAGTTTCATTTGAAATCTTTGCTTTTAACAGTTCCGATTTCCTTAACCTTGTTTGTATAGAAGACAATAATTCTTCTGAACGGAATGGTTTAAAAATATAATCGTCTGCACCAAGTTTCATCCCCAACCTATAATCATCATATTCTACTTTTGCAGTAAGGAAAATAAAAGGTATTAATGATGTTTCACCGTCTTTATCCAGTTCCTTTTTTACCTCATATCCACTCATTTCCGGCATCATAATATCAGAAATTATTAAATGCGGAATATTTTCTTTTGCTAACTTTATTCCCTCCTTACCATTATTAGCAACTATTAAATTAAATCCATTTATTTCCAGAATATTTTTAATATTATCTGCTAGTTCTAATTCATCTTCAATTAATAATATATCAGATTTCATATAACTCTCATCTAATTTTCTTTGGGAATTAATATTGTAAACTTTGTACCTTTACCTGTTTTACTGCTTACTTTTAACTTACCTTTATGTAATTCAACATATTTTTTTACAATAGATAAACCAAGACCAGTACCACGAATATTTCCAACATTATCTGCCCTGTGGAATGGTTCGAATAAATGTTTCAGATCTTTTTCCGGAATACCGATTCCCTGATCAGAAATATCAAAAGAAATTAAATTTTTTGACTCTGAGACTTCAAGTTCTACTTTTCCGCCATTGGGTGAATATTTGATAGCATTTGAAAGAAGGTTCATTAAAATTATTCTAAACAGCTTATCATCAACAATTAATTTTTCTGGTTTATAAATGAAATTATATTCCAGTGAATGGTTTTTAGTCAATAACATTTTCGTATCATCAATTATACTTTGCATATAAGGTTCAAAGTCAAGAGGAGTGGCTTCACATTTTATTTTACCTGAATCAGCTCTGCTAATTACCAAAACATCATCCATTATTTCAGTTAAATTGTGAATGTTCCTTCTAATTCTTTCTATCTGCAAAAAGAATTTCTCATTTGCTGCTGCATTATGGAATATTTCCAATAATTCAGTAGAAGAATACATTGTGGCAAGCGGTGTCCGAAATTCATGAGATGCAATAGAAATAAATTTTGTTTTTAATTCACTAAGTTCTTTCTCTTTTTCAAGAGCTTTTATTACTTTTTTCTCGGCTTCTTTTTGTTTAATTATTTCTTCCTGTAAAAGTACATTGATTTTTTCGAGTTCTCCGGTTCTTTCTTTTATTAATTCCTCCAGATGTTTCCGATATTTATCCAGCTCAATTTCATGATTTTTCTGTTCAGTAATATCTTTCAAAACTGTTAGAATACACAGCTCACTATCATACTCAATAGGAATACTATTAATAAGCACAGTTTTCGGAATCCCGTATATTGAAATCAAACTTTGCTCAAAATTATTAACTTTTCCGGTTTTTGAATATTCAGCTTCAATTAAAGAAATACTATCATCATTCATAAACGCCGAGCCTTTTTTGCCAATGACCTTCTCAGGCTCCAGTTCAGTAATACTAGAAAATTCTTTATTCACCGTTATGACACGATTATCACTAATTTTAGTTATTACCATACCATAAGGAGCTAAATCAAAAATTCTTTTAAAGTTCTCAGATTTTGTTTTAATTGTTTCTTCAGTAATTTTTCTTTCCGTTATATCTCTTATAACGTATACAAATTCAACAGGGTTGTTTTGCTCATCTCGTATAATCTCTCCATTTACCTCACATGATAATTTAATTCCACCTTCAAATTCCAAAGAATATTCTACTATCCCTTGTGAACCATGGAACTTCTTTTGAAAATTTTCCTTTGCCCGTGCCTGATCGGATTTTGAGATAAATGAAAACATATTTTTCCCTAATAGATTTTCAGAAGGGAAAAACCTTAATGAAGGGATAGCACTTTCATTTACAAAAACAATATTTCCTTCCAAATCAGTTCTGATAATTAAATCCGGTACAGTAGCAACAAGTTTCCTGTACATTTCTTCACTAATGCGCAGAGCCTCTTCAGCCTTCAAACGCTCAGTTATATCTGCCATTGTACCTAAAGAACCAATAACATTGCCTTCATCATCAAATACAGGAGAACCACTTATGAGGAAATCAATTGTCTCGCCATCCTTTTTTATGAATTTTGCTTCATATTGATTGCTCCGTCTTTCTATTCTTTCATTGTTCGCTTTTATTATTTTTTCTTGATCTTCATTACTCAAAAGTATTTTATAACCAATTTTTCCAAGTATCTCTTCCTGTGTATACCCAAGCCATTCTGTAAATTTTTTATTTACAAAGAGAACACGATCGTTGTTATCTACCATCATAACTGCTTCATTTAGATTTTCCATTAGTGTACGATACTGTTCCTCACTCTTCCGCAGAGCTAATTCTGCCATTGTTTGCTTATAATTACTTATAACAACAGAAACCTGCTCGGCGACATGCAGTGCAAAAGATATTTCATCATCAGTCCATTCTCTCATCTTGCCACAATGTTCAATACAAATTACTCCAATTGTTTTTCCGGATTCCCTTATAGCAGAATCCAGCATGGAAGTTATATTATTTACCTTAAGATAGTTTTGGCAGAATTCACTTGTTCTATCATCTTTACAGGCATCATTTGCATTTATTACTAGATTTGAATGCAATACCTTAAAGTAATTTGGAAAATTTGAGGCTTCAAGGACAGATCCGGCAATATGTTTTTCCTGTGAAAGGCTATAACGTTCTTTACAAACCAGTTGTTCATCATTATTTTCAAGCATCCATATCCCAACCATTTCAACATTAACTGTCTTTGCAACAATTTCTGCAATAAATTTTCTCGCACCTTCCAGATCCCCATTTATCACTGTTTCATGTGTACTTATCCTAACTATGGCAGAACTCTGCCGTTCAATTCTCTCAATACGAATTTGTTCTTTTTCGTAATTTAATTTTCGTTCAGTAATATCTTTCAATGAACCAAGTAACCTTGCTGGCTTTCCCAGACTGTTCTGTATTACTGCACCATTATCCTCTAGATAAATGTAACCTCCATCTTTCTTTTTAAATCTGTATTCAAAATGATAATTACTGATTCCAGACTCTACTTCTTTAAGTACTTCAAAGGCTTTTATCCTGTCATCAGGATGAATAAATTCAATCCACTTTTTCATATCGATATTTCTAAATTCCCCGATGGAATATCCGGTCAGTTTTTCCGAAGCACCGTTCCAGATTGTTTTCGAAGTAGCATAGTCCAGATCATAGACCATATGATCGGTTTGTTCAATAGTCAATCGAAATCTTTCTTCACTTTCTTTTAAAGCTAATTGAGATTCCCTTATCAACGTAATATCACTTATTATAATACCAAGATAATTTTCACTTTGTGTTTTTATTACAAATGAATTCTGCAGAATATAAATATGCTTCCCTATTGCATTTACCAATTCAACTTCGAATGATTTATTTAGGAACGGAGATGTTCCAGTTGAAATTGCAGAAAGTATTGCTTGTCTTGTATCATTAAGGACTTCAGGTTTCTTCCTTTCCGGAATCGTCAATTTGTTTTGAATATCCCACAGATACATACCGACAGCTTTATCACGTTCAATACCAGTTATTTTGGCCTGCGTTTTATTCCATTCAATAATACGACCCTCTTTATCAACAATACTCAAGCCATCGGTTGATTGCTCAACAAAGGACCGGAATTTTTCTTCGCTTTGTTTAAGTTGTTCTTCTATTAGCTTTCTTTCCGTAATATCGAAAATCAGGGATAACATTACATTCCTGCCCTGAAGAGATACAATTTCTGCTGACCAAAGGGTTTCTTTAAATTCACCCGACTTAGCCCTAAAACGAATAGGAATATTTCTGAGATTTCCATCAGTTTTTAATTTCTTTATCGCTTCGAAGCGTACCCGCGGATTATTAAATAATTGCAATTCTTCAATTGTACGACCAAAGTATTCTTCCTTTGAATAACCGAACAATTTTACACCTTGTTCGTTAACATCAATAATTTTTCCGTTATCAATTTCTGTAATGGCAAGTGTTGTTGGAGTTAGTTGGAATGCTTTGTTAAATCTTTCTTCACTTTCAATTAAAATTTCTTCAGCTTTTTTCCGTTCTGTTATATCTCTTCCTTCTGCTATAATCAACTTAACTTTTACACTTTCATCCTTAACAGGCTTTAATGTGAAATCAATGTAATGGGGTGTACCATCTTTTGCAGGATGTACCGCTTCAGACCTGACTAAAGTACCTTCAGATGCATTCTTGATCGAAGTTTTAATTAGATTTTGCATTTCAGGTGAATGTGACCACCATGGTGTTTCCCAGAATGGTTTGCCAATTACCTCTGCAGCCTTTGTCCCAACAAATTCCAATGCTGTGCGGTTTGCCTCCAGAAGTATACCATCTGAGTTTAGTAATCCGATAAAACTAAATGAAAGATCAAAGATTGCCCGAGCTTTCTGCTCACTTTCCCGCAATTCCTTCTCAACCTTTTTTCTTTCTGTAATATCTCTAAGAGTAATGAGATCTACATCCATATTTTCAAAAGTTATTTTATTACCGCTCGCTTCTACACACTTTATATCTCCTTCTGTTGTCCTTATTTGATATTCGCTTGAAATAGAATTCCCGTTAATCTCTAACTCTTTTAAATCTTTCATCGCTTTTTCAATTTCGTTGGGACAAATAAAGTTAACTACATTCTGCCCAATAAGTGCTTTTGCAGAAGGATATTTTATCAATTTGGAAGTTGCAGGATTTGCAAAATGAATAATACCATCAAATGAAATAATTATTAAAGGGTCCTGAATGTTTTCTACAAGAATTCTGAATCTTTCCTCACTTTCTTTGAGTACTTTTTCAGCTTCCTTCTTTTGTGTTATTTCCTGAACAACAACTCCGACATAAAACTGATTACTTATAGTTATGGGGAAAGAGATTTGCTGCATAATTCCAATCTTACCATCTACCCTCATAAATTGAGCTTCAATTGGTTTATAGTAAAATTCAGATTCAGATTTATTCAGGTTTGATTGGACGCTTGTCTTTAGATATTCATACCTCTCCGAAGTGCTATGTGCAGGCATAACCAAACGAAATAATATATCCCAATAATATTTATTTATGGCTTCATCAGAAGCTATACCGGAAATTTCTTCAGCCGCTTTATTCCAGATTGTAATGATTCCATTATTATTAATTAGAATAAATCCTTCTGCAAACTGCTCAATAATTGTCCTGAATTTAATTTCACTTGAGGTTACTTTATCAGCCATCAGATTTAATGCAGAACCTAAAGTTTTTATTTCGTCATTCAATGCATCTACATTAATTCTTAGACTTAAATCTCCTTGGCCAATTTTATTGACAGTATTATTTAATTTCTTAACAGGTTGCTTTATTAGTAACCATAGAATAACAACAAGTGAAATACTAATAGAAAGAATAAGTATTAAAAGTTTACTGTTCAGTCTGCTTCCAAATGTAATTAACTCATTATTAATTAATGAACTATCAGAAACTGCAACAATTAATAAATTTTGATTATTCTTAATAATGGAGGCAAATCCTAATGATAATTTCTTTTCCAGATTAATCAGTTTTCCATTTTGCAGTTTGCATATTTCATTAATTACAGATTTAGGGTAATCAATGTTTGCGGACTTACCTTGTTTTAAAGAATCAATGACGAAAACATAATTACCTGAAGAATCTATTATAAATAGTTTCCCACTAACTGAATTTCTTGCGTCTGCTAAAAATACCGTTGGTTTTTCTGTTGATAATCTTAATAATTTCTGTTTATAGTTTTTCGCAATTATTTCTCTTTCCTTAGCTTCATGTTCCAGTATTTTTTTACTGAACTCTTTTGTAATTGAAATATTCAGTATGACAATAGGAAACAAGGCAAGCATAATAAACCAAACTGATAATCTGAAAACAAGTGAATTTTTAAAATAATCCTTTGGATTAATTTGCTTTCTCAAAATTTTTATAATTATTGGACCCGGATATTTGAGTTTTCCCCATAATGGATTTCTAAAATTCTCAGGTAATGCTATTAATATTAATGTTGTAAATAATGAGGTTAAAATAAATTCCGGAATCCAGGCCTTATAAACAAGGAAAAGATTAGAAATAAAACTACTGCTACTACTGCCTAAATTAGAAAAATAAAAATTTGGATATAAATAAAATGTCAGCAATCTTATTGGAACATTGAAAACAAAATAATAACAAAACACCAGTCCAAACCAACCTAAAACAAAGAAGGGCATTGGTAATTTTTCAAAAATAAATTTCTTATATATAATAGCAACCAGAAAATAACCAAGTAAATGCTGAAGAATAACATATAAAATCATTTCCTTTGAGGGATCATAAATTGAGGCTAACAAACCAACAATCAAACCACTTATAGGTCCTGTCAGAGCGGAACCAATCAGAACAAATATTTCCCTGGGATCTGTTAAAATATTTGTTCCAGGAATTGTAAAAAAGATTTGTGAATAGATTATTAAAAAGCTAATTAAACCCAGTATTAAGGCAAGAATTAAATTTCTTTTGTTTATTAAATTCATAAATCCTCAATAACCTTTTATTAGAATAAAAGATCTTTAATTAAATTATTTTTTGCCCTTGATCTTTTTCTAAATCAATCTCAAACAAAATCAAAATTCAACTTAGCAATAGCCTAATACATTACACTAACTCTTAACAAATACAAATAGAGTTTTCCAAACAAATATTGAGGTTATAGAACTTAATAAATTTCTATTCAGCTAAACAGTATGTTGTACTTAATGCACATAGTTTGCAATTATCTTTATTATTGCGATAAATAAATTTTTGATGGCAAAATACTAAAGATTGTTTTAATTAAAAACGTTTATTCTACATTCTTTATTAAGTTATCAATTAAAGGAACGACTTTATTGCCGTTCCTTTAATTTTAATGAGAGGGGGAAGGAGTAATATTATTTCAACAGCTTTTTACTTTTTTGTACGTTAGCTATCTGCCTGCTGTCTAAC
>CAZIDB010000036.1:5575-28035 GCA_964537965.1 uncultured Melioribacter sp. | reverse complement strand
CTTTAATTTGTGAGCGCGGGTGGGCTCGAACCACCGACCCTCTGCTTAAAAGGCAGATGCTCTACCCCTGAGCTACGCGCCCGCCAATCCCTATTTCTTTCAAAATTGGTTAGTAAATATATCATTTATTCATTAATTAACCAAAAAGTGCGTTTACATATCTTTATTAAAAACGAAAGGCTTCCTTGGCTTAAACGCAATTTTCAAAACAATCTTATCAAAAAATCTTCATTATTATATTCACTTTTATGGCTTATAATACAGATTAAGCCAGACTTCAAATTGAATATCTTTTTTAATATCGTTAAGTTTGTCGGGAAATTTTTAACAAATCGAGAGAAAAAATGCCAGTAGTAGATTATAAGAAATATTGCCAGATGCTGGATAACGCAAAGCAAAACAAATTTGCTTATCCTGCTATCAATGTTACTTCTGAAATTAGTGCAAACGCTTGTTTGGAAGCTTTTGCCGAATTGAAATGCGACGGAATTATTCAGGTCTCAACAGGTGGTGGTGAATTTGCTTCGGGAACTATGCTTAAAGACTCTGCCCTGGGTGCAATTTCTATTGCAAATCATGTACACCTTGTAGCTGAAAGATATGATATCAATGTGGCTCTTCATACGGACCATTGCCCCGCAAAAAAAGTTGAACCATTTCTCATGCCTCTGATCGAAGAATCAAGAAAAAGAGTTAAAGCCGGACTTAAACCACTTTTCAACTCCCATATGTTTGACGGGAGCGAGCTTCCTTTAAAAGAAAACATGGACAAGGCCGTTGAGCTTTTGAAACTTTGTAATGAATTAGGAATTATTCTTGAAGTTGAAGCCGGTGTTGTTGGCGGCGAAGAAGATGGTGTTAATAATGAAGGTGCTCCAAAGGAAAAACTTTACACCACTCCTGAAGATATGGTTGAAGTGCACAAAAGACTATCTTCAGTTAAGGGTGCAAGATTTATGTTTGCAGCTACATTCGGAAATGTACACGGTGTATATAAACCGGGGAATGTAAAACTTCGCCCTGATATTCTTAAACATGGGCAGGATGCTGTAGTTGCTAAATATGGTCCGGAAGCATCTTTCTATTTAGTATTCCACGGTGGAAGCGGTTCAGCTTTATCCGAAATAAGAGAAACTCTTGAATACGGCGTTATTAAAATGAATGTTGACACCGATACACAGTACGCATTCACACGCCCTCTTGTTGATCATATGCTTAAGAATTATGACGGCGTTCTGAAAGTTGAAGGCGAAGTTGGAAATAAAAAATTATATGACCCGCGCACCTATTTAAAGAAAGCTGAAGAATCAATGAAGGAAAGAGTTAAACAGGCTGTTAAAGATTTGAAAGCCGAAGGAACAACCTTAGGAAGATAACTCAAATCGCTTTTTCCGGAATCTTATTCTTTTCCGGGAAAGTAAAAAAAATATATTGAATCTGAACACGCCGGTCTCGTATCGGCGTGTTTTGTTTTAAATCAGATTGCATTACCTTTCATTCATATAAAGGGAATATTAATCTGGAAAAGTTTTTGCAAATACCAATTGCCCATCGTGGTTTGTATGACAATAAAACCATTCCGGAGAATTCCATATCCGCATTCCAAAAATCTATTGAGAAAGGATACCCCATCGAACTTGATTTAAGATTGATGGAAGATAATAACATCGCTGTTTTTCATGACAATAATTTATACAGGATGACGGGAGCAAAAGGGAATATTCACAAAATGAACAAACAAAATCTTTCGTCATTAAGATTGATAAATACTGAGGAAAAAATTCCTTTGGTTGAAGAGATGCTTGAACTTGTTGCCTGTAAGGTACCGTTAATTATCGAACTGAAAAGCCGGTTGCTGCCCGGTAGATTTGAGGAAACTCTTTTAAAGGTTTTAAGGAATTACAATGGATTATTTGCAATTGAATCATTTAATCCGCTTACTGTTTTATGGTTTAAAATGAATGCGCCCGAAATTCCAAGGGGAATGCTTTCAAGATCTGTTTACCGTGCTATTCTCTATACCTCTTTTATTCCGGCAGATTTTCTTGCGGTCAACATCCGGCATCTTCCGGAAAAAATACTTTTGAAAAAGGACATACCGGTTATCGGTTACACTGCTAAATCCAAAGAGGAAATGATGGCGGCTGGGAGAATTTGTGACAATGTTATTTTTGAAAAATTTCTGCCATAAATTTTAGATTGTCGTCGGCAATCTTTTGATGCTCTAACTAAAAATTCAACTGCGACTTTTACAATTTTTCTATAATTTTAATCAGGATTTTTTATTTAACAGGAGGAGCGATTGAACAAAAACAGAATCATTTCGTTTTGTTTACTATTTATTTTTATTACCACTCAAATAATTTCTGCACAGGTTAAAAGCGTAAACCATACGCCCTGGAGCCGTAACCAAACTATTTATGAAGTTAACGTCAGGCAATATTCTAAAGAAGGAACATTTAAAGCTATTGAAAAAGATTTAGAGAGATTAAAGCATCTTGGTGTTGGAATTGTCTGGTTGATGCCGATTAATCCAATCGGTGAAGTAAACAGGAAAGGAACATTGGGAAGTTATTATTCAGTTAAAGATTATCTTGATGTCAATCCTGAATTCGGAACAAAAGAAGATTTTCAATCACTTGTAAAGAAAGTCCACAGCTATGATATGAAAATTATTATCGACTGGGTTGCAAACCATACTTCGTGGGATAATGTTTTAACAAAAACTCACCCGGATTTTTATATGAAAGATTCTCTTGGAAATTTCATGCCGCCGGTTAAAGACTGGTCCGATGTTATCGATTTAAATTATGAAAACAAAGAATTGTGGAAATATATGACAGATGCCCTCGCTTACTGGATTAAAGAATTTGATATTGATGGTTACCGATGCGACGTTGCTGGTATGCTTCCAATTGAATTCTGGAATTATGCATACAGTGAAATCTCAAAAATAAAACCTGTCTTTATGCTTGCAGAAGAAGAAAAACCGGAAATGCATTCTGCTTTTGATATGACTTATGGATGGAATCTATATCATCTTTTAAATGAAATAACCAAGGGAAAAAAGAATGCGAATGACCTTGGTGCATACTTTATAAAAGATGAAACCGATTACCCTGAAGACGCATACAGAATGTACTTTATTACAAACCATGACGAAAACTCATGGAATGGAACTGAGTTTGAAAGATTAGGACCCGCAGTAGAAGCCTGCGCTGTTCTGACTGCAACAGCCAAAGGAATGCCTTTAATGTATAACGGACAGGAAATTGGTTTGAACAAACGGTTAAACTTTTTTGAGAAAGATCCGATAGAGTGGGTTGATAGCAAGTATGAAGATTTTTATTCCGCACTCTTCAATCTGAAATTAAAAAACAAAGCCTTGTTAAACGGAGATGAAGGCGGTGAAGCAATAAGGATTCCATCTACAAACGATAAAGCCGTTTATGCTTTTATAAGAGAAAAAGAAGAAGATAAAGTTTTGGTAATAATTAATTTTTCCGATAAAAGCCAGGATGTAACGTTATCAGGCGAAGAGATGAAAGGTAAATACAAAGATTTATTTACCACAGAAAAGCTTACTATTAAAGCAAAACATGATTTTAGTTTGGAACCCTGGGGTTATCGGGTTTACGTAAAATAGAAATTGCAGAGACGTCCTAGCGGGACGTCTCCATTTTTCAAATCTTAACTATTTAAATATTTCATCAAAGAAAATTTTCATCGCTTCCCACGAACGCTTATCAGCCTTTTCATTATATCCAACAGATTTGTTTGTGCTCTGCTTATTTGCCGGATTCGTAAAGCCATGTAATGCATAGCTGTAAATATTCATCTGCCAGTCCACTTTTGCATTATTCATTTCTTTTTCAAATTTCTCTATCTTTTCAGGCGGAACATTTGGATCATCCGCACCACTTAAAATTAAAACCTTGCACTTAATGTTTTTAGCATCTTCCGTGTTTTCCGTTGAAAGGTTTCCATGAAATGAAACCACGCCTTTTATCTCCGCACCGCTTCTTGCAAGTTCAAGAACACCGCTGCCGCCAAAGCAATAACCTATTGCTGCAATATTCTGTTTATCAACATGTGTGTTCCCTCTTAACACATCTAGAGCAGCATTTACCCTGCTGCGAAATTTAGAACGATCTTTATAAAATTCCGATGCAAGTTTGCCTGCCTCTTCGGGAGATTTTGCTAAAATTCCCTTACCATAAATATCTGCCGCAAAAGCAATATAGCCAAGCTCTGCCAATTGTTCCGCTCTTCTCTTTGCATAATCATTTAAACCGTACCACTCATGAACAACTACAATACCGGGGCGTTTTTCTTTAATTGATTCATCGTAGGCAAGATAACCCTGAAGAGTTATATTGCCGTCTTTGTAATCAATTAATTCAGTATGAATTTTTGCAACCACGTTCAATGACATTACTCCTATAAACAACATTAAAAGAATTTTCATTATCTGCTCCTTTTAATATTACAACAGAAAGACAAATAATATTGTTCCTGAACAGTTTTACATTGCTCAGCCTGACCGGGAATCTCATTAAAGAATTTTACCCGACTTAATTAAAATCAAAATTCAATGCTTTTATTCTCTTTTCAACTAAAACAAAAAATTATATTTTCCCTGTAACAATTTCAGATTGGTATTATCTAAAAGTTGTAAAAGATATTTATTATGGAAAAAGAAGTAAGATATAAACAAATAATAAAAGACAACCAGGACAGGATTTACAGAATCTGCTGTTGTTATATAAAAGACAAAGATGAGCGAAAAGATGTTTTTCAGAATACGCTAATAAATATTTGGAAAGGATTGGATAAGTTTGACGGAAGAGCCCAGATAAGTACATGGATTTATCGCATCACCGTAAACACATCGCTTGCTCATTTACAATCCGAAAAGAGAAGAGAGAATATTTTTCAGACTGAGAATAAATCAGATAATAACTTAATTGAAGAATTCCCGGCAGAAGAACCAACAGACAAGGAAAAAGAAATAAACAGACTTTACAAATGCATTAATAAATTGTCTTTTGTTGACAGAACATTAATCTCTTTATACCTAGAAGATGCCAGCACAAGGGAGATGTCTGAAGTACTTGGTATCTCTGAAATCAATGTTCGCGTTAAAATTCATCGGGTGAAAAAAGAATTAAAAATTTTGATGGAGAATGATGATGATGGACTTGAATGATTTAAAAGAAAGGACACAACAATTTAAAGCGCCGGAAGACTATTTAATAATTTCAAAGGAGAAAGAAGAAATGATAGATAACTTTATTGAAAAGCTTAAGATTGAGGATGCAAATGAGAGGAAAAAAATTAAAACATCCATGGTCTTTTATATTATAGCTGCTGTAATATTCGGAATTGCTTTTTTAATTTCTGTATTTACTATTATTCATGCCGATTCGGCAGGCACAGGAAATTTCCGGGGCGTTTTGTCATTATTTTTCTGGCTGATTGTATTTCTATCATTCAAAAAAATAAACCAGCTTAAGAAAATTGTTTATGATGAACCAATAAAAACATTTTTGGACAAAGCTGAAAAGCGATACAAGTTTTACGGAATGGAAAGCTGGATAATTTCTACAGTTGGCCTAATTGCGTTATATGTGGCGGCAATGATGTTTGTTGTACCTTATTTACAAGTGATATTTTCAATCGAATCAAAATTGACAATGCTCATCTTGTTTACTTTGTTTTACATGGGTGTTTGTATTGCGGGCTTTTACTTTACTTATAAAGATTGGGAACGTGGAAAGAAAAGTTTTTGGCTCACAATAAAAAAAATGAAACAAGAACTGGATGCTCCCGAAGGGATTTAATTCTGCCGTAGAATTGAAATTTTAAGGGACTGTGTTTAAAACACATGTCCCTTTTTAAATTGAATAAAGCTTATAAGACTTAGCAACCCCGCTATTCCAAGCAAAATACCAAGATTAGGAAGTATATCAATTAAACCAACGCCACGCCAAAGCACCTGCAGGAAACCATCAATCGTCCAGTAAACAAAAGTTAGTTTGCCTATGAACTGAATAACTGCCGGCATTAAAAAAGTTGGGAACCAGGCTCCGCCTATAGCGCTCATTGCAAGAATTAAGAATGTACCCCAGCCGTTTGCCTGTGCGGCGGTTTTAGTGAACGCGGCCAGCATCATACCAAAAGAGGTACATGCCATTGAACCGGCTGTAATAATGAGAAGCAAATTTATAAAGTTGGAAAAAATATCAATGTTGTATAAAATCATTCCGGTTAAGAACAAAACAAACATTTGAATTACACCAAGTGAAATATTGTAAAGGTATTTACTCCAGAGAATTTGTGTGCGGGATACAGGTGAAGAAAGTATCCTAAGCACGACCCCGCTTTTCTTCTCGTCAAACAAAGACGTGGCAGAACCGCTAATTGCAAATAATAAAAACATCATTGCCCAACCTCCCACTGCACGGGTTGCATAAGGATTCGCTATTTCTTTACCTACCAATTGTTGCTTTTCAAACTGTAAAATATTAGAGAAGAAATCCCCGGCTCCGCGGGAAGAATCATTTATAACCGATGAATCATTTAAACTCTGGTTTAGAATTTCATCAACACTTACAGGAAAATATTTGCTTATCACTTTTGCCATATCAAAATTAAAAGCTTTGCCGCTGTCGTTCCCCAGAAATCTTTTAGCCTGCTGCTGCATACTTTTATTCATTACAGTTGGTATCTGTTCCATCACTGTTTTCTGTAGCATTCCCTGTACAAGCTGCATTTCCATATCGTTCTTAGGATCGTAATAAAATTTTAACTTAACACTAAAAGAAGTATCGGTATAAGCATCTTCCGGAATTACAAGGGCAGAAGAAACGCTGCCTTTGCGAACATAATCTTTAACGGTATTCGTATCGAACTTAACTTTTTTGCCTTCGTCATTAGTAAAGTATTTAATAAGGATAAATGTTTTCATTGTATCTAAAGTCTTTTCCAGCTTCTTTGCAATTGGTGCAGTACTGTTATTAACAAACGCCAGGTGAATACCTGTTGGATTAGAACTCCTGCTAAAGATTGAACCAAAAATGAAAATGAGGAAAACAGGGACAATGAAAGTTAAGCTTACCGCAACCTTATCATTCCAGAATAACCTGTATTCTTTTTTAAATAGAGCAATAATTGTTTTCAATCTCTTAATTTCCTCCCGGTCAAATGTAAAAACAAAGCTTCAAGAGATGGCCTTTTAATTCCAATTGATTGATTTGCAATTCCTTCTGATTCTACCATCTTAAAGAATGAAGAAAGAGTAAATCCTTCTGCAGGTTTTAATTCAAAATGATCCTGTTCATCTATAAGTAACCCGTAATTTTTAAATTTCTCGGTATGATGTATTGTCGTCTGGTTTTTATTGATTAAAATTGTTTGTTCATAAGGAAGATGATGAATCAGTTCCTGTACACTCCCTTCTGCAATAATTTTTCCCATATCAATAATTGCAATCCTGTTACACAGCCGTTCCGCTTCTTCCATATAGTGAGTAGTGTAGACAATTGTTTTTCCTTCTTCATTAAGTTTCATCAGGAAATCAAAAATCGCATTGCGGGATTGAGGATCAACACCAACGGTCGGCTCATCGCAAAGTAATACAAGCGGATCATGTAGCAATCCTGCAATTAAGTTTAATCTCCTCTTCATACCACCGCTAAAAGTTTTTACTTTATCCTTCCTTCTTTCATACAATTCAACCGAGTTAAGTTTTTCATCAATGCTATCTTTCAGTTGCTTCTTCGGAATATCGAACAAGCTTCCGAATATCTCAAGATTTTCCAGAGCGGAAATATCATCATAAAGAGCAAGCGACTGCGGTACTAATCCAATTTTATTTTTAATGCTCAGGCTCTCGCCGGTAATCTTCCGGTTATCAATTAATATTTCTCCTTCTTGGGGAACAAGGTAGCCCACAAGCAGATTCATCAGTGTTGATTTGCCTGCTCCGTTTGGGCCAAGCAAACCAAAAAAATCTTTTTCCTTTATCTGAAGCGAAATATTATCTAACGCAGTAACAGACGGGAATTTTTTTGTAATGCTTTTAATCTGAATCATTTCATTTAACTATTGTTGAATTAAAGATAAACAATTTTTGATTTAGACTGATTTTTAAAAGAAATGTTTTGTGCAGGAGTTTACATGTAGGGCAATAAAAAAACCGGACGAAATGGAGCAAGAAATTTCGTCCGACTATTCACCTAAGAAAAATTAAAACTCCATACCAATGGAAATTCTTTGAACGTTGGGCAGAAGATCATACAACGCATAAGCGTAATCAAATGTAATTACAGTTCCGGCAAAAGGAAGGTTTGCCCCGGCGCCGAATGTAAAGTCCTCGTCATCATAATTATATTTATAACCACCACGGAGGCTTATCCTGTCAAAGAAAGAAATTTCAGTTCCAACATGCACTCTTTCTTTATTATCATTAGGATGAACCGCATCTATGCCGGCACGGGCTTTTATAAAATCCGCATTCAAAATATCTATACCAATACCGACCTGGAAATTTAATGGTAAAGGATATGTATCCGTTATAAGTTTTGCGGGAGTTAACCTGTTTAAAGGAAGCGTTGAACTTTTGTCATAAGTAATATTCAGGTCCTCGCCGTCAAACTGCATCTCCGGACCAAAGTTACTCATACTCATTGCAATTGTCAGGTTCTGGAAATCAAGGCGATATTGTGTTCCAATATCAAAGGCAAGACCATCAGCCGTTTCATTCCATATTCTCTGGTAAATATACTTAGCGGTTATACCAACAGAAAACCTGTCAGTTAAATTTCTTGCGTATGTTAATCCAATTGCCATATCCTGCGCATCAAAGTATTGGCCGGTTCCTTCAGGATTATATTCGTCTGTTATTTCCATTTTATCCATGCTAAAAACCACAATGCTTGCGCCTAATGTTCCAACTCCTTCAAAATTTCTTACAAGTGAAACGGCATTAAAGTCGAACATATTAAACCAGCGCATATAGGAAAAGTGTGCAGCGTTATTCTGGATTTTAGTTATGCCGGCAGGATTCCAGAACACAGATGAAGCATCACCGGTTAAGCCAACATATGCACCGCCAAGGGAAGCTGCTTTTGCTCCAACAGGAATCTGCAGGAATTGTGCACCAGATGTTCCGAGGTTTGGATTCTGCGCAAACATAATTCCTGATGCAGAAAAAATTATTATCAATAAAATAATTTTTTTCATATAAACTCTCTAAATTTTTTCTGTTTCTTTGCGTCTTGGTGTCTTTGCGGTTTTAACCCTGAAGCACCAAAGCGTTTCATTTTTTATTTTATTACTGCAAAACGGCTAAGGTATTCTGTTTCTTTTGTCTTAACCAAATAGATATAAATTCCGGGAGCAATTTCTCTTCCGCCTTCGCTACGCAAATCCCATGGTTCTGTACCATTGGTTGAATTATGATAAATAGTTTTTATCTTGTCTGCATCAATAGTAAAGATGTGGATTGTACACTCATTCGGAAGATTAATAAACTGAAGCTGGCGCAGCGGCTCTTTCCTCAGCTCACCATATTCAGGTTCGTATAAAGAAGAAACAACATAAGGATTAGGAACAACCTTAACATTTGAAATATTCTGTGCAACGGTTTGTTTATTAATTGATGAGCCGAGAATTTTAAAACCGAAAACATCATTCATAGTAATATTTTTTGGAATTATGCTTTCCACTGAAAATATGTTCCCCGGTGAAGGTGCCGTGCTTGCCGGAAAAGTAACTGTTCCTTCCAATCCATTAAATGTAAAAGCGCTGTCCGGGTACAAGTTGCCCGTTGTTAAAACAGTTTCCTGTTTGGAGTTCTTTACCAGCAACGTGATATATTTTTTTCCGTTATTATCAACACCATTTGAATTAACAGAAATCAAATAAGTGTCATCTTTTAGTAAAGCCGAATCTGCCACGGAAAAAGTAATTTCAAAATTATCGGTTCCACCAACTCTTGAAATACTTTTTACTACTTCCGGGGCAACAATTTTAAATATTACTCCATCGCTTGTTGAATATGATTTATTCAACTCTACCGGTTTAGGATAAATAACCGTGTCAACATTGTTCCTTATTGCATACATCGAAAAAGAAATTTTTATTACATCGCCAGGTTTGGGAAGCGAGTCAGCGGATGCATTTGCAGCCGGTCCGTTTAGTTTTACTTCAAGATATTTCTTGCTGCCCGGGCCGGACAAAATTGTATACGTTGAACCTCGCCTGTAAGATTTCGGATCATTGCCGATTGGCTGATCCGTCGCGTAATCCATTAAGTGAAAAGTATTCTTCGTTACGAACTCAATTCCGTATGAGTTGATAAAAGTTTTAGAGGAATCAAGCACATTAACAACAGCATCAATTTTCTTAGCACCTTTTTCCTGCCGTACTGTATAATTAAAACCAACTTTGTATTCCCTGTCTGCAAGTGAATCATTATCAACAGGCTGAATTTCAAGGATGTAATTGGAAACTCCTTTGCCTGCCTGTTCGGTTTCCCCTGCCGATACGGGTGTTCTTCCAATTGCGGCGGAGACAGGAATAACCGCAGCAATATTTACAGCGTCGGTTGAACTTCCTTTTGCAGACTCAAGGCTTGCAACAGAGGAATCTCCCCTGTCATAAGCGGTAAGAGAATACCAGTATTCAAATCCATTATTTACAGTTGTATCTGTGTAGCTATATTGAAGTCCAACATCAAAACCGATGTTGTTTATAAGATCATAATCCTTCAGCAATTCCCAGTTTACTCCCTTATCCTGGCTTCTGTACAAGCGATACCCTTCAAAATCATTCAGTCTCGTAAACTTATCGATGGATGCTTCTGCTTTATCATCCCAATAAAGAGTTGCTTTCCCATCTCCTGCAAAGCCTGTTAAAGTTGGTGTTGTGGGAGGTTTACTTATTTCAAAATCAAAATCCATGATTTTATATGCATTATCTACGTACTCGCTAATTTCATTAAAATCCTCACCTGCAACAACTATGGTGATGAATTCCAGTGTATCTCCGACGTTTAAATTATAAGGGCCGGAAGCAATGTTTGCAACAAGGTCCATTCCTGCTGCGGGAATGGAATTCGGATCATCAATATGATAATTGCCTGATGTACCGGGATGGAAAAACTTTGGGCCAAAACTAGATTTTATTAAACCCGGTGTGCTTGCCATAATTCCATACTGAATCGAATCTATATCCGTATCATCATCATAAAGATTATAATGCAAATCTGTAAGCCCTAATTCTCTCCCGTTCATTTCGGGTGTTTTTAATAGTGCCACTCCGAAATATCCCGTTTTACCGCTCGGCCATTCAGTGGTTACTCCATCATCATAGAAGTAAACAAAGTTTCTATCAAGGTCGAACCCAAGTTTATCATCTCCGTATTCCGGTGCGCCGCCGCTTGCATCGCCAATATCTATATCGCTGTATAAATTAAAGTAAACGCTGTCAAGATTTTTATCTCCTTTGTTAATAATCTCAAACTTGAAGAATATCAGGTTCTTTGCAAATGTAACTCCGTACGCATAACCGGTTTGTGCAATCTGAATTCCCAATACCCGTCTTGAATTATTAGTATCACTATAAACACAATAGCTGTCCTGGTCCGATTTGAAAATTGGGTTACCGTCTTTGTCCTTAATTGGCCAGCCTGTTAAAGGCCACGTAGCAGGATTATCACTGAAAGCAATTTTAGCAAGTTCTCTTTTATTATAACCAAAGACCGCTTCCCATTCTTCGTTTGTTGTAAATCGTCCCTGAATGACGTTGCCGGGAATTCCAACCATTGGATTTACTCTGTATAAATAATGCTGTCCGCTGTTTATCGGA
The DNA here is from genome assembly GCA_964537965.1 of uncultured Melioribacter sp. Lineage (GTDB taxonomy): Bacteria > Bacteroidota > Ignavibacteria > Ignavibacteriales > SURF-24 > SURF-24. The sequence goes on along the minus strand of CAZIDB010000036.1, from coordinate 16,161 downwards.
TACTCTCCGGAAGGCCCCTGAGAAATTCTGCGGGGATAAAGTTTTCCTCTGTTCTCGAAAAATAATCCGATGTTACTTGCATTATGAGTTCCGCCCGCTCTGTCTTCTATGCTTGCGGTTTTATTAATTGACTCCTGTTCTTTCTCCTTAAAATCTTTCTTTGAGCGTGACTGGGGAAAAATATAACCCGTTATAAAAAGTAAAGTAAGGATTAACAACAAAATTTTTTTCATCTCTTGTCTCGTAGATATTTACTTGCTTAAAGAAATTAAAATTGAATTCATGATTTTCATTTCTAGATAATTTTTAACGATAAAAACTTTTAAAATCTTAAACCCAAACCTAATCTGATGGATCTTGGTGGTCCATAGTTAGATGGATCATGTTGATATTCGGTTGAAGTTAGTCCGACTAATGTATAGTCCGGGTCACCCGTATCTGTATAGACATATAAGATATTCCGGTGGTTAGTTAAATTAAGAACTTCCGCAAACGCCCTTAGTTTAATATCGCCGGGTAAAGTAAATTCCTTTCCAACCTCAAGATCAATTGTATATGTGCCGGGCATCCTTAAAGAATTCTTAACAACAAAGCCAACATCTCTTCCCGATGGTGTGTATGGATAGCCGGATGCAGCTCGTAGAATTACACTGATATCCATATTGTCAAATATCGTTTTACCAAAAACAATTGGTCCTTCGTCTTCCGGAATTGTAAAAGATGCGGACGCATTAAATACATGTGTTTTGTCAAAATCAAGATAATAAAGCAATGTTGATTCCTGTGTGCCGGGGTATTGTTCTGTTTCCGATGAAGCGCTTCCTTTGGCAACAGAATAAGTGTATGTTAATCCACCTGAAAAATATTTATCGGGACGGATATCCACATTTAGCTCAAATCCTTTTGAGTTGGCATAATCTTCATTCACGTATAGTGTGTAACCAATATATCTTCCATCAGTATATGGAAAATAATATCTTGTTCCGATAAGCCCGGTAATATCTCTGTAGTGGGCAACAAGACTCATTGCAATTCTATCCGTAAACTGGTGAGTAATACCGACCTCGTAGGAAACAGTTCTTTCAGCATCAAGGCTTGGCTGGCCAAAGATTGGTTCGCGTACAGTTATTTTATATTCTTTATTTTCAAACAGCCTGTTGTAATTCGGATTCTGGAAAAAATATCCGTAAGAGAAATGTAGTTTGGTTCTATCCGATATCGGATGAGCAATTCCGATCCTGGGACTTACCTGTGATCTTGCCTTAACTTTAACAATTGAATTTTGATCAAGAGGTGTTTCCCTGAAACTTACGTTTGCATTCATGTAATCAACCCGCAGCCCGAGATTAATTACTAAGTAAGGAAATTCTATTTTATCCTGTACATATGCTGATGCTTCAAACGGTTTATTGGTTGAGTAGTCGTCAATGTACTGAAGATTCAAAGTGCGTTTAATTCCGTAAATGCTATACAACTTAAGCCAGTGTTGTTTGTATTGTATTCCTGCTTTTATTTCGTTAAGTGAACCAAGCTGCCAGGTTAAATCCAACCTGCCGTCATACGTTTCAGTTTCACTGATTGTAAGGTTGTTAGGATTAGCCCATGAATAAAAGTCGTAATGGCCTCTTCCGTTCTCAACGGTTTCGATATATAATATGTCTGTCTCCGGAATATATTTAGAAGTATCCCTGTCATACCCCCAGAAATATTCCTGTTTGAAATATGATAAACGAAGGTCGTAAAACATATTGTTTGCCAAAGTGTGAGTTATTGTCATAAGGCTTTGCAAGCTGTTAGTTTCTGTTTTAGCATAAAGCTGGGGAATATATTTATAGCTATGGTTATAATTCTGGCTACGTCCTATGCTCCCTCTTGTTGATAATGTAAATTTCATCCCGGGGATTGAGCTTAAACTTAATTTGCCGAGCAGTGTTATATCTTTGTTGTGACCCCATGGTAAATAACTACCGCTTTTATTTTGTTCGCCGGAGATGAAAAATTTTAGATATTTAGTAAAAAGAGGTCCGCCAAAGGAACCATTTATCCTAATCTCATGAAGATCAGCATATCTCTTAATTCCAAACTCGCTTGATCTTAATTCAATCTTGCCGAAATATTTATCGGAACCTTCCCGGGTAACAATATTAACAACACCACTAAGAGCGTTACCGTATTCGGCATTAAATGTTCCGCTAAGCAAACTCATTTCCTGTATAGCGTCGTTATTTATCTGTGTTGCCAACCCGCCAAGCAACGGGTCCTGCACATACATACCATCAACAAGATAAGCAACTTCGTTTGATCTTCCTCCTCTGACGTGAAGATTGGAACCGCTTCCAACAACTCCTGCCTGCATTGATAACAGCTCGGTAAAACTTGCAACGGGAAGTGATTCAATCTCATCCCTGTTAACAGTTGATTTGGAACCAGTTAAATCTTTTTGGACAAGAGGTGCCTGCGCCGTAACAACCACCTCGGAAACCTCAAGCGCTGTTTCCTTTAAAGAAACAGAAAGACTTGTGGTTTGGTCTACAACAATTTTAATCTCTTTTGTTACAACTGAACCATAACCAATCGAACTTACTTTTACATCATAAGTGCCCGGTGGAATATTCAGGATAACATAATTACCGTCAACGTTGGTGGTAGCTCCAAGAGAAGTACCCTCAAGAATTACATTTGCGCCAACCAGAGGTTCCGATGTTGACTCATCCGTAATCTTCCCGGAAAGCTTTCCTGTTATTCCCGCCCATGCTAATGAAGGAATCATAATTACAAAAAGAAAAAGTCTCTTCACTTTAATTTCTCCCAAATAATTTTGGAATAAAACATCATTGAAAAATCCATTACATTATTTTTTATACAAACCGGTTTTATTCAATTGTATTTTGCTGGAGCTCCGAAATTTTATTTAGTTCCTTAACCATCTTATTCGCTTTAGGTTTATTTTTGAAAGCGCATTCGGTTGCGAGCGCATTTATAATTACAGAGATAGCAGCGAATGAATTTGTAAACAGCATGTTCTCACTTTTCACAATCAGCTGAATATCAGAATATAAGGTTACCGGTGCTGATTGTTTATTTGTTATTGCAATTGTTTTTATTCCCTTACCCGCAGCAAATTTTGCCGCATCAATTGTTTCCTTTGAATATGGCGGGAAAGAAAAAACGATTAATAAATCATGTTTTGTAAGAAACAAAAGCTGTTCAAGAAAAGTAAGTGAATTATTAACCAGCGCATGTGAATCCACCGAAACCTGGTTTAACTGATATGAAAGAATCTGGGCAAGCAGGCTGGAGATTCCAAGTCCTGCCGTATAAACCCTGTTAGATGCAAGTATAAGTTCAACTGCCTTATGGAAATTTTCGCGGTCATTAATTCCAACTGTTTCATTAATATTTGAAATATCCTGGTTGGCAACCGAAGTAAGAATATCTTCTTTAAGTTTATCATTACTTATAAGCTGGAAAATGTCCTTGTTCTGCAGGTGTGTTTGAAGTGTCCGGGCAATTTCATTCTGCATTTCACTAAAGCCTGTAAAGCCAACACGTTGAGTAAATCTTATAACGGACGCAACGCTTGTCTTTGATGCTTTGGATACATCCTGCACCGTAAGAAAAGGAACGCGGTCGAAATTCTCTATGAAAAAATCGGCAATGTTCTTATGGTTTCTTCTAAGATCCTGGTAGTGATACAGTATCTTATCTTTAATTTCTTTATATCTGCCCATAGTAAAAAAAGAATCCCGAAGAAACTGACTTCGGGATTAAGTTATTATTTAACAAGGATCATCTTTTTTGTTGAAGAGAAATTGCCGGTTGTTAAAGTGTAAAAATAAATTCCGCTGCTAAGTCTTCCGGCATCATAATTAACCGAATAACTACCTGCATTTAACTCCTGGTTTACAATCGTAGCCACTTCATTACCAAGAGTATTGAATATTTTCAATGTTGTAAAACTCTGCTTTGGCTGCTGCCACTTAATAGTGGTACCAGGATTAAAGGGATTCGGATAATTTTGTTTCATGCTATATTCTTTAGGTGTAGTGCCTTCATTGTGTTCAACTGATGTAAACACGCTTGCATATTTGGCCTCGGCTGCGGTCATTACCGTAAGCATTTCGTCTCTTGTTGCTCCAACGGAAATACCCATATAAATTACTAATGAATCACCGAGTCCCAGATTTTCCGGAGCAGTTGTCATTACACCAAGACCACCATCTCCGCCGCTTTGGAATTCTACATCTTTACCGGTATAAGTTAAATATGAATACAAAGTAGTATCGCCCACCCAATAATCTTCAGGATAATCCATAGCTTTAAAACCTGTTGTTTCTTCAGAAAGAAGTTTTAAGCCTACGTGAGTGCCATCTGCAATATAAATTTCTGCAATGCCTCTATCGCTCAAACAATTAAGCACTTCATTACCATAAGCGCCGTCAATCATTGGTACTATTTCAAATCCTGCTATTGCATCAAAGGCTGTAGTTTCCCTGTTCAGAACGGTAAACTTAGCAATGAGATATTGTTCGTTTTCCCATCCGTAGATATTTAACTTCTCTAAAACATCCGGTGGGTTAGGTATAGCTTCCGGATTTTCTGTTATAACGTACTTATTGTTAAACGTTCCGTAGATTTCATAATATCCCTCTGTTCCGTATGTTTTTATAAGCTTAACGGTATCTTCGGCATCCACATCGTTTTTATAATCAAAAACCTCTGATTGCGATTTGCTTACTGCGATAGAGATTCTGTCTATCTGCCTTGTATCAAAGTTGGGAGAATAGATTCTTATTCTACCATAAATATTTACAACAGCCCCTATTTTTCCTGTTTCAAATTCTGCCTGGGCAAAAGAAAAAGTTGTAATTGATAACACAATCAATATGATAGATACACCAAATTGTAACCCTCTTTTCATTTAACCTCCGTTTTCATTTAAGTAAAAACATTTTTATAATTGATTTATTATTATCAGTCTGAAGCACTAAGAAATATAATCCGCTGCTTAACCCTACAGCATCAAAATTATACTCATATGTACCGGCATCCTGCCTTCCGCTTACAATGCTTTTAATCTGGCAGCCAAGAGCATCAAATATTTTTAGAGTTACCGTTGTGTTGTTTGGGATCTGGTAATGAATTCTTGTAGAGTTATTAAATGGATTCGGATAATTCTGAAGCAGCTCAAATTTTAATGGCTCGCCTGCAATATTTACTTTTATTTCTTTTGAATATGAAATTGTTCCATCGAAATCAACCTGTGCTATTCTATAAAAATAGCTGCCCGGTAAATTAATTTTATCATCGATAAAATTATATTTGTGCACGTCTGCAGTTGAACCGCTTCCTTTTACAAAGCCAAGATTAATCCATTCGGTATTTTCAAATTTTCTTTCAACATTAAAACCGTTATTATTTGTTTCGGATGCGGTCGACCAATCCAGCAACACCTTGTTGCCAATAACATTCACATTAAAGGAAGTCATTTCAACAGGCACATTGGCAAATAAAGATAAATATTTAGCTTCCGCTTTACCCATATTGCTCAGCATTGTTGCCTCGTCTGCACCAACTGCAACAGCTAAATATACAACGGCAGAATCTCCCAGATTTATATTCACCGCGTTCTGGCAAAACACACCTACGGCTCCATCATTGGAAGCGGTAAATAAATCCTGTTTAACTCCCGAAGATAAATATGCATAGAACATTGAATCACTTGATTGGCCAAGATCGTATTCGTTATACCAGTTAAAATATTTTGCAGAAAACAAAGAGGCAGAGACAATCTTAATTCCAGTATAAGTTGAAGCGGGACTTCTGCTTACAGAAATTATCTCTTTATCCTGCAATGTTTTTATTGATTCGGTTCCCCATACATCATCTACCTTTGGAAGAAATTCAAACCCAATAAAAGCAGAAATGCTACCAAGAACAGCATCTTTATTTATAACAGTAAGTTTTATAATAGAAAATGCTTCGTTGCTCCAGCCGTAGACATTAATTTCATTCAGTAATGCCGGCGGTAAATGTGAATAAGAATTATCTATAGAATTATAAATTTCTAAATCGCTGTATTTAGGTAAACCAACAAGCTTTGCGCTATCAACCATTTCGGCATCTTCGTTGTAAGCAAACACATCATTCGTATTTACACCAACAACAGCAGATAGCCTGTTAATTTGTTCTACGCTGGAGAATTTTGGATTATATATTCTTATGCGTCCGTAATTACTTAACTGAAGGGATATTTTTCCTGTTTCAAAATAATCCTGGGAAAAAACTGTACCCGCACACAGAAACAAATAAATTATTGTTTTCACTATTCTCATGATTTTATACTCTTTTAAAGAATCAAAATATTAATAGCTAAAGAAAAAAGGCGGAATTAATAACAGCAAAGCCAGTATTAAAAATACTATTTGAACCGGGATCATCCACTTAAACCATTTATCCCAACTTATTCCGGCTAATCCCAGCACTCCCATTGTAACGCCAGAAGTAGGAAGTATAGGATTAATCCAACCTTCACCAAACTGAAACGCCAGAACGGCGGCGTATCTTGGAATGCTAAGTACATCTGCAAGCGGCGTCATTACCGGCATTGTTAAAGCCGCCTGCCCAGTACCGGAGTGGACAAAAAAGTTTATAATTCCCTGGGTAACAAACATAGATTGAGCCGCAACTACAGGGTGGAAACCGGAAATTATATTCGACATTCCAAAAAGCATTGTATCAATTATTTTTGCATCCGTTGCTACAACAAGCATTGCCCTTGCGCAGGCAATAATTAACGCAACGCCAACCATGTCTTTGGCGCCGTCTTTAAAACTGTCTGTAATATCTCCGAGTTTTAATCTCCCGACAAATCCGGAAACAATTCCCAATGCAAAAAACAATGCTGCTATTTCAGTAATGAACCAACCATATTCCAGGATTCCAACAACCATAAGAACAATACCCAAAAGAAAAACAACAAGAACAGCTTTTTGGGATTTAGTGAATTCTGCATTTGAGTTATTATCAAGATGAAACGAATGCTTCCGTTGTTTGTCAATTTCATAAACCGGGCTCTTTGCCGGATCCTTTTTGATGCGGTTTGCATAAAGCATTACAAAGGAAATCATAACTGTTGCGCTAATAATCCAGATTACTATCCTGTACCACATTGCAGTATCATACGGCAATTCAGAAATCTTTAATGCAACACCAAGAGTAAAGGGATTCAAGGTTGCGCCAGCAAAACCAGATGCGGCACCAAGGAAAGGAATTGCAGTTCCAACTATAGAATCATATCCCAATGAAAGCGCAAGCGGGATAAATATTAATATGAACGGCATTGTTTCTTCACACATTCCAAATATAGAGCCGCCCATTGAAAAGAGAATCATTGTAAGCGGTATAAAATATTTCTGAAGATGCGGTTTATTTGCAAGTACAAGCGCTACTTTTTGTAAAGCAGAGTTGATTGCTCCTGTTCTCTGGATAATCATAAACGCGCCGCCAATTATAAAACAGAAGACTATTATTTCCGCTGCATTAACGAACCCCTTTACCGGTGCGGTTAATACAGCGCCAACTCCCTGTGGATTACTTTTAACATATTGAAAAGAATTTGGGACCACTACCGTTCTGTTATCTTTTATCTCTCGTTGATACTGGCCACCCGGTACAAACCAGGTTAACACTGCAACAGCAACTACTATTGCAAAGATCATCACTAAAGTATTGAACTGAAAAGATTTTTTCATTTGCTGTTTATTCAGTTTATTTTCTTTTTACTCTTAAGATCAAAAACATCTCCTGATTTAAGAAGATGCATTTTTAAGTCTGCTGCCGACAGATTATTATTATTATCCGTCGTAATATCTCTTGCTTCAGTCGCATCGAAAATTAGAACTGTGTTCTCGCCAAAAACTTCAAAAGTATTATCGGGATTAAATATTATTGCGGTTGCTTCATCAATACCAATTCCAGGTAAGGAAGGATTTTCAAGCACAACGCTTATCAACCGGTTTAATCTTTTCCTCGTTATAAAATGCTGGTCAATTATAGCGTTCTGAATAAATCCAAACCCTTCAATTGTTTCAACATTTTTCTTCTTAATAAAAGTGAACAGGTTTACTGTATCTTTATTAATCCATTCGTTTCCCGTCAACATAACCTTACTCATTACTGCTGCTCCCGCGCTGGTACCACCTACAACGCCACCATTTCTGTAAACGTCTTTTATCTTATCCAATACTTTTGTCCCCAGCAAAGCTGCTGTCAGCAAAGCCTGGTCGCCACCACAAAAATAAACGCCGGTAACTTTTTCAAGCTTTGCAAGGTTTTCCTTGCTGTCTGCATTTTCTTTATTGCAATAAATAAAGTCTACATTCTTGCAACCAAGCTCTTTCAATTCTTTAACCATGTAATCGGCAGATTCCAACGGTTCGGAACTTGCCATCGGGATAACAATAAATCTGGAGTCTTTTCCTCCTGCAAGCTCAATATATTTTTCCATCATATATGCAGGACGGTCGCCACCGCCAATAATAAAGAGCTTTCCTTTCTTCTGTGCTAAAAGAGGAAAAGTAATTCCTACTAAAAAAAAGAGCGCTATCGTTTTTAGTTTTAATTTCATTTCTTTATCAACTCATAAGCTATTTCAGATGATTTTTGTAAGTCCTCAAGAAGAATGTATTCTTCATTGGAGTGAGGGTTTTCTGCTCCTATCCCAAGGTTAACCGTTTTTATCCCTTTTTCATTAAGTGAATTCGCATCGCTTCCTCCACGGGAAATTTTTGGAGTTGGGATTAATCCAACTTTAGAAATAACAGAAGATATTTTTTTAAATACTTCGTCTTCCGGAGTAACTTTATACGGTTTGAAATCCCATTGATAATTAAATTCCAGTTTGCCGCCCGCGACTGATGTATGCTTTTCGAATATTTTTTTTATCTGCTCAGCAAGCTCAATCACTTTTTCTGTTTTCATAGAACGAACTTCGCCCTCAATAAAAGTCTCTTCGGGAACAACATTCACGGCCGATCCGCCTTTTATTATTCCAATGTTGGCGGTTGTCTCATCATCTATTCTGCCAAGTTTAATTTCTGCAATTGCTCCCGATGCAATCTTAATTGAATCAATTCCTTTTTCCGGAGCAAGTCCTGAATGCGAGGCTTTTCCAATTATTCTTGCCGAAAATCCTACTGCACCAATTGATCCATTAACGAAGTTTCCGGGGCGTTCATGTGAATCAAATACAAAACCCATTTTAATTTTATCGCTTAGTTTCAGGTTACGACTGCCATACATTGTGGTTTCTTCCTGGACTGTAAATGCAATCGTAAAATCATTAAGTGTTGTTTTCTGTTTGATTGCCTTTTCAACAGCAAAAAGAATTGAAGAAATACCGGCGCGGTTGTCAACCCCTAAAACCGTTTTTCCATCTGAAAGTATCCTGTCATCTGTTATTGTGGGTTTAACTTCAGATGTGGATCTTGCGGTATCCATATGAGAAAGCAACACAAAGCTTCCACCATTACCGACAGGACAAATAACATTTCCGCTTTGTCCCGTTGAATCAGGATCAATATTTTCGACCGTAGCGTTCAGACCAAGATTGTTAAGAAAAGCAATTATATAATCTTCAACAGGTTTTTCTTTCCCTGAAGTCGCATCAATTTTTATCAAATCAAAAAATATTTCGAGAAGGCGTTTGTCGGTCATCGTAATTTCCATTTCATGAATACAAAAAAGTGTAATTACAATTCCGGAAATACAAAAAAAATATTTCACTGTCAAGAAATATCTTTTATATTACGATTAATTTTTTATAGCTATGGTATTGTTCTCTATTTGAAAATTGCTGAACCTGAAGAAGAATTTTGCGAGTAGAAAACCTTCTTTTCCAACACCTATAAAAATCTATGTGGAAATGATTCCCAGTAATTTATTTTCTGATTTTTTTAAATTATATTGAAAATAAAAATCCCTTGAAATTCATTATAAATATGATTGTTGTAACACTGCTTTTATGTTTGAATAGTTGTAGTGCTACAAAAAGATATTACAATGAGAATTCAACATCATATTCTTCCCGCATAGATTCCGAAAAAGAAAAGTCACTTGAAACAACTGATGGCACAGCTTCATATTATGGAAAAAGATTTCATGGCAGAAAAACCGCAAGCGGTGAAATTTTTGATATGCACGGATTAAGCGCTTCACATAAGACTTACCCTATGGGAACCAGCATCCGGGTAACAAACAAGAAAAACGGGAAGAGTGTTACACTAAAGATAAATGACAGGATGCCTTTACGAAACAAACGATTGATTGATATTTCGTACGGCGCAGCAAAAGAACTTGATATGATAAAATCAGGCTTAGCTAAGGTTAAAGTTGAAGTGCTTGAATGGGGAAAAGACAAATAAAAAGCCGGTCATGCCGGCTTGGTTAAAAAACTACCTTACAAATTTCCACCAGTTGAAATATTTATTTTCCAGATCTTGTATTGATGGCATTGGGAAGAATTTTAAATCGTCTGCTTTTGCAAACCAAAAACCATGACGCAAAAACTTGTATGAAATATCTTT
>CAZIDB010000036.1:0-5475 GCA_964537965.1 uncultured Melioribacter sp. | reverse complement strand
CGTCTGCTTTTGCAAACCAAAAACCATGACGCAAAAACTTGTATGAAATATCTTTAAGTATCGTTCCAAGACTAATGGTCTTTGTCAGCTTTCCGGGATTATTTTTTAATTCCATGATACAATCAAAAAAGCGGTATGGATTTATTCCCGGCAAATCGATATGAAACAGTTCCTTATTTCTATTATCATCTAAAAATTTCTGAATGTTAAAATCTATTTGTGTAAAACAAATGCTTGGTGCACCCTTGGATTTTGTCTGAGTAGTTATAAAACGCCCAAACTCACGTTGGTCTTTAGTAGATGCAACCAGTGTTTCAAGTGGACATATTTCCTGGTAAATTCTTATCAAACCAGGCTCGTTATAAGCAGTATATTCAATAGGATCGATAGGAAGAACTTTACCGTTCGGGGTTACAAGAAATAATTTATTAATTGCAGCAAGAGAAACATATTCCAGTACTTTGTAAGAAGAAATAAACTTGGTTCTCTTTGGCGACCCATCTTCATGCGGAACCGTTAATGCCAAATATCTGTCTATCTCGAAATAATCATTCCTGTAACTATTATCAATCTCGGCAAAAATTACTTTTCCGCTGAAATGCTTTGCGCTTGACATTGTATAATGCTCACCAAACTTAACCGGGTCAAGTTGAGAAGCAACAAGAGCATTTATAGGAAAGACAATCATGTACAAATGTTTTTCATAGTCCGCCATTAGAAACCTCCTTATTTGCAAGTAAATGTATTAAATCAATTATTTAAGAGCAAGAAAGAGAATTGAATCCTTCTTTTTTTTCTTTCATCTCACCAATAAAATTCTGAGGATATTATGTTTTTAGATGAAAAATTAAAAGATGATCTGCGCAAAAGACTTGCTCCTATTACAAAAAAAGTTAGCTTGATTTTCTTTACCCAGGAACTTGAATGTTCCTATTGCAGAGAAACGAAACAGCTGCTGCAGGAATTATCCGAGACTTCCGATTTTATTCGGCTTGAAGTAAAAAACTTTATTACAGATAAAGAAGATGTTGAAAAATATGGTGTGGATAAAATCCCCGCAATTGTTCTTCTTGATGAAAACGGGACCGACTACGGAATAAGATTGTATGGAATACCAAGCGGTTATGAATTCTCTACTTTACTAGAAGATATTCTTTTATTAGGAACAGGGGAGCATGGTTTACCTGATAATATTGTTGAACAGGTAAAGAATATTGCTTCACCAGTACACTTACAGGTATTTGTAACACCAACTTGTCCTTATTGCCCTCAAGCTGTTATTACTGCACACAAGTTTTCATATCTGAACAAGTATATTAAAGGAGATATGGTTGAAGCAACTGAGTTCCCGCATTTATCAAACAAGTATAATGTACGCGGTGTACCAAGAACAATAATAAACGAAAATGATTTTGTTGAAGGTGCTGTTCCCGAATATATGATGCTTGAAAAGATTTTATCCAATCTGCAGAAAGAACCGGTTAGTTAATGAAAGAAGAATATAAACCCTGGTTGAAAAGATTTTTACCTATAATTGTCGGAGGAATTGGAGGCTATGCTTATTATTATTTTATCGGCTGCCGAACCGGTTCCTGTCCAATTCAAAGTAATCCCTTAATATCAACGGCATACGGAGCCTTATTAGGATTAGTATTTTCATTCCCGGGAAAAAAGAAAGAACCAGATACAGAGAACTCAAATGGACAAAGTAATTAATAAAGACATTTTGATTGAAGATCTTGTAGAAGTACTGCCTGGCTCTATTACATATTTAATGGAAAAGGGAATCCGTTGCCTTCGCTGCGGCGAACCTGCATGGGGAACGCTTGAAAACGCTGCAAAGGAAAAAGGTTTTACAGACGAAAAGATAAATGAATTTGTAAATGATCTTAATTCTATTCTGCTCGCAGGAAACAAATAGAAAAAGATTTCTGTTTAATAACTTGAAGCTTTTAAGTAATTTAGAACTAAATTTTGGAAGAATAATGAATCAAAAAAATTTAAGATCAAAAGAACCGGCAAAAAGAACTTTTGGAACACAAACCAAGAAGCCTTTAATAGATCCAAGATATAAAAACTTTATTTATACCACTTTATTCATCGTGGTAATTCTGGTTTTCTTTATTGTCAATAATTCTCAAAGCGAACCGGAACAAGGACCATATCCGCCAAATTATAATCCGACAACAATGAGTGTAGAAGATGTTTTGAAAGGTAAAAGCGCCCCTAATTTCGAACTTTCAACTACAGAGGGAAAGAAACTTAAACTTTCCGATTATAAAGGAAAGGTTGTTCTTGTTGATTTCTGGGCGACCTGGTGCCCTCCGTGCCGCAGAGGAATTCCCGATTTAGTTTCTCTTAAGAGCCAGTATAAAAACAAAGGATTAGAAATTATAGGGATCTCTTTAGATCAGGATAATACTATTGACGCCGTTAAACCATTCATCAAAGATTATAAAATAAATTACCCTGTTGTTTACGGCAATATGGACGTAGTTGTTGCATATGGTAATATCGAGTCAATACCAACTTCATTCATAATTGATAAAGAAGGGAAGATAGCTGCAAGATACGTTGGACTCGTTGAGAAAGAAGTATATCAAAAACAGATTCAGAAATTACTGTAATACATAAAGCAGCCCTTAAAAAATCAGGGCTGCTTTTTATTCCTCTTCTACCTAAAATTTAACAAACTCTACTCTCCTGTTGTTTGCTTTTCCTTCAGGCGTAGAATTTTCTACCAAGGGTTTTGATTCACCCCAGCCTTTTGATTTTAGTCTTGAGGCTGATACTCCCATTTCAACAAGTTTATTAACAACAGCGCCTGCTCTTTCTTCAGACAATTTCAAATTAAATTCATCGTTACCGTCGCTATCCGTATGTCCTTCAACAGAAAATTTTAAGTCGGCGTTTTCCTTTAATAAGTTAAAGATGTCGTTAATTACTCCCATTGATTCCGGCTTTATATTAGCTTTATTAACATCAAACTTAATTCCCGTTGTAACAATTTTTCCTTCAGATAAAACTCTATTATAAAGAGGAACGCCGCCTTCTGCAATTCTGATGTTCTTTATAAAAGCTCTTTCATCTTTCTGAGGATTATTACTTCTTCCGCCTTCAATTTGAAAAGATACTGGCTGTTCGTCTATGTTCGGAATATTTAATACACGCTCGGCATTATGATATACTTTTAATGCACGCTTGTTGAAAGAAACAGATATGTGCTTCCAGCCATCTTCATATTTTTCAGTTATGCTTCCTTCGGTTTTGCCTAATATTTTCATCTCTTTGCCATTAAAAACTATTCTTGCAATCGATCTATTTTTTTCATTCATTAGCCAGAGAGAATATGACTGTTGGGTTTTATTTCCCATGAAATAATCAAACTCAATGGTAAACACTTCTGGAAGTAATTTATAGTTGCTGATTAAAGGTTTAATAATACTGTTGTTCTTTCTGAACCAGATTACATTTTCATTTTCATAAACTCCGTTTTCGATGGTTCCTTTCACAAGATCCCATTTAGAAGGAAACTCACCGTTTTGTTCGCTCTTTAAATCATCTTCAAAAATCACTTTGTCGCCGGGGACAAAATCAAATTTTGAATATGCCTGGCTTTGTTTCTCATCAGGAACTGAATTTGATAATTCCTCAGCCGATTTAATTTGTTCAACTTCATTATTTGTTGTCTTTGAAGATTCTGATTGTTTATTTTCTTTAGCATCATTGTTCTCAAGCTCTTCTTCCACAGAGTCCAATGTCTTATCCACTTTTTTGTCCACATTTGATTCGATTCTTTTTTCAACTTTCTTCTTTGTTTTCTTTACCATTTTATTCAAATCAAGTTGTGCCTGAACTGTAAAAGGTGAAAGAAAAACAATTATCGCTATTAGTTTAGTTAAGATTATCCTGTTCATTTTATACCTGTTGGTTTTTGAATTTTTAATTTTATTTAATAAGAATCTGCAGTAATCCCGCTCAACTTAGCTGGTTGAATTATGGATTGTTTTATTCAATCAGTTTGCCTTATAGATTAGTGTTGATCATGGTTGTGATCAAAATCCTGATGAAGATTATCCTTAACGCTTAAATATTCGCCCCAACGCCAAAGTAAATCGAACGAGTATATTCCGTAATTGTATCCATCCTTCCAGGTAATATTGATAGCATAGTCGCCAACCATTTCAATTGATGATACTTCATATTTACCGGGCTTATCAGGTTCTTTGGGAAAAGGATCATAATGTTTCCACAAAATGGTTTCTCCCTTATTCCCCGCATCGGGAGATTCGTTCCTTAAAAATGTTAATGGAAAATTATGGGTAGTATCATTCTCCCAAATAATTGTTAGAGAGTCTTTCCCGTTCAACTTTATTTTCTTTGGATAGATCATATTTTATTAAAGATTAGGGCTTGGAAGGAAATCGTTTTTCAATTTTACTTTCCGCCTAAGCCTTTACCTAAGCCTTTCCTATTAATTTCCTTGTAAGATTAATGGTAACCCGTTTTTACCACCGCCAATTACAACTATTTTAGCGTTTGGTGAATTGGCAAGTTTTTCTGTTGCTTCAATTCCCTTCCATTTAAGAAGCTGTTCGCTTATTCCTCTGCTTACTATATCCTGAAAATCAGAAATTCCCTTCGCTTCAATTCTTTTTCGTTCAGCTTCCTGCTGCTCTTTTTTAAGAATGAATTCCATTCTCTGGCTTTCCTGTTCCGCTTTTAATTTTTCTTCAATTGATGCAGTCAAGCCGGATGGTAAAATCACCTGGCGTAATGGTGCAGACTCAACTGTAATGCCGCGCGGCTCAACAAGCTTGGATAATTCTTTTTGCATCTCCTTACCAACAACATCTCTCTCAGCCGTGTATAAAGATTTCGCCTCATACTTTGCGGTTGTACCCCGAACAACAGAGCGGAACTGCGGTGTTAAAATTATTTCCTGGTAATTTTCGCCCACTGATTTATAAATACGCGAAGCGTTATCCGGATTTAAATGATATAACAAACTTATCTCAAGCTGAACGCTTAATCCTTCTTTGGAAGGAACCGTCATTGTTTCTTTTAATTCCTGTGTCTTAATACTAAACTTAACTATGTTGGCAAGCGGATTAACAATATTAACCCCGGCCTTTAATGTATTATCGCTTACCATTCCAAGGAAATCTACAACACCAACTGAGCCGGCAGGAATTACAGTAAAGATCTGGATAAAGGCCACAAAGGCTGCAATCAAAGTTCCGAAGCGTGCAAATGTTGCTTCCGAAGGGCTTTGTCTTTTCTTTGCATTCCTGTAAACTGCAAACGCAACCAAGGTTGCCAGAATAGATATTATAAAAACCATATTCTCTCCCTGTTTATTATTTAAACAAACAGCCGATACTTATAAATTCATTGAAGCGGAATTTTTTGCTGTTAAAAAATATCTTTTTTCAATCAATTAAAAAAGAGACTTTATTGTGTTATTGCATCTGA
>CAZIDB010000035.1:0-28037 GCA_964537965.1 uncultured Melioribacter sp. | reverse complement strand
TCTTTAAAGTACTTTTATGTATTTCCGTTTGACTTCTTTTTAGAATAAATATAAATTATTTCCGCGATTAGAATTTTTAGTATTCAATAACATATAATACGGAGGTTCTATGGTAAGGTTTATTACCATTCTTGGTTTTGTTTTCTTATCATCTGGGTTATTTGCTCAACTTTCCGAATTAGCTAAGTACAATACTGCTCAGAATCCACCTACTGCTGAAAAACCTTATTCAACAGATTTAGGAGTTAGATCTGCCTGGTATGCGGGGGATTTGGATAAAGACGGTAAACCTGATTTTCTGTTGACCGATTATAGTAATAGCGGAAGGGCTCATTTAGCTGAATTAACTTCTCCCGGAGTTCTTGAAGTTGTTTGGTCCTCACCGATTTTAACTGGCACAGGCAATTCTACTCCAAGATGGGTTCGTTCAGGAGATTTGGATGGAGACGGCAATGAAGAAATTATCTTTCCGGTTTTAGCAGTAAATCAATTGCAGGTTTGGGAATATGATGGTACCGATAATAGTTTTGGTACAGAACCAGCTTTGATTTTAGATCCTGCTCAATTTACAGCGGAAGGTGCAACTGCTTTCAGATTAAACAGAGAAGTTGCAACAGTATATGATTTTGATAATGATGGATTTGATGAATTGATTTTTCATACAACCGGGACAAAGAATAATGTTTATGTTCTTGGTGTAACCGGTGATTTCCCTGGATTTGCCGGATGGGTTCTTGAAGGCGGTCACCCCACTACTCAACCTTACAATGGTAGTCAGTTTGCCGGCGGTTCATATTGGCATTCTATTCCTGCCGATATAAACGGAGATGGCAAAATTGAAATTGTAAATCATACATATAATTATTACGGTTTTTGGTCAATTGAACCAACAGGGGCAGACACATATCTTTATCCCGATGCTACCATGGAAAATAAATACAGAGAATATGCTGCGGAAGATGTTGTTGCATATATGGGAATTCAAAGAGCTGATGTTGATGGTGATGGAAAAGATGAAATAGCCGGAGTTCAATACCCGGGATATGATGTTGTGCTTGTAAGCCTTGATAAAGATAGTGATCCTGTAAACTGTTGGGCACCGGATAAATATGGTATAATTGGTCCCGACATTACGAGGGATTATAAATATAAAGGAACTGGCTGGGCATTAGATAATTTCTGGGGAAGTGCAGCAGCAGACTTAAATGGTAATGGCAGAGAGGAAATTTTATTAGGCGGTACAGAAGGGTATAATGTCGTTTCTTTGGAATATAATGGTTCGGGCTCTGTATTGGATTCATTGAATTACACTGCAAAAATAATCTATACTAATCCTGATCCGTTAACCTGGTATTCTGTTACAATAAATGATTCAGCCGGAACCATCGATTCTGTTTTTGAGGAAGCACCTTTTGTTAGTAAAATGGTTGCCGGTTTCGATTCTGATAATGACGGCAACAAAGAAGTGTTGCTTTCATACCAGAGCGTTTATGATTCAACAATTTTTACTTATAACCATTACGATGGCTCTGCCTGGGTTGAAGATTCAGTGGTTACAAGGTACAATCCTTACCAGGTGAACGTAGTAGTACTTGAAGCAACCCCAACCGGAGTTGAGCCAATGCAACTTGATATCGTTAAACCCGATGATTATTTGATTAAACAAAACTATCCTAATCCTTTCAATCCGGAAACAAGTATTGAGTTTGCGCTTCCGGTAGATAAAAGTATTACTATAAAAGTCTATGATTTACTTGGCAAAGAAGTAACAACTCTTATAAGTAACCAGGAATTTAAAAAAGGAAGTTATAAAGTAAACTGGGATGGTAAAGATAGCTTTAGCAACCCGGTTGCTGCAGGCAACTATGTTTGTACATTATCTTACGGAAATTATTCCAAATCAATTAAAATGACTTTGTTGAAGTAATGCAATTTTAACTTAGCGTCTTTGTGTCTTTGCGGTAAAAAACCTATACCGCTAAGGCACTAAGGCGCTAAGGATTGTATAGCTTTTCACATATTCCAATAAATAACTTACCTTGATTTTAATGCCATCCATAAGTATATTTTTCGTGTTAATTTAATAAAATAAAGGAATTTATGGCAGATACATCAGATTTCAGAAATGGTCTCATCATTCGGTTTAAAAACGATCTCTATTCAATAATTGAATTTCAGCACGTTAAACCGGGCAAAGGTGGCGCCTTTGTAAGAACTACATTAAAAAATTTAAAAACCGGTAGAAACCTTGACAATACTTTCAGAGCAGGCGAATCAATTGAACCCATAAGAGTTGAAAGAAGAAAATACCAGTACTTGTACCGTGAAGGTGATTTCCTTGTATGCATGGATAACGAAACTTATGATCAGATTAACGTTCCTTTTAATTTATTTTCAGATGGTGTAAAATTCCTGAAAGAAAGCGACGAAGTTGAAATTCTTTTCAATGGTGAAGAGATTATCAACGTTGAACTACCGATTTTTACAAATCTTAAAGTGATTGAAACAGAACCCGGTTTCAGAGGTGATACAGCTACAAACGTAACCAAACCTGCCAAGTTAGAAACAGGCGCTTCAGTTGCAGTTCCTTTATTTGTTAATGAAGGTGATTTACTGAAGATTGATACACGCATTGGCGCTTACGTGGAAAGAGTAAAGGCCTAAGGCAAAATGGATTTAGATTTAATAAAAAAATTAGTAAAGATTGTTGACAGCAGCGGCGTAACCGAACTTGAAATACAGGAAGGTGAACTTAAAGTAAAGATTGCTAAAAAATTTAAGACTAACATTGTAAGCACAGTCCCGGTTACTTCTCCTGTTATTACTGAAGTAGTTCCTGCCGCAAAAGCAGAGCCGGTTCAAAAAGAAAAAACTGAAGAAGCAGCTCATTCAAACAAAATTGAAGTAAAATCTCCTATAGTAGGAACGTTTTACCGTGCACCTGCACCTGATGCTGATCCTTATGTTCAGGTTGGCGATGTTGTAAGTAAGGGAACAGTCCTTTGTATTGTTGAAGCAATGAAACTGATGAATGAAATTGAATCTGATGCAGATGGCCGGATTACGAAAATTCTTATCGAAAACGGAAAACCGGTTGAATATAACCAGCCGCTTTTTCTTATAGAACCTGTCTGAGTTCTTTACTAATGTTGAGGTATATTTGTTTAATAAAATTCTTATAGCCAATCGTGGCGAAATTGCCTTAAGAGTAATTAGAACTTGTAAAGAACTTGGAATAAAAACAGTTGCTGTTTATTCTGAAGCTGATACTGATTCACTTCATGTTACTTTTGCTGACGAAGCAGTTTGCATCGGTCCTGTTTCTGCAAAAGAAAGCTATTTAAAAATTCCTTCCATTATTTCTGCTGCGGAGATTACAGGCGCTGATGCTATTCATCCCGGTTACGGGTTCCTTGCTGAGAATGCAAATTTTTCTGAAATATGTTCGGAATCAGGTTTAAAGTTTATTGGTCCATCACCTGAAATGATTAAAGGTATGGGCGATAAAGCATTTGCAAAAGAAACGATGAAACGTGTTGGCGTTCCGGTTGTACCGGGCAGCAATGGTGTAGTTAAAAATGTTGCAGATGCAAAAACAATTGCAGCGGAAATTGGTTACCCTGTTATTATAAAAGCTTCTGCAGGTGGCGGCGGTAAAGGCATGCGTATTGTCTGGGAAGAAGATAAACTTGAAAACGCCTTCCAGACTGCCAGAGGTGAGGCTGAAGCTGCATTTGCGAATTCTGAAGTTTATATTGAAAAGTATATTGAAAATCCCCGGCATGTTGAAATACAAATTGTAGGTGATCAGTTTGGAAACGTTTATCATTATGGTGAACGTGATTGTTCAGTTCAACGCCGTCATCAGAAATTAATTGAAGAATCACCATCGCCGGTTGTTGACGAATTACTACGAAGCAGGATGGGAGAAGCCGCAATAAAAGGTGCTTCTGCAGTTAATTATGAAGGCGCCGGTACAATTGAATTTCTTGTTGATAAAAATAAAAATTTCTATTTCATGGAAATGAATACAAGAATCCAGGTTGAACACCCGGTTACTGAAATGGTGAATGATGTTGATCTGATCCGCCAGCAGATATTAGCTGCCGCCGGAGAAAATTTAGATCCTCATCCGGTTGTTCCGAAAGGTCATTGTATGGAGTTCAGGATAAATGCAGAAGATCATGAAAATAATTTTCGCCCTTGCCCCGGTAAAATAACATCTTTGCATTTTCCCGGTGGATTAGGAGTAAGAATTGATTCACATATATACCAGGATTATGTAATTCCACCTTATTACGATTCATTGCTGGCAAAATTAATTATCTGGGCAAAAGACAGGAAACAGGTGTTGGACAGGGCTAAGAGAGCGCTTGAGGAATTTACTATTCTGGGTGTGCCCACTACAATTCCTTTTCATCTTAAAGTTCTTCAGGATGAAAGATTTATTACGGGAAATTTTGATACAAGTTTTATAGATAATCTTTTAATTAAATAAACAGAGGTTGAAATGAACATTCCGCAAAACCTAAAGTACACAAAAGATCATGAATGGATTTTAATTGAAGGTAATACCGGTACAATTGGTGTTACAGATTATGCCCAGGGAGAACTGGGTGATGTTGTTTTTGTTGATATCGATTCCAACATAAGCGAAGTAAAAGCAGGTGAATCATTCGGTACGGTTGAAGCCGTTAAAACAGTAAGCGATTTATATGCACCTTGCAGCGGTACTGTACTTGAATTAAATAAAAAACTTGCCGATGAACCTCAGGTTGTTAATACGGATCCTTACGGAGAAGGTTGGCTGATTAAAATTAATATCACTAATGCTGCTGAATTAAATGATCTGCTTGATAGTGAAGCTTATAAACAATTGATAGGACAATAATTAAGACCTTCAAGGTTCCCTTGCCGGAAAAAATAAAAACCTTGAAGGTTCTCTTCAGTAAAAATGTTACATAAAGAAACAATATTAATTTTAGATTTCGGTTCTCAGTACACTCAGCTTATTGCAAGACGTATAAGAGAGTGCAGCGTATTTTCTGTTATTCATTCCCATAATTTTTCAATTGAAAAAATAAAAGAGCTCAAACCGAAGGGAATAATTTTATCCGGTGGTCCTCAAAGCGTTTATGATGAAGGTTCTCCTCAGGTTGATAAAAATATTTTTTCTCTTGGAATTCCTGTTCTCGGAATCTGTTATGGTCAGCATTTAATTTCACATTACCTTGGCGGTAAAGTTGAAAAAGCAGACAGCCGCGAATATGGTAAGGCTCATTTAAAGCTTGAAAAGAATTCAATTCTCTGGAATGGTGTTGAAAATAATTCCGTAGTGTGGATGAGTCATGGCGATTTGCTTACAAAGCTGCCGGATGGTTTTTCAATCATCGGTACATCGGAAGATTCTCCTTATTGCGCTATTGCAAATGAAGAGCAGAAAATATTTGGAGTTCAGTTTCATCCTGAAGTTGCTCACTCGGTTGAGGGATTAAAAATTCTGAAGAATTTTCTTTTTGGCGTTTGCAAATTAAAAGGGGATTGGACCTCTGCCCATTTTATAGAAGCTTCCGTAAAAGAAATAAAAGAATTAGTAAAAGATAAAAAAGCTATTTGCGCTTTAAGCGGTGGTGTTGATTCATCTGTTGCCGCAATACTAATGCATAAGGCAATAGGTGAAAATCTTGTTTGTATTCATGTTGATACCGGCCTGATGAGATTAAATGAAAGCGAACAGATCATCAGAATGTTTGATAAGCATTTTTCCTTGCACATCATTCATATTGACGCAAGTGAAATTTTTCTTACTAAACTAAGCGGAGTAACCGACCCAGAAAAGAAAAGAAAAATAATCGGAAATACTTTTATTGAAGTCTTTGAACAAGAAGCAAAAAAGTTTTCTGATGCAGAGTTTCTTGTGCAGGGTACATTGTATCCGGATGTTATTGAGTCTACTTCGGTAGTTGGTTCTTCAGTAACAATCAAAACTCATCACAACGTTGGCGGTTTACCGGAAAAAATGAATTTAAAACTGATTGAACCGTTCAGAGAATTATTTAAAGATGAAGTGAGAAGCATTGGCAGGGAACTCGGTCTTCAGGAGGAATTTATTGCAAGACATCCTTTCCCTGGGCCTGGGTTAGCTGTTCGCATACTCGGAGATATAACAAAAGATAAACTTGAGATTCTTCGTAAAGCAGATGACATCTTTATTGAGGAAATAAAAAGGGCCGGTCTTTACAATAAAATCTGGCAGGCATTTGCTGTTTTACTTCCTGTAAATACAGTTGGTGTAATGGGAGATGCCCGTACATATGAAAGTGTGGTTGCATTACGCGCTGTTACTTCAACAGATGCAATGACTGCCGACTGGTATGGCTTCGATGCGGATTTCCTTGCATTAGTCTCAAATAAAATTACTAGAAACGTCAGGGGGATAAACAGAGTGGTTTATGATATTAGTTCCAAACCACCTTCAACAATAGAATGGGAATAAATTAATGCACGAGATTGATTACTTAATTAAGAAAGCAGGTGAATACGAAACGCAATCAAAATTGCTTCACGCAACCCAGATTTATATGAACATAATTTCAAACAATCCGGGTCACTCTGTTGCAAATATTAAATTAGCGGATTTGTATGACAGGATGGGCAATCCGTCTTCTGCAATTTTATTGTTAACAAATTTTCTTGCAGAAAACCCGGATGATATGGAGGTGCGTTTATTCCTTGGGCAATTGTTTGTCAATCATTCAATGTGGAATGAAGCTACAGAAATACTTTCTGAAATATTACCAGAGAAACAACCTCTCGCAGCTTTTTTATCCGGTTATGCCTGCTTTATGAATAAGGAATTTGATTTAGCTGAAATTAATTTTAATAATTTTATTGCAAGCAGTTCAAATGTTGAATTCAATGGTGAGGCATACTTATACCTTGCCAAAATTTATCTTAACCAGGAAAAATTTGATGAAGCTTTGGAAGCATCCTTAAAGGCAGAAAGGATTCTGAATGTAAACTGGGAAATTCAATTGATAAATGCTGTTATTAATTACCAGAAAGGAATGTATCTTCATGCTTTGTCATTTATTGAAAAAGCATTAAAACTGAATCAAGTAGAACCTTCACTAAAAGAATGGGCGGGAAAAATACATTTTAAACTTGCAGACTTTGTAAATTCGGAAAAGTATTTCCTGGATGTTATTAAAAATTCAGAACCTACTGCAAATACTTATTCTTACCTTGGATTAGTTTGCCTTAGTTCAAATAAAAACAGAGAAGCGGTTAAGTATTTTAATAAAGCACTAAACCTTGATCCGAATAATGTGATGGCATTAGACGGTAAACTAAAGTGCCAGATGAAAAAAACAAAGTAATATAAATAAACCGGGATTTCTATGAAGGTTAAAGAACTCCCATTAGATGACAGGCCGAGAGAAAAATTATTATTAAGAGGTTCGCAAAGTTTAAGTGATGCCGAACTGATTTCTATTTTATTAAGAACAGGTAAAAAGGGAAAGACTGTAATTCAAATAGGGCAGGAACTTATAACTAAACATAAGAACCTTGCCGTGCTTGCCTCACTATCATCTGAAGCGTTACAGGAAGTGGAAGGTATAGGTAAAGATAAAGCAGCAACTTTATTGGCTGCTTTTGAAATAAGCAGAAGGGTTTCATCTCAAAGCAAACAAATTTTTAATAAAAAAATTACCGCACCAAAAGAGGTTGCCGAGTTTTTTATTCCTTTATTGATTGATGAAGTGAAAGAAAGATTTATTGTGGTTTGTCTTAATTCAGCAAATAAAATTATTACTTATGATGTAATTTCAATCGGAAATCTGAACACATCAATCGTTCATCCCAGGGAAGTTTTTAAGAAGGCTATTGAAAATAATTCTGCAAGCATAATTTTAATACACAATCACCCAAGCGGAAATGCAGAACCAAGCGTTGAAGATATTTCAATTACAAAAAAACTTGTTGAAGCGGGAAAGATCATGGACATATTGGTTTTTGATCATTTGATTATAGCAGGAAATGAGTATACAAGTTTTGTAGAAAAGAGAATTATTTGATTTTATGTCTTTCAATATACTCTCGATGATTTTTCCAAAACACTTTTGATTAAAGTATATTTTTCATATAATTAAATAGTGACCACAACGAAAGTGACAGGGATTTGTCCTGTACTCACTTTGAAATTATATTTTTGCTTGAAATATTAAACATTTTTGTTAATATTATGACAGCGAATTTTTATTATTAATCAAATTATTTTCAGGAGGAAAGATATGGCCAAATTAAAAGGTCTAATGATTTCAGCTCTAGCATTTACGTTTGCTGCTTCAATGTTTATTGGTTGCGGCGGAGTAAGTGAAGAAGAAATGGCTCAACTGGAAGCTCTTAGAAAAGAAGTTAATTCAATGAATTCAGAAATCAGCTCGCTCAGAGCAGAAAAAACAAAACTTGAGCGTGAGATTGCTGAAAAGAATGCCAAACTTGAGCAGTGTGCAAAAGATAAAGAAGAAACACAGAAAAACTTAGAAAAACTTCCTAAATAATTGGAATAAGTTTAAAAGAAATTTGGAGAAAAACAGATATGAAAAAATTATTTTTAATTTTATTTGGTCTCATGATATGTCTTTCTGCCGTTTCATTTGCACAAGAAGAATTGACAAAGGAAGAATGGCAGAATGAAATGACCCGCTTGACGGATCAGAAAGCAAGTCTTTCAACTGAACTTGACGCTATTAAAGCTGACGTTACAAAACTTAGAAATACTAAAGTTCAAACAGTTGAAGATTGCATGGATGAACTTTATATGATGGTTGGAGCTACAAAAGCTGATGTTGAAGCTTACAGAAAACAAGTAGCCGAACTCAATGGTAAAATTATGAGGAAAGAAGGCACAAAAGCTGACCTTCAGGCAGAACTTGATGCTTTAAAGAAAAATAAAATTTCTGCTCTACCGGAATTTTTTGATAAAGTACACAACCAGATGCAAAGATCTTTGGATGCCTGGGTAGAAGCTCCAAAAGAAATTATGTACACCGTTGTTAAAGGCGATTGCTTGTGGAATATTGCAAAGAAAAAAGAACACTATGCAAATCCATTTGCATGGCCAAAAATTTATCAGGCTAACAGAGATCAGATTAAGAATCCTGATTTGATTTATCCAAAACAAATCTTCAAGATTCCGAACCTGACTGAAGAAGAAAAAGCTAAATATGATAAGTTAAGAGCAAACTACAAACCTGCACCGGTTACTCCAACTAAACAGGATGTAGTTAAATAATTCTCTTGGCTATTAATTGTTTAACAAAGTTTTCAGGCCCTTTTCAATTTAGTTTGAAGAGGGCTTTCTTTATTTAAAAATATGACTCAGATAGACAAGACAATCACTATTGAAAATGTTGATATGCTTTCTTTACTCGGGCTTAACGATATCAATCTTAAGCCGATTGAAGACAGGTTTAACACTTCTGTAACAGTAAGGGGCGATTTAGTTTATATTAAAGGTGTTCCCGAAGAAGTGGAAGCTGTTGAGAAAGTATTTAAGGAAATGGTTTATGTATTGAATACTTCAGGCAGCCTTAAACTTTCTGATGTTGAGACAATCGTGGATTTGACTCAACAGGGCAGGGAAATAATTTCCGAAAAGGAATATGATACAATTGTTCTTTATACTAAGAGCGATGTAAAAAAAGCTAAAACTCCAAACCAGGTTAAATATTTCCAGGCGGTTAAGAAAAGTGATATTTGTTTTGCTATTGGTCCTGCGGGAACAGGGAAAACATATCTTGCTGTTGCTTTTGCTGTTGCTGCACTTAAAAAAGGAATGGTAAATAAAATTGTGCTTGCGCGTCCGGCAGTGGAAGCTGGCGAAAGTTTAGGATTTCTACCCGGTGACTTTAAAGAAAAAATTGATCCGTACCTCCGTCCTTTATATGATGCATTAGATGATATGATTCCTTCCGATAAACTGCATAATAATATCGAAAAAGGAATCATCGAAATTGTGCCTCTTGCTTATATGCGCGGAAGAACTTTAAACAATGCATTTGTAATTCTTGATGAAGCGCAGAATGCAACATCAATGCAGATGAAAATGTTTTTAACACGACTTGGACCTAACTCAAGAGCAATCATTACCGGTGATATAACCCAGATAGATTTACCATACAAAACAGTAAGCGGGTTGGTGCAGATTCAGGATATTTTAAAAGGTGTTGAAGGCGTTTCATTTGTTTACTTTGACAGAATTGATGTGGTAAGGCACAGGTTAGTAAAAGATATTATTAATGCTTACGAAAAATTTCATAGTGAGAGTGATAAAGCGGAAAAAGAGCAGAGTTAAACTGCTCCCAATCCATTTGCCTGAATTTTATTTTGCTAAATTGGTTTTGCTTTCTTCCCAGTATTTATCCATTTCGCTTAAGTTTGATTCTGAAATTTTTCTGCCTGTGGCTTTAATTTTATCTTCAACGTACTCAAATCTTGTTATAAATTTTTCGTTTGTTCTGCGTAAAGCATTTTCCGGATTGACGCCGAGAAACCTTGCATAGTTTACCAACGAAAAAAATACGTCGCCGATTTCTTTTTCAAGTTCTGTTTTATCACCGCTTCGTTCGGATTCATGCATCTCTTCAATTTCTTCGATTACTTTTTTCCAGACATCCTCTTTATGCTCCCAATCGAATCCGACTCTTGCTGCTTTTTCCTGTAAACGATAAGCACGCTGTAAAGATGGTAATTTTACAGGCACACCTTCAAGAATAGAATCTCTGCCTTCGCTAAGTTTTATAGTCTCCCAGTTTCTCTTTACTTCTTTTGAATCCGAAACTTCTGTCTCGCCAAAAACGTGCGGGTGTCTTCGGATCAACTTTTTCGAGATGCCATCAATAACTTCATCAAGTGTAAAATGATTTGATTCCTGTGCAATAACTGTATGAAATACAACGTGAAGAAGTAAATCTCCCAGCTCAATTTTTAATTCATTAAAATCATTGTTATCAATTGCTTCAACTACTTCATAAGTTTCTTCTATAGTCGCGTCTTTTATTGAATCGTTTGTTTGTTCGCTATCCCAGGGACATTCTTTTCTTAATCTTTCAACTATTTTCACCAATTCCTGAAATTTTTGTAACGGCATTATTTCCCTTTCATTTTTTTTGTTTCAAATATACGGTAATTCTTGTGAATAAAATTATATTGAACTAATTTTGTCTCACTAATTAAATACGAGGAAAAAATGATTGAAGAAAGAATTATTGAACTTGGTTTTTCAGTTCCTGATGCTCCAAAACCATTAGCCGCTTACATTCCGTCTTTAGTAGTAAATAACCTGGTAATGACTGCCGGTCAGCTTCCTATTGTTAAAGGTGAATTGAAATACAAAGGTAAGCTTGGGAAAGATTTAACTGAAGAAGATGGGCAGAAAGCGGCTGAAGTTTGTTTATTAAATTGTCTTAGTGTCATAAAATCTGTTGTGGGAAGTCTTGATAAAGTTGAAAGAATACTTAAGCTAACTGTTTTTGTTAATTCTGCCGATGATTTTACTGCTCAACCAAAAGTTGCAAATGGTGCATCTGAATTGTGTGTTAAAATATTTGGAGAAGAGGGGAAGCATGTTAGAAGTGCCGTTGGTGTTAACCAGTTACCTCTTGGTGCTCCTGTTGAGATTGAAATGATTGCACAAGTAAAATAACTGTTTACCTTATCCTACTAATAAAAACATAGAATGATTACAGAAAAAGGGGAGCTAATATACTTCCCTTTATAATTGCGGAGAGGGTGGGATTCTCAGCCAAAGGCTGATGAGCCATCGGCTCAGAACCCACGGTTAATATCCTGATTAAGAACTTTGTCTAAAAATTGTCTTCCAACTCCTGACTTAAGAAATAATTCTCTTTTCCTTGCTTCACCTAAGGTGCTGTATTCTTCTTTGTAAATAATGTTCCAGGGAATACCGCCTTTTGTAAATCTTGTTTTACCTGAGTTGTGTTGATGAATTCGTGTGGCTAAATCGGAAGTTGAGCCGATGTATCTTTTGTTTAATTTCACGCTATGTAAAACATAAACGAAATACATTTGATTATGATAATTATCGCGGAGAGGGTGGGATTCGAACCCACGGTACCCTTGCGAGTACACTACCTTTCCAGGGTAGCCAATTCAACCACTCTTGCACCTCTCCGTGTTCTTATAACAGAATTTTTATAGTATAAACAATTATCCTGTTTTACATCAAATTTTGCAAAAAATGCGCAACAAATATACTAAGAATCCAAAGAATTAAAAATCCTTATAATTCCTCATCGATTTTTTTTATCTTAGCATATGCAAATCATTAATTAAGGGTAATAGTAATTGAGTTACGAAGTTAATCTATTGAAAGGTTTATTGTTAGTCTTTTCCGCATTAATCGGTTCAGTTTCGACATTTACATTTAAAATAACACATCATAAACTTTGCTCATTAATAAGTTTATCTGCCGGTGCTTTATTTGGTGCTGCAGCATTTGCCATAATTCCGGATACTTTTCAAAATCTTTCCTTAACTGAGTTTATACTTGGATTGTTTTCGGGTTATTTGGTTTTCTGGCTGATAAGCAAATATTATTTTCACGTTTGCCCTGCGTGTTCTGCGAGTCATTTTGATGAACAGACTACTAAGAAATTTTCCGAAATAGTTTTATTAATGATGACTGCCCTGGCATTTCATTCTTTTTTTGACGGTTTGGCACTAACAGCCAGGACAGCTCATTCGCATATTGAAGGTAATTCTATTTTCATCGCTATTCTTGTTCATAAATTTCCGGAGGGATTGGCCTTAGCTTCACTTATGTTAGGAGCGGCTTACGAAAAAAAGAAAATTGTTATAAACGTTTTCCTTGTAGAAATGACAACTTTGGTTGGTGCTGCAGCGGGAATCTTAACACAGGGATTTAATTTACCTGAATCTACTCTTGAAATAATTATGACACATATTGCAGGTGGATTTATTTTTCTTTCTCTTCATGCAATCTTAGGCGAAATGTTAAAACATCATACAAAACTTGTAGTTTTATTCTTTTTAAGCGGAGTAATTTTAATTCTTGCTGCTACATTAATTTCAAATTACTTTTAATTTAGTTTTGTTGTCTTTAAATTTGTACGGCATAAAAAAATGCTGATTACCGCTATGATGTAGAGATATGGAGAGGTGGCAGAGCGGTTGAATGCGGCGGTCTCGAAAACCGTTTTCCGAGCAATCGGAACGGGGGTTCGAATCCCCCCCTCTCCGCAAGGTTTGTTGCCAAATAATTTTATCCTTTTTTTATAAAAGTGTGCTCGCTATATCTGCCAGATGACTTCTTTCACCTTTAACCAAATTAATATGTGCGAACAATTCCTGTCCTTTCATACGGTCAACAAGATAGGTTAATCCGTTTGATTGAGTATCAAGATAAGGTGAATCAATCTGGTAAATATCTCCGGTGAAAACAATTTTTGCCCCTTCTCCTGCACGGGTAATAATTGTTTTAACTTCATGCGGAGTTAAATTCTGTGCTTCATCAACAATAAAGAAAATATTACTTAAACTTCTACCTCTAATATATGCAAGTGGGGCGATGTAAAGTTTTTCCTGCTGGACCATTTCATTAATTCTTTTTGCTTCAGAACTTTCCGGAGAAAATTTATGCTTGATAACTGAAAGATTATCCCACAATGGTTGCATATATGGATCTAACTTGGATTTAATATCACCGGGAAGGTAACCGATATCTTTATTTCCCAAAGGAACAACAGGTCTGGATAAATATATCTGGTGATAATTTTTTCTTTGATGTAATGCAGCGGCAAGCGCTAACAGAGTTTTACCTGTTCCGGCACGCCCGGTAAGTGTCACGAGTTGAACTTCAGGTCTGAACAAAGCATCCATTGCAAATGTTTGCTCAGCGTTTCTTGGTTCAACGCCATATGCAACTGTTTTATATACGCGGTCAAAATTCTTTGTAAAAGGATTATAATGTGTTAGTACACTTACACTCCTGTTTTTAAAAATAAAATACTGATTTGGAATAGGTTCTCTTGTAAGTGGTAAATCTTCTCTTGGTACCTGGCATGGTTCTTCGTAAAACTTGGAGATTAATTCTTTATCCCATTCCTCATATACATCTTTGCCTGTATACAGATCATCAATATTTCTGATCTTGCCTGTCTCATAATCCTGAGCCTGTATGCCAATTGATTTTGCTTTCATCCTGAGATTAATATCCTTGCTGATAAGGATAACTTCACGGTTACGTTTTCCTTTTCTTAACTGATCAGCAAGGGCTAGGATTCTATGATCAGGTTTATTCTGAGTGAAAATATGATAGACCGAATCGGATTTCGGTTCGCCAACTTCTACAAATAAACGGCCTTGTTTTTTACCAAGAGGAATTCCCTCTGTAAAAAGTTTATCGCCGGAAAGTTTGTCAAGAATTCTTATAAATTCACGGGCTTCAAAATTTATTAAATCGCTTCCTTTCTTAAAGATATCAAGTTCTTCAAGTACCACAACGGGAATTACAATATCATGTTCCTGGAAATTATAGATACAGGTGTGGTCATAAAGGATGACATTAGTGTCGATAACAAAAATCTTTTTAACTTTTTTAACAGCCAAGATTTTCCTCCAAAGTAATTTTTCAGGGGCTAATATAATTCATGGCGGAAATATTTCAAATGAATTTCTGACAGGCTTATGAGTTAAATTATTAATTGCTAATGAATGAAAAATTTTCTACGTTAGTTGCGAAAAAAAGAGTGATATTAAATTCTACAATTCATTCGGATAATTCAAAGCTACTCTAAAACAAAAATAATTTGGAGGCAAAATGAATCTTGTTGAACGGGCAAAAAACATATTAATTTCTCCTGCTAAAGAATGGGAGGTTATTAAGCAGGAAAACCTGACCGTTTCTCAAATGTTCCTTAACTATGCAGTTATTCTTGCTGCAATACCTGCTATAGCGGGATTTATCGGATATACTCTTTTCGGGATTTCACTTGGTTTTATTAGTTATCATGTACCAGTTGGCTCGGGGATATTATGGGCGGTTTTAACTTATGTCCTTTCTTTAATAAGCATTTATATAATTGCATTTATTGCAGATGCTCTTGCCCCGTCATTCGGTTCTACAAAAGATATTGTTGCTTCAACCAAGGCGGTTGTATTTTCATTTACTCCGGCCTGGGTTGCAGGAATTTTATACGTCATTCCATCCCTGGGGATTCTCGTATCTTTAGCAGGTATATACGGATTGGTTTTACTTTATATGGGACTTAAAACTGTTAAAGATATTCCGAAAGAAAAAATGGTTGGATATTATGTTGTGCTATTGATAATCTCAATCGTAATTATGGTGGTTGTAAATATGATAGTTGGAGCTGTTGCATTTGCAGGTTTAATGACTTCTTATTCATATTAATTTTTAAAAACTGCTGCCTGAATACAGGCAGCGGTTTTGTCTTTCCGCACAAAAATTTTTACCTCTCTTGACTTCAAAATTATTTCAGCTAAATTATAATAAAACACGAAGGTAAAAGGAGAATTGTGTAATGAAAATTGTAAAGATTTCTTCACCAACAGAAAGTTTTTATAGCAGCGATATTAAAACAGCTTACCGGAATGTGAAAGAAAAAATTGAGAAGTACATTAAAGAAAAGGTCGAAGAAAAGTTAACGATTGAAATATTGGATATTGAAAACAGTGAAAGAAACTTTAGTCCAAATCTCCCGAATCGAAAACTATAAATCCGGGAGATATGGAAACTATAATGAACCTTAATTTGTATCCTTAACCTTTTGCATCATCAAAGCGGCAATTACCATTGATGCACCACCAAGCAGCAAAGCATAAATTGCATGATTGTTGCATATTGTTCTAACAAAAAATCCTAAAATTGCCGCTGCAGTAATTTGTGGAATTACAATAAAGAAATTAAAAATTCCCATGTAAACACCAAGTTTATTCGGCGGTAATGATCCGGTTAAAATAGCATAAGGCATTGCTAAAATTGAAGCCCATGCCAGGCCAATTCCAAGTTCAGAAATTAAAAGTAGATTCGGATCCTTAATTACATAAAACGAGGCTAAACTGATTCCACCGATAATGAGGCTGAATGAGTGAACCATTTTTCTGCTTGTTCTATTTGCTAACCAGATTAAAAAGAAAGCCATCACCGCTGCAAATCCATTATAGACAGACATTAAAACGCCAACCCAGTTTGCTCCTTCATTATATAAAAGCGATTTAGGATCTTCCGCACCGTAGATATGATGAGTAACTGCAGGAGTTGTATAAATCCACATTGCAAATAATGCAAACCAGGAAAAGAACTGTACGTATGCAAGCTGAATCATTGTCTTTGGCATTTTGTAGAGATCATTAAGAATTGCTACCAACCCGCTTTCGGTTTTATTTTGTTTTGTTAAAGCTCCAACTAAAATCTGCAGCAATCCAAAGAAGGCAATACCTCCAAAGAATACTCCAAGACCGTAATCCATATAAATAAAAAAGTAGAATGCAGCAAAAAGAATCAAACCAATTATTAACCAGATAATTCCTTTCTTTGTAAAGCTTGAATGCTCAATTAATTCTTCATTATATTTTTCTCGTTTGGCAGATTCCGCATTATCCTCACTGAATTTTTTTATTTCCTCAGGAGAATATTCTTTTGTGTTTGAAACTGTATAAATAACTGCAAGTAAAAATACTATCGCACCAATGTAGAAAGAATATTTTACGGAATCCGGTATTTCTCCTGCTGCTGCCGTGTTACTTATGTTGAACCAATTAGTCATCATATACGGCAGGGCAGAGGCAACAACAGCGCCAATTCCTATAAAGAAACTCTGCATTGAAAAACCAACCGTTCTTTGCTCAGCAGGAAGCATATCACCTACAAAAGCTCTGAACGGTTCCATAGAAATATTAATTGAAGCGTCAAGAATCCATAACATTCCTGCTGCAACCCAAAGTACAGGACTGTTTGGCATCAACAATAAAGCTAAGGAAGCGAGAATAGCACCGGATAAAAAATAAGGACGTCTTCTTCCAAGTCTTGTCCAGGTTTTATCGCTCATATGTCCAATAATAGGTTGAACGATTAAACCGGTTACAGGAGCAGCAATCCAAAGTATAGGAATCTTATCGATATTTGCACCGAGTGTTTCAAATATTCTGCTAACGTTTGCATTCTGAAGAGCAAAGCCAAATTGAATTCCAAGAAATCCAAAACTCATATTCCAGATTTGCCAGAATTTAAGACGCGGTTTTTCCATAGATAATCCTCATCCTTTTAGAAAAATGTTGATGAAAATTAGCGCATTTGCCACCGCAAATCAAACACTAATTTTATTAGTCTTGATTGGATCAGAATTTTTGCTTGTATGAAATTCAAACAAGAAATATATTTGTCTTGAAGATTAGATTGAAAGGAGAAGCATATGGCTATGGAATCAACATTAATTCCGCTTGGAATTAAAGCACCGGATTTTACTTTACCTGATACTATTTCCGGTAAGCTGGTAAACCTTTATGAATATAAAGGTAACATTGCTACCGTGATAATGATGATATGCAATCATTGTCCGTATGTTAAGCACATAATTGAAAAGGTTACTGAAACAGCAAAAGGATATCAGCATAAAGGAATTTCATTTTTAGGGATAAGCTCAAATGATGTTATTAACTACCCGGAAGATTCGCCTGAGAACATGAAAGAGCTTGGTAATAACCTCGGCTTTTCTTTCCCTTATTTGTTTGATGAAAGCCAGGATGTAGCAAGGCAATATGATGCGGCATGTACTCCGGATTTTTACGTGTTTGATGCAAACCTTAAATTAGTATATCATGGACAGTTTGATGATTCAAGACCGAAAAATGATATTCCTGTTACAGGCAACGATTTGAAAAATGCGTTGGATAATTTAATTAACGGTAAACAAATAGATACAAACCAGAAACAAAGTATTGGATGCAGTATTAAATGGAAACAATAGTAAACGAAAAGAAATCTCAAATACTTTTAACAGAAAAGGAAGTAAGAGTAATCTCTTCACTAATTGAAAAAAAGTACACAACACCTGAGTATTACCCGCTTTCACTTAACTCACTAACCAATGCCTGTAACCAGAAATCCAACAGGAATCCGGTTGTAAATTATTCTGAGATTGAAGTTGAGGGAACAATTGATCTGCTCAGAGCAAAACGATTTGTAAGAAAGGTTGAGGATACTGGAAGAGTTCATAAGTATAAAGAATCATTTACAGAAGAATTAAATCTTACTTTGATGGAAATTGCAGTATTAAATGTTCTGATGCTCAGAGGAGCTCAGACGACCGGAGAAATACGTACAAGGTCTAATCGTATTTTTGATTTCGAAAATCTTAATAGTGTCGAGGAAACTCTTCAAAATTTGATTGACAGGGAAACGGGAGCGTTGGTTAAGAAACTTGATCGTCAGGTGGGGATGAAAGAAAGACGTTATGCACATTTGCTAAGCGGAGATATAGTTACAGAAGATAAACAGGAAGCTATACAGGAACCGGAACATAATAAACTGAACCAACTGGAAACAATGGTGATGAACCTACAAAATGATATTGATGAATTAAAGAGCCAGTTTGCGGAATTCAAAAAACAGTTTGATTAAAATATGGTTGAAATGAAAAAACTATTTTTGCTCGTAATTGCTTTTCAATTAATACTTACAGCCCAGGAAGTAAATCTGAAGTTGGTTGTATATACAAACTGTGTTTCTGCAACAGACACAATATTTATAGCTGGCAGCCACCCGCTTTTAGGTAACTGGAATCCGCATAAAATTAACCTTGAAAAAATAAATGATACTACCTGGAGTAAAACATTCCTGTTGCCATCCAAAGTTGAATATGAATTTAAGTTTACTCTTGGCGGATGGAACAGGGAGGCACTGAATAATGACAGTTCCAAACCGTCAAATATCCATGTGAATCTATCCGGTGATACGACAATTATTTATAATATTTTAAAGTGGGCTGATTTTAAAAATTTGTTCCAGGGGAAAATTACCGGGTTAGTTAAGTACCATAGAAATATGGAATACCCGGGATTAAAACCAAGAGATGTTATTGTATGGCTTCCGCCAAATTATTTTGATGATACTGCAAAGCATTTCCCGGTGCTTTATATTCACGATGGCCAAAATATAATTGATCCGAAAACATCTTTTTCAGGAATTGACTGGCAGATTGATGAAACCGCTGATAGCCTGATCCGGAATAAAATTATAAAAGAGATTATTATTGTCGGTATCTATAATACCACAGATCGTTCGGCAGAATATTCCGATACTGATCTTGGAAGTAAATACAGAGACTTCATTATAAATAAACTTAAACCTCTTATTGATAAGACATACCGAACATTAAGAGATAAAAATAATACTGCAACAATGGGCTCATCTATGGGGGGTCTTGTTGCTTTCATACTTGGCTGGGAGTGTCCGAATGTATTTGGTTTGGCTGCCTCATTTTCACCGGCGATAAAAATAATGCCTTATAATTATCTGAAGAAAGTACTGGAATATTCCGGTCAAAGAAAAGATGTGAAATTTTATTTTTATAACGGTGGAATTGATATTGAAGCTAAGCTACAACCCGGGCTTGATGAAACAATTGCATATTTAACTGAAAACGGTTATAAGAAAGGAAAAGATTTTGAAGTAAAAATTGATCCGACCCAACCGCATACCGAAGCTGCATGGGCGTTAAATGTTGCCGGGGCTTTGAAATTTTTATTTCCGATTGAGTAATAATTAAACAAACCAACAGTAAAAAAATCTCTAATTGAATAACTTCAATCTCCAATCAACTGTATTCATCCACACTTCTTACAATTCATATCTGAATCTGCTTTCCATTTAGCCTCAGTGATTGCCTTCACAATTAACAGCATCAATCTTGCATTTGTAGTATTTCATTTTATCTTTAATACTAAACAAGAGTCTATGAATAATTGAAAAAGGGTTGCAATGAAAACAGTCAAACGACTTAAAATTCTGAGTAGTATTTTATATGCTGCATCAGCAGGAATTATGATTTTTACATCAGCAATTTTTGCCGGTACTGATTCGACAAAAACCATTAGGATTAATTGTGGTGGACCAAAGTTAGAGTATCACGGAGTAATTTTCGAGGCTGATAAATGGTATACCGGCACATATAAATATGCTAATCCAAGTATATGGGATATCTATGGAACCACATATGATGAACTCTATATGACTGAACGTGCATCTGATAATGATCTTGGAATGTTCTGCTACAACATTCCGGTTCTGCACGGTGATTATACTGTTTGTCTTCACCTTGCTGAGATATACTGGAATTGTCCCGGTGGTCAGCCCGGTGGATCCGGCTCAAGGATTTTTAATGTTGATATAGAAGGGGACAGGGTACTTGTTAATTATGATATAATTGCGGATGTTGGCTGCAGAACGGCTGTTGTAAAAAAGTTTGAAGTTACTGTAACAGATGATACATTAAATATTATTTTTAAACCAACCGTTAACAGGCCAAAGATATCTGCGATTGAAGTTGTATCTAAATCAGGTGATGAAACACCGCTTTCCGTTAAACCTGAATTAATTGACAATGAATTACCGGGCACATTCGAATTGAAACAAAATTATCCAAACCCGTTTAATCCAACAACAAATATCCGGTTTGCAATTAAGAATACCGGTATGGTAAAATTAACAGTCTACAATTCGCTTGGGAAAGAAATACAACGGTTAGTTAATGAATTCAAAAATCCAGGCACGTACGAAGTAACTTTTGATGCAGGTTCTTCCGGGAGTTATATAACAAGCGGAGTTTATTATTACAGGTTGGAAGCCGGTGATTTTATTGAAACCAAAAGTATGGTACTTTTGAAGTAACCTGTTTATTGCAGGTTACTTTTTCACCAGGTATACTATACAATAAAGCTAATACTGAGGGATTTACTCGTTCCAATT
Source organism: uncultured Melioribacter sp. (assembly GCA_964537965.1). Taxonomy (GTDB): domain Bacteria; phylum Bacteroidota; class Ignavibacteria; order Ignavibacteriales; family SURF-24; genus SURF-24. Next base: position 7,003 of record CAZIDB010000035.1, on the reverse strand, counting down.
CCTTGGAGAAATAACTACTACAAATTCACCCTTTGTTATTTTTGATGAAAAATTGGTTAATAATTCTGAAGGTTTACCACGCCATGTTTCCTCAAATTTTTTTGTAAGCTCACGGGTTACAACAATGAATCTATCAGGTAAATACTGGTTTAGTTCAGTCAGCAACTTTTCAATCCTGTAGGTAGATTCATACAAAACTATGGTTCGTTCCTCTTCAGCTAATTGTTTTAGTTTTGTTTGTCTTCCTTTTTTCTGCGGAATAAATCCTTCAAAGACAAACGAATCCGTAGGTAAACCAGCAATGCTTAATGCGGTTATTACAGCAGATGCACCCGGAACCGGTTCAATTTTAATTCCTTCCTTTATTGCAGCAGAAACTAATCTAACTCCCGGATCTGAAATTGTTGGAGTACCGGCATCACTAACAAGCCCGCAGGATTCTCCGTTTTTAATTCTGTTAAGCACAAAATTAATCTTATTAGATTCCGACTGCGCATTAAATGAAATTAATTCTTTTTTTATTTCATAGTGATGAAGCAGAATACTTGTTACTCTTGTATCTTCGCAAATAATAAAATCAACAGCATTAAGTGTTTCGAGCGCTCTTAATGTTATGTCTTTAAGATTTCCAATTGGCGTGCTTATTATGAAAAGCCTCTCCCTTGCCAAAGGCATCTTTTCAGAAAATCCCTCTCCAAAGGAGAGGGACTTAGTTTTGTTTAATTCGGGAATATTTTTATCCATATTAAAAATTCTTAGTTGCAATGTTCGTCTTTTAATAATCCAAACATATAAAAACAATTTATCATCAACGAATTAAAAAAGCAGATTTATGTTTGTATGCAGCAGTATTTTTCCCATTCCTTTGGAAGGGGATTAAGGGGTAGGCTTTTTTTTAAAACGATGACGGCTCCACTGTGGAGCCGCATCATGCAAGTAGTTAGATTGTTAATAAATACAATTCAAATATAATAAAACATTAAAATAAGAATCAACAGGGGATTGCAGGCTACGGTTTAGTAAACCAATCCGCAGCCTTATTGCAATCAGTACCTCCTCCTAAGAAAAAGAATCCTCCTCCTAAAATCAGATTCTCTTCCTGAGTTCAGTCATTTTAATTCCAAGTGTCTCTAACTCGGCAAGTATTGGCTTATACAAATCAGGAGTATTAGGAATTCTTACTCCGGTTGCATTTAATTTACCTTCAGCTAATAGTTTAGTACCAATTGCCATTGGTAAACTAACTGTTCTTGCCATAGAAGAATCTCCAAAAGGAATTCCAAAATCAATTAAAGTAGATGTGATTAAATCCTGTGTCTTATCTTTGTTCTCTACAATAAATTTATGGCGGAGAATTAATAAGTCCTTTTCGCCATCTGCGAATATAAGTTTTTCCTGCAGACGATCACTTAAAATATCCAACCGGTTATTTATTGAAGATACTTTTTCATCTGAGAATAAACCAAGCCATTCAAATCTTCCAAGCACTGCATGGTCAACTGGAAGATTTATTTTTTCTGCGACTTTAGCTTTAACATCGTCTTTCACGTCGCATCCTACCAGATCAGCCATCATTTTCTTAAACGTAATTCCTTTTAATTCCTCTTTAGGAGTTTCGTCAATCATTCCAAGATCAACTAATTTTTTGAATGTCTGACACCAGCCGATATTTCTGTATGTCCCACGTTTTACTGTAAGTGCTTCCTGCAGACCGTAAATTTCTTCATAAGGAGTAGAATCCCTGTTTGGATAAACCTCGAATTTTCCAAGTCCTTCAATTTCCTCAACCTGGGGATTTGCAAACAGGTTCTTACCCTCAATATTTACAATTTCACCATTCTCTTTAAACTTAGCTGAGTTACGTGAAGCCAGAACAACTCCTCTTGGGCTCCATGAAAATTTATATCCAAAAGGATTATCGTTATGTACCGGAGCAGGTAAGCCACCGCAGTAAGAATAGAAATGAAGAATTTTTCCGCCTTCAGCATGAACTTCATCAATAATTTTCATAGCTGACATATGATCGATACCGGGATCAACGCCAAGCTCATTCAGAAAAAGCAATCCTTTTTGTTTTGTTACATCATCCAATTTCCTCATTCCTTCGCTAACATATGATGTAGTAACCATATGCTTTCCATATTCAATGCAAAGTTCTGCTACTTTCAGATGGTGTATCCACGGCAGTAAACTGATAGCGATATCGCAATCTTTAATTACTCTTGCAAGGTCATCTTTATTTTCAACATTTACTTCAACAGCCTTACCGTTAGAAAATCCTTCGATGAGTTTTTCAGCTTTGCTAACTGTTCTTGATGCAACAGTTACTTCGATATTTTTTTGATTCAATAGATATTGAACACCTGGGCGACTGACTAAGCCAGCGCCAAGTACTAAAACTTTTTTCATTTTTCCTCCTGATTTAAGAAAGAATTTAAGTATTGATAATCTTGAGTTAATTTTCCTTTATGAAGAATTAATGCTTTTTTAATTGGATAAGATAGTTCGAGTTCTTCAAACTTTTTATTGAAATCCGTACTTACAATTTCCTTAACATAATTTTTAAGTACGGAAGAAAATTCAGTTGATGATTCAACCGGAAACTCGCAGGGAAGATTGTCCACTGCCATTATTGTAATGCCGTTTTTGTTTTGTACTCCATCTTTGAAAGAGCCATCTGAAATTGCAAAAGTAAAGGCAGGATTATCCGGTTTAGTAGCTTTGTATGTTAATTCAATGCTGCCGTCAATATCGCAGCTTATATCGCCAATCACTTTTAATTTTTGTCTAGGCTGTTTAGAATACTTGTTAAGAATATAATCTTTGGTAACAAGTCTTGGATATTTCTCAGTCCAGTAGATGCAATTAACAATTGAACTAAGGAAAGGGATATAATTTTCAAAAACAGATTCAAACAATTCAGGCTGATTAAAATATTCCTGTCTTTCAAACGGCTGCCTGTCTTTTCGCTGAACCATATCTTCTTCTTTGAACACCACTTTATAAACGTTGGATGTATCAAGAGTAAGGCTGTCATGTAAACGCGGCAGCATCTCAGCGGGAATTATTTTATGCGGAAGAATATCAAATATTTCCTGTGCACCTTTGGAAACATTACCATATCCGGCAAAGCCAAAAACTATTGGAGTCAATTTTGCAGGCAAACCTCCGGCTTTTATTTCCTGGCTTATCTTTTCAAGGTCTGCTTTTGCTTCATTAATTGAAGTGTACTGATAAGGTTGTTTTATTTTTTCAAAGGGAGTTTTATATCCTTCTAATTTCAGTTTCTGTCCGAAAAGATGAAGCGTTTCCAGCATTCCGGCTGTACCGGCATATCTTCCAAAAAATATTAATCTTTGATTTTGTTCATTAACAACACGTTCATAATCGATTAGATTACATTCCAGTTCCATCATTCTTCTAAGCATCTTCATATTATAGGATTGTCCTTTAATAACATGAGCAAAGAACATATAAGTATTGCCTTTTTGGAAATAGTGAAGTGGAATTTCTTTTACGGCAAAAACAGTTTTAGCTTCGCCAAGGTCTTCGTTTATTTCAAGTTCATTCGAAATAAAATCCTCGTCAGCAAAGCACCTTATCTTTGATGGCTGGATAACCGCACTGATGCCATATTTGTTTTTTAATTCATTAAGATCCGAAGGGACAAGCGGAATACGTCTTTCCCATTCATTCTTATCTTCTCTTCTAATACCAATTACCATAAGATCCCTTTAATTAGAGTTAGCAGGTTTAATAAATGTGTTATTTCAAGAAAGAGTAAAAGAGAAGGGGAGAATTAAAATACGTTCTCAAAGCTGGATACGAAATAACTTCTGAGTATTCTTAATCCAGTATAGGTAAAAAACAGGATGTATTTACTCATATCAAATGGTAATTATTTTAAGTGAAAAATATAAATATTAAATCGTTTTTGCAAACCTTAATTCTATGCCAGGCTCCCAGTTTTCCTTTTAATCTCGCTTTGAAATTAGAAGCCGGAATAATTGTAAAGTCTTTTTGGATGATGTAGGAGGAGAATTATGTCAGAATTCTAAAACTCATTTAACAGTATTTGACTTTTCTGATTTAATTATTTAGACTTGCGGCAAAAATATTAGCCATTATTCAATCAAATCATTATTATAGACTTAAATAGAAACTTGTAAAAACAAAATAATTGGAAGGGTATTATTATGTCTGTTAACACTGTCCTTGATCTTGGGTTTTTAAAACAACTTGGAATCGCTCAAAAAAATTATGGTTCATCAACGGGGCAAGAATGGAATGAATCATCTTCCGAAAAAGAATTAAATATTTACTCGCCGGCAGACGGTAATTTGATTGCCTCTGTTTATCAAGCTTCCGAGCAGGATTATGAAAAAGTAATGCAGAAAGCTCAAAGTGCTTTCGAAACCTGGAGGATGATTCCTGCTCCAAAACGCGGTGAAATTGTTAGACAAATAGGCGTTAAACTTCGTGAATACAAAGATCCGTTAGGCAGATTGGTAACCTATGAAATGGGTAAATCCCTGCAGGAAGGTTGGGGAGAAGTTCAGGAGATGATAGATATTTGTGATTTCGCAGTAGGATTATCACGCCAGTTATATGGATTTACAATGCACTCGGAGCGACCAAGACACAGAATGTATGATCAATACCATCCTCTCGGTTGTGTGTTAATTATTTCCGCATTCAATTTCCCGGTTGCTGTCTGGTCCTGGAATGCAATGATTGCTGCTGTATGCGGTGATGTTAGCTTATGGAAACCATCTTCAAAAACACCTTTGACTGCAATTGCTGTTCAAAAGATTGTAGCTTTGGTTTTAAAAGAGAATTCTTTACCAGAAGGAATTTTTAATCTTGTAATTGGTAAAGGCTCAACCGTTGGTGAAAAAATGCTGAATGACAAGAGATTACCATTAGTATCATTAACAGGTTCTACAAGTGTTGGAAGACATGCTAACGAAGTTGTTGCTACAAGATTCGGCAAGACCATTATGGAATTGGGCGGAAACAATGCAATCATCCTTACGGAAAATGCAGACTTTAAGATGGCAATACCCGCAATTGTATTTGGTGCGGTTGGTACAGCGGGACAGCGTTGTACAACAACACGAAGGTTGATAATTCATGAATCAATTTATGATAAGGTAAAGGATATTCTTGTAAAAGCCTACAGCGGATTGAAAATAGGAACACCTCTTGTACAAAGCAATCACGTTGGACCACTTGTAGATAAAGATTCAGTTAATCAAATGCAGAAAGCTCTGGAGCTTGCAGTTAAAGAAGGCGGAAAAGTAATTTTTGGGGGCGAAGTTCTTAACGGAGAAGGTTATGAATCTGGTTGCTATGTTAAACCTGCTATTGTTGAAGCTGAAAATCATTTTGAAATTGTTCAGGAAGAAACTTTTGCACCAATTTTATATTTGATTAAATATAAAGGTGATGTAAAGAATGCCATTGAAATTCAGAATAATGTTGTCCAGGGATTATCATCGGCAATATTCACTCTTAATCTAAGAGAAGCTGAAGAGTACCTTTCTCATGTCGGTTCAGATTGTGGTATTGCCAATGTTAATATCGGAACATCAGGTGCAGAAATCGGTGGCGCATTCGGTGGAGAAAAGGAAACCGGTGGCGGAAGAGAATCAGGCTCTGATGCATGGAAAGCTTATATGCGCAGGCAAACCAACACGATAAACTGGGGTTCTGATTTACCTCTTGCCCAAGGCATTAAATTCGATATTTAAAAATAAAAAAGGGAACAGAAATGTTCCCTTTCTTGTAATCCGATCTTGAAATTAGAAATAATAGTTAATTTGTGATTCCTGGTTTTCTGTGGGCGAGTGGCTTTTATTTTTCATTAACCTTGCCGTCTGGTATTCATTATAAAACTTTGGATATTTAAGACGCAAACTATTTATCTGGTTATCCAGAGTTTTTTCAAGGAAATTTAAAGCTTCATTCATTGTTATTTCAACTTCATCTTCATCGTTGCCGTTAATCAGGTTATTATCTGCCATTACTTTTTCTTCATATCTTTTTAACCTTGATGTAAAATCAGCAATAAATTTTTCAGAAATGCCGAAATGTTCAAGAGAAAAAAGATTTTCATTTGCCTTATCAATTAAACCCGGAGCATATTTATTAATATCACGTTCGCTTAACTGATCCAATTCATATTTTAATTTGGAAGTTTCTGTCATCAATGAAACATCTTCTACCATAGAAGCAAAGCTATTCAAAGCCAGAACAATTTTAAGAAAGTCTTTGCGAATTTTTTCTTCAGGAGTATAGTTGTCATTGTATGCGATATAATTATCCTGGTTGGGAAGATGTCTGCCTGAATTTAACATTCTTGTATACTCACTAAGCAGGTTCGAGGTTTCAATCAGAATTGATTCAGATGAAATAATATCGTTATTAGTACGTAAAGTATATTGCACTGCTTTCAACATTGCCAGATTATGCTCAAAGTCAGTTGTCATGTTCACCTCCTTCTCCTGAAAAAGAAAAAATCTATTTCCAAAATTATTACGGAGTATTTCTTTTAAGAACCAATCTTTAAAGGATTAACGTAGTTCCTGATAACCTTCCTTAGTTTGCCCAGTTCTAAGGGTTTTGTTAAAAAGAAATGACCACCGAACATCTTAACATCTTTTTCGCTAATAAGTTCAGGATATCCCGTCATTACAACGATCGGAACATTAGGATGCGTTTTCTTGTTAAGTGAAAACAGTTCGACACTTGATTTTGTCTTAAGCATGAAATCAGTGATAATTAAGTCGATATTTTTACCTTCGATCTTTGCAAGTGCTTCATTTACATTAGTCGCCGATATCATCGTGCAGTTTTCACTTTCCATTAACATACTGAACGCTTCAAGGATTTTCTCATCATCGTCTATCACAAGTATAGTCGGGATATCCTGAAGAATTTCCATTTCTTTTACTTCATTGTCTAATGTTCTTGAGTGGGTTTTGTTATCCATTTATCCTTT
>CAZIDB010000034.1:0-28373 GCA_964537965.1 uncultured Melioribacter sp. | reverse complement strand
CCAGGAATTTAAGCAGGTCATTAAAAATATTCGGGCACAAAATGAAAGGCTTTTATACTGAAGAAGCCCAGATACTTGCACCCGAATCAAGAACAAGCTCACCGGTCAGGATTTCCAGGGATAACGAAACATTAATGCATATTGAAATTAACGGATTGTTTCCATGCGGTGAAGGTGCCGGTTATGCTGGTGGAATAATTTCAGCAGCAATTGACGGAGAAAATTGTGCTGCCGCTGCTGTAAAATATATTCTTGCTCAATAGTTTTCATCTCTTTATTGAATATGATTTGCGGAAATTTATTAAAGGATATAACGGCAACTTCTTAAATATCATTAACGTCAAACGAAATAAAAAAATCCGGAGTTTCTATGAAAAGAAAAGAATTCGCACAAAGACTTATTGCTTTGGGAGTTTGTCCATTCGCTCTTCTTAATACTAATGATGCAATAGCTGACGAAGCCATAAATCCTACTGATGATGACGTAAAAAAATTTAAGTACGAAAAGGAATTTGTTGAAAACTGGCTAAGTGATTTGTTAGATTCGATGGATAAAAATCTTGACAGGGAAACACAGGTAAAGATTGTTGAAGGATGCGGCAGGAGTTGTTTTAACCGATGGCAATTCAAAAAAGATATTGCCGAAGCAGGAAAGGGTGACCTGGAAAAATTATTACAGGCATATAAAAGTAATTTTGAAGCCTGGCGCGAAGAAGATACAGTTCATATAAGATTTGGTGAAACTTCTACAGTCTGTTATTGTCCTGCTGCAAGATATCGTACTCCGGCTAAAGATGATATTCACTGCGAATGCACGAAAGCTACTCATCAGGCAATATTTGAAACCGCATTAGGAAAGAAACCGGTAATTGATATTCTTGAAACAGTAAGACGGGGTGGAAAAACCTGTCACTTCCTTGTTCATCTAACCTAAAGGTTTTCTTTTAGTTGAATAAAGAATGATGTTAAGAAAGTAAAGTTGAAATGTTCTTCTACAGAATAAATGGTTAATATTCTGCAGATGGACATTTCTAGATAGTGCAAAAGTAAAAATAAAGCATTTCAAAGCATTTCTTCCGAATTATGACGGTATAAAATTTGGCGTTCTATTGAAAAAGGAGAGATGAATGGAAAAGTTAAGTTTTGCTTTAAAGGATTTGCTTACAGAAGATATTGAATTTCAGAAATACCAGGTTTTATCAACATTAAAAAAATTTAAAACCTTTATTAAAGAATATAAAATTTATCCTACACTTAGCCATCTGCAGGAAGCAAAAACAACTATTGAAAATTTGATTCATGAAAATTTTCAGTATGAGCTTAATAAGATTTCAATGACCGAAGAAAATTCTGAATTTGATTTTATCAATGTACAGCATAATGAAACGCCGGATGATTTTGAAAACAATTTCCTTAGGAAAGAGTTTTTGTATTGGATTGTAGATGAAATTGAAAGCCTGATTGATGAAGCTGAAGTGCTTGAACAATTTGTCTTAGATGATATCCGGATTGAAAAGAAAGGTGAAATATATGATTACAGGGATGAAGGAATTTTTGTAATTAAAAATACAGATCAGAAATTATTTGACATTTATTACTATAACCTGAAGCTTAGTAAAATATTGCTTGATGATCGCTCTGCTATCGAAACTAAGCTGCTCACTTCAATATCGTATGAAGAGTTAAATGAAGACAGTGAAAAAAATATAATCTTCGGAATTGCCAGAAGATATTTTAATCAATCAAAAATAACCGTGTGGGAAATTGATTATGGAATTGATTTTCCATTCGAGGAAACTATCTTGCCGGCAGCATTGGAATGCTTAAAAAGTAAAATCATTTAAGTATTGGGGCAACTTTTCATTATTGAATAATTAACATACCCATTTTTAAAAATGATAGTATGCTTTACTAAATGTAAAATATACTTGACATAAAGTAAAGAATGCTTTATATTTGAGCCATCAAATTTACAAAGGAGATTGATTCAAATGAAAAACGTTCTTAAAAATTTTACTTTCCCATACCCCACATTTGTTCTAGCATTTTCGGCATTAATGATTTTTCTGCCTGTCTTTCTTTCACCGGTTCTTGAAAAATTTCTTTTTACAAATCCAGGAGTATTTAGATTTTTTCTATTGATCCCTTCGCTACTTGCAACGCTTGGTTTTATTTATTGCACACTTGGTTACCATTATAAAATAACTAAAGGAGACGAACTTAAATTCAGAATTCACCTGGAAGCGTTGCACGTTGCCTTTACATCAACTTTAATTACTCTGTTTATCTTGATTTTCTTGTTTCTGAATTTCTATCCCAAAATGTTGAATTGGATACTTGCAATAATATCAGTTGTGGCAATTATAGTTTATGTAGTAGCAGTTGAAATAATAAAAGCAAAATACCAATGAAAAATAAACTGAATGTTTTTAGAGCTGAGAAAAGAATATCCCAGGACGATTTAGCAAAACGGTTAAATGTATCCCGGCAAACAATAAATGCAATTGAAAGAGAGAAGTATGACCCGAGTTTACCACTTGCGCTTAAAATAGCTAAAATGTTTAACGCAAAGGTAGAGGATATCTTTTTTCTTGATGAAGCCAAATAAGAAAAATCCGGTCAAATTTAATTCTTATTCTTCAATCAGATTTTTTAGGATTTTTATTTGCATAAATGCGAAAAGTAATGATCTGAATTCTTTATCTAATTATCCTTTGATAAGCTTATAACAGAAGATAAGTCAATTTTATTTTTGGATTCTGAATGAGTTAAAAATTCCTCGTCAACACGGTCAATAAAAAGAATACCATCGAGATGATCTATTTCATGTTGAAAACACCTTGCAAGGTTGCCGCTTCTTTCGATTATTTTAATTTTGCCGGATCTATCCTGGTATTTTACTTTTACAAAATCGTAACGCTTCACTTGTCCAAAATAACCAGGGTAAGACAGGCAACCTTCATTATCTGTTTGCTCTCCGCTTGCTTCAATAATCTCAGGATTTACAAGTTCGAAGTATTCATCTTCATAATCAATAACAACTATTCTTTTTAAAATTCCAACCTGGTTTGCAGCAAGTGCGGCTCCGTCATCACGGCTATATAAAGTTTCAATCATTGAATCAATTAATGTCCCTAATTTTTTATGGAACACAGTTACAGGTTTGGCAGTCTGTCTAAGTACCGGATCACCAAACAATATTATTTTCATTTTTTTACTATTCAAAAATCTTTTCTCAATAACAATATGTTAGACGGAATACTCGTTTAAACATTCCTCCAAGAGTGAAAGCATTTCACTATTAGAAAATGGTTTGGAAATATAATGAGTACAACCTTCGTTTAATATTTTTTCTTTGTCTCCAATCATTGCATATGCTGTTACAGCAATTATCGGAGTATTTTCATATCCTTTTAATTTTTTAATTTCATGAGTGGTTTCCAATCCATTTATACCCCCAGTCAGATTGATATCCATAAGTATAGCTTCATATTTCTTTTTCTTCACCAGTTCAATTGCTGTTTCACCGTCTAAAGCATAATCAATGGAATAGAGATTACCAACCATACTATCTACCACTTTCTGGCTTATCTGATCGTCTTCCACATATAATACCGTAGGTTTTTCTTTCATCTTTCTTTCAACAAATCTGTTATTGGATATATATCTATCCGCAGTATGTTCTTTAATTACTGAAGCTGTTTTAATCAGAGGGAATTCAATTTTAAATTTTGTCCCTGTACCAATTTCACTTTCAACAGATACAGTACCGTTCATCTGCTCAACATACTTTTTAACCAGAGTAAGACCCAGTCCGGTACCTTCAAACTTTCTGCTTAGTCCTTCACTAACCTGCCTGAATGGATCAAATACAATTTTAAGATTTTCCGGTGATATTCCAATGCCCGTATCAGCAATAGTAATTTCTGCAGATGGTGTTTTCCTGTTGTTAATTTTTTCTATCTGAACCAGTATTGTACCTTTCTGAGTATATTTAACTGCATTGTTCATCAGATTATTTAATATGGAGTTTAAAAGTGATTTATCAAGTTTGCAGTATAACAATTCTTGCGGACAACGTATATCCAATTTGATTTTCTTTTTCTCAATTGATTTTTGGAAGACTCTGACAAGATCAGGAATATACTTTGTCAGTTCAATCTGCTCAATATTTGTATCCAAAGCATTAGCTTCAATTTTAGAGAGATCCAGAATTAAATTTAATGTTTCTTTTAATCGTGTACCGCTGTCAAAGATTAATTTTGCAAAGTCTTTGTGTACTTCATCTTCAAGTTCTTCCTGCAGAAAATCTGCAAAACCAAGAATTCCAATTAGCGGTGTGCGCAATTCGTGACTCATATTAGCGAGGAAACTGGATTTTAATCTGTTCATTTCTTCAGCTTTTTCTTTTGCCTCAATTATTTCTTCTTCTGCTCTTTTACGTTCAGTAATATCACTTAGTATCCCAAAACTTCCGATTGAATTTCTGGACTTATCCTGCCATGGGTATGAATGATCTGCTAACCAAACTGATTCACCGTTTTTAGTCTTTATTTCATAATCAGCATGCCATTCTTTTGTTGTATCCTCCTCACTGCTTGCACCGGTAATATTAACAATCATATTTTCCGAATTGTATTTACTTACTTTTAAAACAATACTTTTAAATCCAATTTCATTAATCTCTTCTGGTGTATACCCTGTTAATTTTTCAATAGTCGGACTCATATAATCATATTTCTTTGTAGTGAAATTAAAACGGTAGATAGCATCATTAGTTGCATCCACAATAAAACGATATCTTTCTTCGCTTTCTCTTATCTGTTTTTCTACTTCCATTCTTTTAAATGCTATTCCTATAGTTGAACCGATCTTTTCAAAAAATTCTATCATATCCTGTGTGAACATATCTTGTCTTTTATCATTAAACTGAAGCAGACCGATTATATACTCTCCGGAAATTAATGGAATGAGTGCCATAGATTCAAAACCTTCTCTAATACATGCATCCCTTGTGAATATCTGAGTAACCTTTTCCGGGTAGACGGCGATTAATTTACTTATGCTATTTATCCAAAAACTGCCACCCTTAGTAAAGTTAAATAAGGAATTATTTACATCCCCGGAAATGATTTTACCACACATACAATCAAGGTTAGGTTTACCGTTATGATTTTTAGAATAAGTTATTGAAGGACATAAGGATTTATCCGATTGAACAAAGTTATCCGAAAATCCATTAGCTACAAAGTAAGGATAATCATCTCCTTCTTTCAGGCGAATTGCAATTGCTTCAAATTTAGTAAATACTTTTAGCTGAATGAGAATATCATTTATGATTTTCTGCCATTCGTTTGGTCTGTTAAGGATTGATAAAATTTTTGTTATTACCGCATGTCTGTCATCAGCAATCTTCTTTTTAGTAATATCTCTTGCAATTGTTGAAAAGGCGATTGTTTTACCTACCGCATTCCGGATTGGTGAAATTGTTACAGACAGGTTAATGCACGTTCCGTTTTTGTTACGACCAGTTATTTCAAAATGATCAATATGCTTACCGGATCTTATTAAAGAGAATAATTCATTTATCTTTTTCTGATTGTCATCAGTAACTAACAAAGATATAGATTTTCCGATCACTTCATCTTCGGTATAACCGAAGATATTTTCTGCTCCTTTATTCCAGCTAAGTATAATACCACCAGGGGTCTTTCTTATAATTGCATCATCAGTGGACCGGACAATTTCTGCAAGTTGGGTAGCCTTTTCCTCAACCAGCTTATATTCGGTAATGTCAAGAATAGTGGAACGAATTCCGGTAATTTCACCAAGGTTATTCTTAAAAACTACATCATCAATTAAAGCTGGAAATAATGAGCCATTTTTTCTTTTAAATATTTGCTCAAAGTTTTTGTTCGGAGATAAAGTACCGGATAATTTTCCAAGCACTCTCATTTTTGATTCTTCTTTATCTTTTGCAAACTTCCATACCGGAGCGCCGATCATTTCTTCGTATGAATAACCTAATAACCTCAATTCAGTTCTGTTAACTGCAACAAGATTTCCCTTGTTATCTATTTCGTGATACCCGACCGGTGCATTTTCAAATAATTCTTTAAATTTTTCCTTGCTCCTGATAACTTCTTCTTCCAGTTGTCTACGATCTGTAACATCTACCCATATTCCTAATAATCTCTCTATACTTTTATCTGAAGCGTTTTTGTTCAGTATTACTTTACCCTTATCCCATATACACCGGTAAGAACCATCAGCATGTTTCATTCGGATGATATAATCATAACTGGTTATTTCTTTTTTAAATATTTTATCATGTATTTCTTCTACAAAGGATCTATCATCAGGGTGTATCCGTTCTGTCCAGGTATTACTATCCTCGGAAAATTTATCTTTTTTATAACCCAGCATAGCGTAAGCTGTAGGTGATATATAAATCAAATTATTTTTGAAATCTAAATCCCATATTCCGATTTTGGTAACTTCAAGTGTTAATCTTAACCTTTCTTCACTTTCTCTAAGTGCTTCTTCTGCCTGCTGAAGTATTTCCGTCTCTTTGACCTGCTCAATCGCTCTTTTAATAGCGAAAGGAAGCCTGACTAGTCTGTCTTTTAAAACATAGTCAACCACACCATTCTTTAACATTTCAATCATGTTTTCTTCACCAACAGGTTCTGAAACACAAATAAACGGAATATTAGGCCGCATCGACTTACAAATCTCAAGAGCTCCGAAGGCATCAAATTCAGGTAATTTAAAATCAGAAAGGATAATTTCATATTGATTGTTGAGTAACAGAAACTCAAATTCGTCTTTAGTAGAGGCTAAATCCACACAAAGGTTGTACCCGGCATCAAAAAGGATTTGCTTTATTGTCTCAGCATGCTGAGGATTGTCTTCCAGGCATAAGATCCTTAATAAATTGTTACCCATGGTAGTCATTCCTTATAATGATTTACATTCGGGTTATTATTCCTGATGTGGAAACGAATACAAATTATTCTGGTCTTAGTAGTCACAATTGCATTATTATATTTTGTTCATTTTTTATTAAATGTTTATTCTTAATTGTTAAGAACTTCATTAAGCAATGTTAATATCTCGTTCCTTGAAAATGGTTTTGAAATATAGTGAGTACATCCTTCCATAAGAATTTTTTCTTTATCTCCTATCATAGCATAGGCTGTTACTGCAATAATAGGAGTGTTAACATATTCTTTTATCTTTTTTATTTCCTTTGTTACCACTAATCCGTTTAGATTACTTCTGAGATTAATATCCATTAAGATAATGTCATATTTTTTCTTCCTAACCATTTCTAATGCAGTTTCACCTTCAGAAGAAAAATCCAGATTATATATTTTACCTAAAAGAGAATTAATTATTTTTTGACTTACAAAATCATCTTCAACATATAAAACGCGAATTTTATTCTTTGTTTCGCGTTCATTTAAAGTTTCCATAATTTTATCACCCCCAATGGATTGTTCGGTTTTTCTTTGTAATAATTTAATAACAGGAAATGTAATTGTAAATGTTGAACCCGCTCCCGGTTCACTTTTTACCGAAATTGAACCGCTCATTTGTTCTACGTATTTTTTTACAAGCGTTAAACCCAATCCGGTACCTTCAAACCTACGATTTAATCCTTCGCTTACCTGTCTGAAAGGTTCAAATATAATCGCAAGGTTTTCCTTTGATATTCCAATACCAGTATCTGCAATCTGAATCTCGGCAGTATTTTTTCCTTGTTCTCTTGATTTTTCAATTGATACAGTTATACTACCTTTCTGAGTGTACTTGATTGCATTGTTCATCAGGTTATTTATAATTGAATCCAGGAGTACTTTATCAAGGTTGCAGTGTAATAATTCTGTTGAAGACGTAATTATCAATTCAATATTTTTTTGCTCGGCGGCTTTTTTGAATACCTTTACTAAATCCGGAATGTACTTGGTTAATTCAATATTTTCCGGAGTCATCTCTAAACCTTTGGATTCAATTTTGGATAAGTCGAGTATTAAATTAAGAGTGTCTTTAAGTCTTTGCCCGCTATCAAAAATAATTTGCGCATATTCTTCACGAGGATCATTTATTAAATCTTCTCTTAGTATATCTGCAAAACCAAGAATTCCAATAAGCGGAGTTCTTAGCTCGTGACTCATATTTGCTAAGAAGTTGGATTTAAGTTTATTCATTTCCTCAGCTTTTTCTTTTGCTCTTATTATTTCTTCTTCAGCATTTTTTCTCTCTGTAATATTTCCAAGCACACCTATACTACCAATAACTTCACCAGATTCATTATACCAGGGATAAGAATGATCTGACAACCAGATTAATCGACCGTCCTTAGTCTTTACCTGATAATCTGCCTGCCACTCACCGGTTTTTCCCTGTTCTCTGTTTTCAACAAGTAAATTAATATTTACATTTTCAACATGGTATTTACTTATTTTAACAACAATATTTTTGAAACCAATTTCATTTATCTCACCAGGCGAATACCCTGTTAACTTTTCAATTGCGGAACTCATAAAATCATACTTCATCGAATGATATTTTAAGCGATAGATTACATCATTTGTCGCGTCTACAATAAAACGGTATCGCTCCTCACTTTCTCTTATTTGTTTTTCAATTTGCATCCTCTTAAAAGCAATTCCTATAGTAGAGCCGATCTTCTCGAAGAATTGGATCATATCAAATGTAAACTTATTTGGTCGTTTATCATTCAATTGAAGCAATCCAATTACTATATCTCCTGATTGCAGAGGAATAAGAGCAACAGATTCATAACCTTCTTTGTTACATTCCTTCCTTGGAATAGTAAGCAATTCCTTATCCGAATATTTATCGATCAGTTCTGTCATGTTGTTAGTCCAGAAACTACCCGATTCCGTGTAGAATGATTTTGAACTATCATATCTTTTATAAATAACATTTCCGCAAAAACAATCCAGATGAGGTTTTTCATCATCTTTATCCCTGTTAAGTTGATTAGTGCATAGGGAATTCTCTGTCTCAATAAAAGTTTTACTAAAACCATTTACAACAAAGTAGGGGTAGTCATTACCTTCTTTAAGACGGATTGCAACCGCTTCCAACCCTGTAAAAGATTTTAATTCATTAAGAATATCATTTATAATTTCCTGCCATTCATTAGGCCTGTTTAATATTGAAAGAATATTTGAAATTACAATTTGCCTGTCTTCTGAAATTTTTCTTGCAGTTATATTCCGTCCGATGCCCACTAATCCAATTATATTTTTGTCTTTATCGTGCAGAGGCAGCTTTGAGGTAAGCAGCCACTGTTTTTTACCATTCTTATCAAGGATATACTCTTCTTTATTAAAAACCTGAGCACCTTGAAGTACTAATTTATCATCAGTATAAAACTTTTCAGCAATTTCTTTCGGATACCAATCAAAATCATTTTTTCCAAGAACTTCTGCTTCAGATTCGGCATTCATTATTTGAACCTCTGCGGGATTTGCAAGTGTCTTTCGGAAGTTTAAATCCTTTACATAAATCGAATCGGGAATATTATCAATAAGAGTACGGAGAAGTAATCTTTCATTGTGTAAAACTTCTTCAGTTTTCTTTCGTTCAGTTATATCTCTTGCAATAGTAGAAGCGGCAATGATATTACCGGCTGAATCTTTAATAGGTGAAACTGTGAGAGAGACATTGATTATACGACCACTTTTATCGATACGAGTTGTTTCATAATGTTCAATATGCTTACCGTTTCTTATCATTTCAAGAATTTCAACTACTTCGTTGTAACTTCCCGGCGGTGTAATAATCGAGATATTTTTACCAATTGCTTCATCTTCAGTATATCCATAAATCTTCTCTGCTCCTTTATTCCAGTTCATAATGATTCCGTCAAGTGTTTTACCATAAATGGCATCATCAGAAGAATGAACTATAGCCGCAAGTTGATTTATTTTTTCTTCTGCCAGTTTACGTTCAGTAATGTCCTGGATTGTACCTATAATTGTAACAAGGTTACCATCTTCATCATATTTACCCTGGAAACTTGACATATAATAACCAATACTATTATCAGGTCTAAGGAACCGTTGCTCGTAAGCTCCTTTATCACGGGATTCCATTGCTTTTCTAATTAATTCCTTATCCCGCTCGTGGTCTTCAAGCCAGGGAGATTTTTCCAGAATTGAATCGATTTGTGGTTTAAAAGTTTTTGGGTCAAGCTGAAATATTTTATAAACTTCTTCAGACCATTCAACGTCACCGGTTTTTATATCCCAACTCCAGTAACCTAACTGAGCTATTTTCTGGGCTTCAGAAAGTTTTCTTTCACTTTCACGTAAATCTTCCTCAGCTTTTTTCTGTTCGGTAATATCTCTTGCGGATGATAATGCACCAGTTATATTGCCGTTAATATCTTTAAGAACTTTACACCACCAGGCGAGTAAGCATTTTTTCCCATCCTTTCGGCGTTGCCAGCTTTCAATATAAATTATATTTTCATTACCATTAAAAAGAGGTTGAACTTGTGTGTAAACTTCCTGCTCACCTTCAAAATAAAAATCTGCTTCTTTACCAATCACATCATCACCAAAAAATTCTTTGCCCGCATTATTTGCCCAGGTATAAGTTTTATTGTTATCAACTTCCATTATTATATCCGGTACGGATGCAAGAATAGCTTGCTGGAATAAAGAAAGTTCCTTTAGTTCAAGTTCTATTTTTTTCCGGTCAGTAATATCAAGAATTGTTGTTCGTATTCCTGTTATTTCTCCCTTATCATTCCTGAAAATAACATCATCAACTAAAGCGGGAAAGGTCGTTCCATCTTTCCTTATAAATAATTGTTCAAGGTTTTTATTAGGCGGAAGAATGCCGGCAAGCTTTTCAATAACTCTTGCCTGGGATTCTTTGCTGTTCTTGGAATATTTCCAGATAGGTTCGCCAATCATTTCATTATAGCTGTAGCCAAGCATCATAAGTTCAGTTTTGTTTACAGCACTTATATTTCCGAATTCATCTATCTCATGGTAACCAACAGGAGCATCTTCGAACAACTCTTTTAATTTCTCTTCACTTTTCTTTAATGCTTCTTCAGCTCTTTTTTTCTCCGTAATATTTTCAACTATACCATCGTAATAAATAATCTTGCCGTCTGAATCTCTTATAACCTGAGCGCTTTCCCGTACAAAAATTGCCGTTCCATCTTTGCAAAGCCATTCTGACTCAAAATCGTTTACTTCACCTTCTATTTCAATTCTGTCAGTAAAAATTTTGCGCTTGTATCCTGATGAAAAACCATTTTTATTCAAATCCTTTAACGCAAGTTCTTCAAAGGATTGATAACCAAGCATCCGGATTAATGTTTTATTTGCTAATAAAATTTTGCCATCAGGTGTGGTTCTGTAAAGACCGATTTTAGCATTTTCGTAAAGCGTACGGTATCGTTTTTCGCTTTCAGTAAGCTCTTTCTCAACTTCCTTTATAGTTTCCTTTTCCTTTGCTTCTTCCATAGCTCTTTTAATTGCAAAGGGTAACCTGGCTAATCTATCTTTCAAGATATAATCAACAGCGCCTTGCTTTAAAAGTTCAATCGCAGTCTCTTCACCAATTGAGCCGGAGACACAAATAAAAGGAATATCAGGACACATTACTTTGCATAATTTTAATGCACCGAATGCATCAAAGCCGGGTAGTTTGAAGTCAGACAGAATAATGTCGTACTGATTTATTCTTAACAGACTTTCAAATTCATTTTCTTTTGATGTTAAATCCTGTTGGATTTTATATCCGGCTTCAATAAGGACTTCAAATATTAATTCTGCATCGTTAAAATTATCTTCAAGGCATAATAATTTTAGTTGATTATGTACCATAGGTCTTCATTCCTCTCAATATTTTACTCCTGTTCCATACTAAACCGTTAAGCTACTTAACCAAAACTCAAAATAAATTTAATCCCAAAATAAAAAGTATTTTAAGAGACCTCTGAAAAATTATTTGTAAATCATTTGTCATTTCCACAAAAACCGGCCTGCTTTGCAAGGCAAGTTTGCAGGGGAATTACATCTGAAATATTTCAAAAGTCTTTTTCACATTATAATTCTTTCTTTTCCAAGTGATTAATAATGATTTCGTCCAATAATTCAATAAGGTCATTTCTTGAAAATGGTTTGGATAAATAATGGGTGCAACCACCGTCCAACATTTTTTCTTTATCTCCAACCATTGCATAGGCTGTTAATGCTATTATTGGTGTATTTGCATACTCATCTAATTTTTTTATCTCCTTCGCCAAATCAAGACCGTTTAATTTACCCTTGAGATTAATATCCATCAGGATTAAATCAAAGTGTTTATTTTTTACAAGCGCAATTACCTGGTCGCAATCGTCTATGGATTCAACTGTAAATTTCTTTTCTAAAATAGTTTCAATTACTTTCTGGCTTATGTTGTCATCTTCAACATATAAAACCAATGGTTTGTTTGTCTTGGATTTTTCCAGAACCTTCTTTGCCGATTTGTTTACATTCCTTGCGGTTTCATTAACAAGTTCAATCCTTGATTTATCAGAAATTTTTGTCTTTACCAAAGGGAAGCGCACTTTGAAAGTTGAGCCTACACCAATCTGACTCTCAACAATTATACTTCCGCTCATTTTATTTAAATATTCCTTAACGATTGTAAGACCAAGACCGGTGCCTTCAAAATTTCTGTTCCATCCTTCACTAATCTGCCTGAACGGTTCAAATATTACCGCCAAATTCTTTCCTTCAATACCAATGCCGCTATCTCGAATTGAAACTTCAATATATTGCCCGTCTTCAATTATCTTTTTGATATCAACATTTACAAAACCTTCAAATGTATATTTGATTGCATTGTTCATAAGGTTGTTTATAACCGAGTTTAAAAGAATCTTATCAAGATTAGCGAATAGTAATTCATCTTCCGATTTGATTGTTAGTTTGATTTTCTTTGCTTCTGCAGTTTTCTCGAACACTCTTGCAAGCGAGGAAACATATTCTGTCATTTCAATTTCTTCAGGATATAGTTGCAGTGTTTCTGATTCTATTTTGGAAAGGTCAAGTATAAGATTCAGAGTATCCCTTAGCCTGATTCCGCTTTCAAGAATTAATTTTGAATACCTTTTGCAATCTCCGTCTTTTAATTCTTCATTAAGTACCTGGGAAAGACCGATTATTCCAACCAAAGGTGTTCGCAATTCATGACTCATATTAGCAAGAAAATTAGATTTTAACTTATTCATCTCTTCAGCCTTATCTCTTGCTCTAATCAATTCTTCTTCAGTACGCTTCAGTTCAGTAATGTCTGTAATAGTGCCAACATAACCTATAATTTCATTGTTCATATTTTTTTCCGGAATAGCCTGTCCCATTACCCATGCAACTGTACCGTCATTAAGAACAAATCTGTATTCAGCATAAGATGGCTGAGACGATTCGGTTGCACTGATCCATCCATCCATAAGTTTTTCGCGGTCATCTTTATGAACAGCATTTATCCAGTTGTTATTCAAGGCCTGTTCAAAAGTTAGTCCTGCTATCTGACACCATCTTGGATTAACATAAGTAGTTAAACCTTTAGCATCCGTCTGGAAAATACCTACAGGTGATATTTCTGCAAGTGTCTGAAATCTTCTTTCGCTTACATGTAATTCAGCTTCAGCTTTTCTTCTTATTTCTTTTTCTTTTATTTCTTCAAACGCCCGTTTAATTGCAAAGGGTAGCCTTACCAATCTGTCTTTCAGTATATAATCTACGGCACCTTCTCTTAAAAGCTGAATGGCTGTCTCTTCGCCAATTGAACCGGAGACACAAATGAATGGAGTTTCAGGTGAGATTTCTTTGCTTAATCTTAAAGCTCCGAACGCATTAAAACCGGGCAATGAAAAATCGGAGAGAATTGCATCGTATTTATTGTTGCTAAGTGATTTTATAAATTCTTTTTGAGTTGAAACATGGTCAATCTTTACACTGTAACCGGCATCAATCATTAACTCATTAATAATTTCAGCATCACGGGCATCATCTTCAAGACACAGGATAGTTAAAAAATTATTACTCATAAATTTTTCCTTTTTAGATTAAACGCTTTCAGGAGGTATTTCATTAATAACCGCCCAGAATACGCCTACCTGTTTTACAGCATCAATAAAGTCCGTAAAGTCAACCGGTTTTACCACGTATGCATTTGCTCCTAATTCATAACATCTTTTAAGGTCTGGTTCTTCCTTTGAAGAAGTTAACATAACTACGGGAAGTCTCTTTAATGCAGGGTCACTCCTTATTGCATTCAGGACTTCAATACCATCCATACGCGGCATTTTTATATCTAATAAAATTACAGCGGGATTTTCCTGAACACGGTTCTGATACTTTCCTTTATATTGCAAATATTCCATTACTTCAACGCCATCTTTTACAGCAATTACCCGGTTTGCAAGGTTAAATTCAGATAAAGCTTCAAGAGTTAATTCAACATCTTTCGGGTTATCTTCCGCTAAAAGAATTGTTTTTAATTCGCTCATTAATACTCCTTATATTTTTTTTAATAAAGTGAAATAGAAAGTTGCACCTTTATCTAATTCAGCCTCAGCCCAGGTGCGTCCCTCATGTCTTAGAATAATTCGTCTTACATTCGCGAGCCCTATACCTGTTCCTTCAAACTCTTCCATTGAATGCAGACGTTGGAAAACGCCGAATAGTTTTTGAGAATACTGCATGTCAAAGCCAACTCCATTATCTTTAACGTAAAATACGAATTCCTTTTCATCTTCGTTAACACCAATTTCAATTTTACTTTTTTCTCTTGTCCTTGTAAACTTAACAGCATTGCTTAACAGGTTCATCCAGACTAATTTCAACATTGACCTGTCGCAGAAAACAACTGGTAATTTATTAACAATCCAATCGATATTTCTGTTTGGATTATCCCTGTTCAGTGTGTCCGCAATTTCATGGGCAAGTTCATCCATATCAGTAAGATTCTGGCGCATTTCGGTTCTGCCTGTTCTTGAAAACTGAAGTAAGTCATCTATAAGCATTCCCATCTGGTGAACAGAATCCGATACGGAATTAAGGTAATGCAACCCTTTTTCCGATAGTTCATTGCTGCATCGTTTAATTAGTAAATCAACATAACCGCTTGCATGTCTTAGTGGTGCACGCAAATCGTGAGATACGGAATATGAAAATGCCTCAAGTTCTTTATTTGCTGTTTCCAACTGGACAGTACGCTGGTTAACGCGCTGTTCAAGTTCAGCGTTTAATTTTTGAATCTCAATTTCAACAATCTTTCTTTCAGTAATATCACTTATAAGTCCGTCGTATCCAATAACCTTACCGAACTCATCATGTTTTAATACGTAAGTGTTTCTTACCCAGATTATAGAACCGTTTTTATGTATTACCCGGTGTTCAAGCGGAGGAATTTCTATTCCCTGACATAAAGGATCTGCGTAATGTTCAACAAGTTCTTTATCATCAGGATGAACCATGTTAAGCCAGAGTTTTGGGATTGATAAATATTCTTCAGGAGTGTAGCCGGTTACTTTTGTACATCCGTAGCTATGTACAGTACTTACAGGTTTTTCATTTTTAATATGAACTGAATAAGTATAATCAGTTATCGATTCAAGAAGCAGTTTGTAACGTTGCTCGCTTTTTCTTAAAGCTTCTTCGGATTTTTTCCGTTCAGTTATATCCGTTACCAACCCAAGTGTGCCGTTGAAATTATTATTCTCATCAAATATGGCTGTGCCCGATACTAAAGTCCATACTGCCTGACCGTTTTTACAACGGAAGCGCCTCTCAAAATTATCAGGTATTCCCTTACGGCGTTTTTCCATCTGGTTAAAGTGGTCTGTTAAATCTTCTTCAAAAATAAAATCTATTAACTGCCTGCCGATAAGTACTTCATTATTTTCATAACCAAGTATTTCTGCCATCCTTGCGTTGGCAAAAGTTGTAACCAGATTTTTATCGAATGTCCATATTCCTTCATTAGCAGTATTAACAATATACCGGTATTTGGATTCGCTTTGCTTTAATGCTGCTTCTGCCTGCTTACGTTCTGTTATGTCACGGTCAATTCCCATTACATATGTACGACTGCCAAGCTTAAGCAGGCACATTGTTGTCTCAATAGAGAAGTATGATCCGTCTTTACGTTTGTGAACTGATTCCGTTGTTACAGACCTGTTAGTTTGCAAGTACTCTTCAAACTGATGACGTCCTTCGGGCTTCTCAACTATTTTCGTAATCTCTTCAGTATGTAAAATATTAATGCTTTGTCCCACCAATTCCTTGTAAGTATACCCGTTCATTATACATGCGGCTTCATTGCAGTCATAAATTTTCAGGGTTTCGGAATCGGTGATAAATATTGCTTCGGGATTGGTTGCAAACAACGTCCTGAATTTCAACATACTTTCTTTTGTTAATTCTTCTGCTTTTTTTCTCTCTGTAATGTCGTACAGAACTGCAATGCGGGCGGTTCGTCCTTCATACTGTATACCGTGTGAAAAAACTTCGATGGTTATTATTGTTCCATCCTTTTTAATATGATGCCATTCTCCAGCGTAAGCGCGTCCGATAATTTTTTTTGTTAATTCGGTAATAGATTCTTTTTCTGCTTCGGGATACAAATCCTGAAGTCGCATCCGGCTTATTTCACTCTTATCATACCCATAATGATCCACAAATGCATCGTTCACAGCCAATAAATTCAAACTGCCTAATTCATAGATAAGCATTTGTACAGGATTCTGTTCAAATAAAAACCTGTAATGAGCTTCACTTTCCCTTAACTCAACATTTTGCTTTTCTATTGTGTTTAGTAGTTCATTAAAACCGTCGTACAAATCACCGGTCTCATCATTATATTTCCTGTTAACCCTTGAAGAATAATCCTGCGTGGAAGCAATTTTCTTAAAATGTTTTTTAAGTGAAATTATCGGTTCTGCAATAACTTTTTGAATGCTTAGAGCGAGCAGGTAGGAAAGTACTAACAATACAAGAATAATGATTCCCATCGTCCAGACAATCTTTTGCATCTTTTCATAAAGCGTATCTGAATTTGCTTTAATAAGAATATGACCTAAAACTTTACCCTGGAAACGAATCGGTTCCTTTATATAAAAATGATCATCTATAAATAGTGCGGTAGGACTTTGCAAAGTATCTTTAAAACTATTAATCGTTTTGGAGTCCGGGTACCGTGCAAACAAAATTCCGCTTTCATTAAAGAGAAATCCTTCTTCAATAGTTTCAATGTATTTTAAACGGGCTAAAGTCTGGATAGCCTGTTGATTATCATTAAATGTGAGGGGAACTATGCAATAATCTCCGATTAACTTGGCATCAAGAATTAAATTTTGTTTAATCTCTGTTTTGAACCTGTCGTAATCCCATTTGGCAAAAAATGCTAACCCTGTTAATATTACAACAAATGAAACAAATAAGACTATTACAATTATTTTGTTTCTGATTGAAAGATTTTCTATCAGTTTAAATTTATTCATCTGAGTCAATTATTTTTGCGGAAGTTAATAATAGACTGCTTATTTTCAGTCCGGATTTATTTACAGACGCTTTATTAATTTCGTAGCGAAGATAGTTCTTATCAACAAACAGATTTATCATAATTCCTTTACCGGCATAACCTTTAGTATCGCCAATTGTAAGAACCGGTTTGCCGGTGGTGTATTTTGATATTTCATCTATCCTGTTTCTTTCTGATCTTGAAACTATCAGTATCAGTGCATTTTCAATTTCGCTTGTCGATGAAATGTATTTGATGTGTACATTTTTATTTTTAATTCTGACCTTGCTAAAGATTTTTTCGAGCGCATTTTCGTATTCATTTTTACCAAGCACTGCAATTGTAAAAGGAGAGGAAGGATCATCAATGCCGGTTGTAGCCGGCCATTCTACAAATTGTGAGAACTTTTCAATGTAGGCCGCTTTTAATAAATTTTCTCTTGATTGTGAAAAAGTAATTGAGTGAACAGCAAACAAAACTATTGTTAGCAGCATCAACCTAATAATATTTAAATGACCTTTTTTCATTCTGATGTTTTAAAATCCTTTGCCTAAAAGTTATAAGTAACCTTGAATGTAAAAGTCCTTTGCGGCTGCCTGTACCTGCCATCAAACCTGTTTGACGGATGATAATATTCCTCGTCGAGAATGTTATTTATCTTTAGTTGAAAATCAAACCCGTAAAAATCAAAATATGAGATACAACCATGCAGCAATAATGCATCATCAATAACGTAGTTACCGGTTGTCTTTATGATTGTTGGATTATTCCTTTTGCCGATATAGTTGGTTCTGAGATTGATTTTGAAATTGGAATTGTATGAATAGGTTATACCGGCATTGCCTGTATGCCTGGAAATTTCTCTGATATTTAATTCGTCTTTATCGTAAGAATCTGTAAACGTATAATTAGCATAAAGCGCAAAGTTTTTAAAAATGTAATTACCGGATAACTCAAAGCCAATCGTATTCAATTCATCCTTGTTAATCCATCTGTCTCCGCTTTCAACAATTTCTTTAGTTAGTTTGTCCTTTATCAGATTTTTATAAAAGGAAGAACCGATTGATAAATTATCCGTTGCAAGATAGGTGAAAGCCAATTCCAATGAACGCATCTTCTCAGGATTTAAATTACTGTTTCCAAGTCCGTAATTATAATCCCATGGTTTAGGCGCTCTGAAAGCTTCCTCATAAAGCAATTTAGCGCTAAAGTCATTTTTATTAAGGATAAAACCAATACGCGGTGTTAGAACTTCATCATAATAACTTGAAAAATCCTGTCTCAATCCGCCAACAAAAGAAAGCTGTTCAATCAAAGAATATTGTACTTGTAAATAAATGCTGAATAGTTTATTAGTAAGTTGATTCGGTTTTGCCGGTTTAGGAGGAGCAGAATTCTGCGAGTTGCTTTTTGTAATTGAAAAACCTTCGGATAACTGTTCAACCTCTGCAATTAATCCACCGATAATCATCAGCTCATCAACCGGGTTAAAGTTTAATTGATTCTCAAATCCAAACAATTGGTTCGGGCGATAATAACCAACCTGATAACCCAAAGATGTGTCTGTTGCTTTTACGATGTCATCAATTGTGCTTGGTTTAACCGTAGCATTCCTGTAATACAACATAGAACTGAATATCCAGTCATCACTTTTATCATTTGTATATTTTAGGAAGCCATTAAGAAAAGAAATATCCCAAAGAGAATTTCTATCGAGATATTTCTCGCCTATTGATTTATAATATGTGGTGTTTGAAGTTCTCTTTTCCTGAAATACAAATCCTGCTTTAAAATCTTTATATCTTAATTTACCCGAAAAAGATAAGTCGCTCTCAAAGTTTTCCATATCCTCAGTCCAGTTGTTATCACCTTTGGCGCCTCGCAGGTCAGCCTTTTCAGTGGTCTTGTGCATACCGGAAAATGAATAGCTGAAACCATTTTCATTTTTATAATTATTAACGTTAAAATCTATCATAGCAGTATTAAAATTACCGCCGAGCAAACTAATATGACCTGAATTTGTATCATCTTCTTTTGTGATTATGTTAATTATTCCTGACATAGCATTAGTACCGTAAAGTGCGGAGGCCGGGCCATATACAATTTCGATCCTGTCAACATCAGATAGATTAAATTGTCCGCCACCGTAAAAGCCGCCGGAGTTCAGTTCATTTATTTGTACTCCATCTATAAGTAGAAGTATAAGATTGTTTTGACTTGGAGCCCCGCGCATAAAAACATAACTGTTGAACCCAACGATATTCCTGAACTGAAAACCGGGTAGGTCAGAAAGCGCTTCTTCGAGTGTAAAATATCCGCGCTCTTTAATTTGATCTGAAGTAATAACATAGACTGTGGCTGAAACATCTTTAATCTGCTGATGAACTTTTGAAGCACTGACTACTTCAATATTCATAAGATCAGAAATTGACATTTTAAGCATGTCCTCTACTTTAAGTGTATCTTTTTCCTGGGCGTTTATTTTTGAGGAGAGGATAATAGTAAGCAGTGATGTAATCAATACAAATAAAATTTCCCCCATAGGCCTGACTGATAAGGATAAACCGCCTGCTTTCGGAATTCCTATTTCTCCCATTTTAGTCCCTCATTAATTCTGCTTTTATTTCTCTTAACCTTAGAATAAAGTTAAAGACAAAACCTTTTTAGTATTTATTATTGAAGAAACCCGGAAACCTTCAAGCGCAGTGATTGATTATTGCCAGGCTACTATTTCTCCATTCTCAGTAAAATTTGGAATACAATCCAACATAAAAGCAATAACGAAAACACAAGTATTTTTGTCTGATGAAATAAATAATCGTACTAATAATAAATTGATCCTTTTATTTGAAGAAAAAACTTTTGAGGAATCATCAATTTCCGGTAAGCAGATATAATTACATACTTTTTGGGGTTTATAATACAACATTTACAATCCCAGCAATATTTTTAGAGAAAGATACATTTATCTGGACTTTTAATCAATAGTACCCCATCTATAAAAATATCGGGAATTTGAAATTATTTATCCTAGAATTCAATTATTGCTGCGGTTTATTTCTTTCAATTGAAAATGTACTGGCAAGCTAAGAAAATTATGAGATTAACAACCTGCTTTGCCAATTAAATATAAGAAAGCGGGAAGCATTTGAGTGAGATTCAGTTTACGGCTCTTCATCCGGCCAGAATAAATTAAACTCATAACCATTCCAATAAAGGAGAATATCAATACCGGCTTCAGTACCGAGGATAATCGCATCAGAATTTAATTCAGGAATCGTCTTCTTCCATTCATTAAATTCTTTATAATTCTTTTTCAGGATTCTGATTGGCAAAGAATCAGA
The DNA here is from genome assembly GCA_964537965.1 of uncultured Melioribacter sp. Classification (GTDB taxonomy): domain Bacteria; phylum Bacteroidota; class Ignavibacteria; order Ignavibacteriales; family SURF-24; genus SURF-24. The sequence goes on along the minus strand of CAZIDB010000034.1, from coordinate 7,455 downwards.
ATTCCACATTGGTGTTGCGAAATAGCTTGAATCGTGTAATAAAAATTCTTCCTTAATATTTCCAAATTTAATTCTTAAAGATAACCCTTCACCATAACTGCTTACTTTGGCCGAATCCCACAGGTTTACAATTGTAACGTTATTAAATTTTTCAAACTTTGCAATTGGTTTAATTATAACAGAGTCTTCATATTTATCACCATTTATAAAAGCAGTTAGAATTGCACTTCCCGTTGCATCTTTTCCAATGCCAGGTTTTAATTCCTCTCTTTTACAAGTAGAAAAGATAAATGAGGAAAAAATTAGGAGTAAGAATAAGGTAAGATTAAGAGTAAGAGTAAGGAATTTATTTTTCATTAGTTTATTGTAAAACCATTATTCACTAAAATTTCTTTAGCCCTGTGAACATCATCCGCGGATTCAAATGATAAGCGGAATGTACCTCCGCTTCCTTCCCGAATTTTCAGCAGTTCCATGTCTTTAATATTAATCCCGGCGTTGAATAATGCAGTTGAAAGCCTGCTTATTATTCCCGGTACATCGTTTACAAAAACGAATACATCGTAAAGTGGCGAGACAAATCCTTTTGTGTTTTTGGGAATCTCATCCCGTTTTTCCGAAGCGGAATTAAACATTGAATTTAATTTGTCTGAAGAATCATTTATAAGATATCGCCTGATGTCGTCAATTTCATTCTGAAGTGAATTTAAGGCTGAAAGAATTTCAAGTTTATTAAGTTTCAATATTTCCTTCCAGATATTAAAATCACTTGAAGCAATCCTTGTCATGTCTCTGAACCCGCCTGCGGCAAAATCAAGAGGATTTATATTTGCAAAACCTTTGGTTGTTGAGTTAACTAATCCAACCGAAAGTAACTGGGGTAAGTGGCTTACACGGGCAACTACTTTATCGTGTAAAAAAGGATTCAGAAAAGTAATCCTTGAGCCAAGCAGTTTAAGAACATCAACAAGCTTTTGTGTATTAGCTGATTCTTTGTTTGAATCTGAAAGTATATAAACAGCATTTTCAAAAAGAAGCGGATCGGAGTTTTCAAAGCCGCCTTTTTCTTTGCCGGTCATAGGGTGACCGCCAATGTATAATCCCTTATTTTTGTTTTCATCCCACTTCTTTTCAAATATACCCTTAATACCGCAGACATCAGTAAGTATTGTATCATCTTTAAGAACCGGAATTATTTTTTCAAATGTAGAAAGCGAATGTTCAAGCGGAAGGCAGAGAAATATTATTTCAGAATTAACAGATTCTTCTATTGAATTAAGTTTGTCATCAATTATCTTTTGTTCCAGGGCTTTATCTAAAATATCAGCTTTATCAAAAGCAGAAATGCGGAACGATTGGTCATGTCCTTTCAAACCTTTTGCAATTGAACCACCTATTAAACCTAATCCGATAATTGAAATATTCATGAAATTTCTGTGTAATTGTCCAAATCTTTTTAAATGAAAATAAAATTGATATAACTAATTTATCTTCTACCCCTCTCCCTTGGAGAGGGGTAAGGGGTGAGGCTATCTGTTTTTTTATTTTTCTTATTTTAAATTGTTCTTCCTATAGCCTGAGCGATTGTTCTCAATTCCTTCATCATATTGGAAAACTGTTCCGGTAATAATGCCTGTGGTCCATCAGATAAAGCTTTCTCAGGATTATGATGCACCTCTACCATAATTGAATCAGCACCTGCAGCAACTGCTGCACGAGCCATCGGGATTACCTGATCCCTGTAACCGGTAGCGTGGGAAGGATCTGCAACAACCGGCAAATGACTTTTTTTATGAACAACAGGGATTGCAGAAAGATCAAAAGTATTTCTTGTATAAGTTTCAAAAGTTCTTATGCCGCGTTCACAAAGCATAACGGATTTATTTCCCTTGGCGAGAATATATTCTGCAGCCATCATCCATTCTTCAATTGTTGCAGCCAATCCTCTTTTAAGCATAACTGGTTTTGATGATTTGCCAAGTTCACTAAGCAAAGGATAGTTTTGCATATTGCGTGCACCAACCTGGAAGATATCTGTGTATTTATCAATTAAATCAATCTGTTCAATCTGCATTACTTCTGTTATAACAAGAAGGTTATTAGCATCGGCAGCTTTGCGCATCAGTTTTAATCCTTCTTCGCCTAAACCCTGGAACGCATAAGGAGAAGTGCGGGGTTTAAATGCGCCGCCCCGTAAAATTTTAGCGCCGTTCTTTGCAACAATTTCCGCCAGCAGGTTAATTTGTTCTTCATTCTCAACGGAACAAGGCCCGGCCATTATTACAACTTGATCGCCACCAATTTCAACATCCTTAATTTTTATTATTGTTTTGTCTTTCTTAAATGTTCTGCTTGCTAATTTAAATGGTTCGGTTATCCGGTGTACTTCTTTTACACCATCAAGAATTTCAACCTGCCGGACATCAAAATCGGGTTTAACACCAATTGCACCAAGAACAATTGATTCAATACCAGTGGACTTATGGACATCAAATCCAAAATCTTCAAGATGTTTAATGATGTTCTCAATCTGGATTTCGGTTACGTTCTTTTCTAAAACTACAACCACTTTTTAACCTCTATTTTTTATTTTAATTTTTTTACGTAATTAGTCGTGGAATTTTTTCTCGCCTGCTTCAATGGCTAAATCAAGATAATCTTCTTTAGTGGGAACAGCACAGCTATATTTACTACTATAAGCACAATAAGGATTATACGCAAGATTAAAATCAATTGAATAAATAAAATCCTTATCGGGATTAAGTTCAAAATCAAGATAACGACCTACACCGTAAGTTTCCTTATTTGTTGTCTTATCTGTAAACCACAGGCTGTAATACTCAACTCCCGTTTTACTTGTTCCTTTATAAACTTTCATTTTATAAATGCTGTTCTTATATGAAAAACTTACAAATCCAAACCTTATTACTTTTCTCTCTTCACCTTTTGTTCCGTAAATCTTAATAGTATCCTTTGCAGAATATTCGGTTAATTTACTTTGAAAAACAAAACCGGGATTGATATCGAAATATTTCAATTCCTCAAAATGTACTTTAGGCTCCTGGTTGAAGGGTGAGTTTGCATCATTCTTCATCTCGTTGTTTTTATTAATCCTTATCTTCTCAATTTTATTGATATACTCTCTTTCTTCCGGAGAGTAATTTTTCTCACACCCGGCAGCTAAAATTAAAACAGCAAAAAGAATTACATAAAATTTCTTCATTTAATCGTTCTCAATTTTCTTTTTAAGTTCATTAAGTTTATTCAATGCTTCAATAGGAGTAAGACTGTTCAATTCGATATCGGAAATTTCCTTGCGAAGCGAATCATCTTTAATTTCAAATAAACTGAATTGTGACTCATCCACTTGCTTTAATTTAGCTATCCTTGCTTTTTTAATTTCAACAGGTGTCAACTCTTTGGATTCAAGATTTTCCAATATTTGTTTTGCCCTGTTTGTAACAAACTCAGGCAAACCTGCCATCTGTGCAACTTGTATTCCATAGCTGTGGTCTGCTCCTCCCGCAGTTACTTTATGAAGAAAGATTACTTTGTCTCCGTATTCTCTTACTTCAACTTTGAAATTTTTAATATGAGGAAAAAGACTGGCCATTTCGTTCAACTCATGGTAGTGGGTTGCGAAAAGAGTTTTTGCAGCAACCTTTTCATAATCGTGTAAATATTCCGTAACAGCCCAGGCAATGGAAATTCCGTCAAATGTACTTGTTCCTCTACCGATTTCATCAAGAAGGATCAGGCTTTTTTCTGTTGCGTTGTTAAGAATATTTGCAGTCTCCTGCATCTCAACTAAAAATGTACTTTCACCTGCGGTAATATTATCACTGGCGCCAACGCGCGTAAAAATTTTATCTGTTAATCCGATTCTTGCAGATTTTGCTGGCACGAATGAACCCATTTGTGCAAGAAGTACAATCAACCCGACCTGGCGGATGTAAACCGATTTACCAGCCATATTCGGACCGGTAAGAATAATTATCTGCGAATCAGTATTATTTAAATGACAATTGTTTGGAGTAAATTTCTCTCCCGGTTTCATTATTCTTTCAACAACAGGATGCCTACCGTCAACAATTTCAATATTATCAGATTCATCAATTACAGGCTTCACATAATTATATTGATCAGCGCATTCTGCAAGCGAGACGTAACAATCCAACATTGCAACAAGTCTTGCATTTTGCTGAATTACTTCTGCCTCCGATGCAGCTTCTAATCTTATTTCATTAAACAACTGGGATTCAAGTTCAATAATCTTTTCTTCCGCATTAAGAATTTTATCTTCGTAGGTTTTTAATTCCGGAGTAATAAATCTTTCTCCGTTTACGAGTGTTTGTTTGCGAATGTAGTCTTCAGGAACTTTATCTTTGTTAGCGTTGCTAATTTCAATATAGTAACCAAACACTTTGTTAAAACTAACTTTAAGCGAAGAAATTCCTGTTCGTTCTCTTTCCGATTTTTGCAGGTTGGCAATCCAGCTTTTTGCATTTATTGAAAGATCGCGGAGTTCATCCAATTCAACACTAAAGCCTCTTTTAATTACCCCACCGTCTGCAATGTTTAACGGGGGAGAATCAGTTATAGAAAGATTTATTTTATCAACAAGCTTTGTTAATGGTAAAAGCTGATTATTTACCTGAACAAGGACCGGAGATTTAACTTCATTCAGACTTTCTTTAATTGCCGGAATTCTTTGCAAAGAAAATTTCAGCGCAACAATTTCTCTTGGATTTGCACGCCCCGTACATACTTTTGAAATAAGTCTTTCCAGATCCCCGACTTCTCTAAGATCATTCTGAATTTTTTGCCTTAGTTCTTTATTGAGGAAAAACTCTTCAACGCATTGTTGTCTTTTGAGTATAGGTTCTAATTTTCTAAGCGGGGCAGAAATCCAGTTCTTAAGCATTCTTCCGCCCATTGCTGTTTCGGTTTTATCAAGGATAGAAATTAACGAACCTTCTCTTATTCCTTCCTGGTATGAATAAGTTATTTCAAGGTTACGTTTTGTAGCAAAATCCAGCAGCATATAATCCGAAGGATTGTACTTTGCAATTTTATTTATATGAGTAAGATTTACTTTCTGAGTTTCCTGCAGGTAATGAAGCACAACACCGGCAGCTATAGTACCGGCAGAAAGATTTTCAATTCCAAATCCTTTAAGGTTTATTGTTCTGAAATGAGCAATTAAAATGTCCCTGCTGTAATCAATATTGAATATCCAGTCGTCAATTTTTGAAAGGCGGATGTTCAGGTTCAGCTTAGCAAGTAAATCGCTTAAAAATTCTTTATCCTTTTTCTGGTAAAGAATTTCAGCCGGATTGATTAATTCAATCTGTGCCCTTAATTCTGTAACAGCAGTTTCATAGGTAAAATATTCGCCGGTGGAAATATCGCAGAAAGAAATTCCCGCAAGGTTATCTTTTATATATATTGAAGCGAGGTAATTGTTTTTTTTATGGTCAAGAAGTTTATCGTTAAGAGCAACACCAGGAGTAACAACTTCAATAACTTCACGTTTAACAATTCCCTTAACAAATTTAGGATTTTCCATTTGTTCGCAAACGGCAACTCGGTAGCCGGACCGGACAAGCTTTGGAAGGTAAGTATCAATTGCATGAAACGGGAAGCCAGCCAAAGGAACATCACCGGCTGAACCATTTGCTCTTCTTGTCAAAGTAATACCTAAAACTTTAGAAGCAGTTTTGGCATCTTCCTCAAAGGTTTCAAAGAAATCTCCAACACGAAATAAAAGAATAGTATCCGGCTGCTTTTCCTTGATCTTATGGTATTGATTCATTAAGGGAGTAGACATACACCAATCGATTTTTCAAGTAAAAATATACCTCAATAACCGTATAAATTCAATTTTGCTTTAAATGTTACTAAAAGAAGGAAACATTTACCGAAAATATTCTGTTATTTACCGATAAGAACTTCTGAATAAGCAAAGATTTTAAGATTTTGTGTCTTTACTTATTGCGAGTATAAATACTTTATCAATACTATTAATAAACATCGGTAACAATTATATAAACCATTTTAAAAGAGTGATTGAATGGAAACAAAAAGAGCAGATCTTTCGGCTTTAAGAATTAATCGGACGGAGGAAAACAATAATCCCAAAAGAGATTATAGTTATTACTACAAAAAGATTGCTGTTGTCCTAGTACTGGCAATTTTAATTGTTGCCGGATATTTCATTGTTAAATCATTAATGGATACTTCTGTTGAAGTAGATTTAACAACTGTAGTTTTGAGATCTCCATCAGAATCAAATGCGGTTCTTACAGCAAGTGGTTATGTAGTTGCCCAAAGAAAAGCTAATGTTGCATCCAAAGGAACAGGCAGACTTATTTACCTTGGTGTAGTTGAAGGTGATAAAGTTTCAAAGAACCAGGTAATTGCAAGACTTGATGACAGCGACATAAAAGCACAATTAGACCAGGCTAAAGCTAATTTAAAATTAAGTGAAGCTGAATTAAAGGATGCCGAAAGAGGTTATGGAAGACAGAAAGAATTATTGAAATCAAATGCCACAACACAGGAAGCGGTTGATGCGGCAGAAGCAAGATACTTAAAAGTTCTTGCAAGTATTGAGTTGATGAAAGCCGGAGTTACCGGTGCCGAGGTTGCAATGGAAAATATGTTAATACGTGCCCCGTTTAACGGAACTGTGCTTACAAAAAATGCAGACGTTGGAGAAATTGTTGCTCCGCTTGCTGCAAGTGCTTCCTCCAAAGCTGCAGTAGTTACAATGGCGGATATGAGTTCTCTCCAGGTTGAAACAGATGTCTCGGAATCTAATATTGAAAACATTGTTATGAACCAGCCTTGTGAGATTATACTTGATGCTTATCCCGATAAACGTTACCCCGGATATGTAGCGAAAATTGTTCCCACTGCAGATAGGTCTAAAGCTACAGTTATGGTAAAAGTTGGATTTAAAGATTATGACAGCAGGGTGCTTCCTGAAATGAGCGCTAAAGTTTTATTTATGATGGAAGGAAATAAAAAAGCTGATGTGACAGAAAAAGCAGTTCTTGTTGTTCCTACTTCATCAATCGTTAAGAAAGATAACAAGACAATTGTTTACACAATACGGGATGGCTTAATTGAAGAGAAAATAATTACAGTCGGCCGCCAGTTTGATGTTTATTCTGAAATTACTTCCGGGTTAAGTGAGGGAGACCAGGTTGTAGAGACTATTAATGAAAAGATTAAAGACGGCGTGAAGGTTAAAACTGAATAATGTTAATTAAAGGAATAATCAGTTCATTGTTTTTATAATCAAAGGGCCGAAATATTAAGTGGCTTTTTACTTTCCAATTTAAGGTTTTTGATTTCCGGAGTAAAAATTTTTCTGGTAAAGATTATTTAATTAAAAGGAGCTTCAATGGCAGAATTAATTAATGTTAAAAATATTTTCAAGTCTTACTG